>WFMM01000019.1 GCA_015484595.1 Nitrospirota bacterium | reverse complement strand
CTTTCCACCATCTCTATGTACTTTTTCTTCTGAAACCTCTTAACAAAACCTCCAAGGTCTTTTTCACTCCTCCACACAGGAAGCCCCTCGGTGTTTAAAAGCACCAGATGGTCGTATTTATCTACATAAAAATAGAGCTCTCCCTCTCCTGAGGGGACCTTTACAAAGTTATAAATGTTTAGCCCTGGGGGCAGGTTGAGATCTTTACCGTTTTCAAAGACTCCGTTTTTGTAATTAATCTCCCGCACCTTGCCAATGTAACCGTCATAGGGTGAAAAGCCCTGCCAGAGGAGCCTTCCGTTAAGTACCCTGAGAAATCCCTCGGTCTTCCAAATCTGCTTAAGCGTACGGTCTTTAAACCTATAGATATAAGAAAAAACCCGTGTCTCATCGTCATTAATGGTGGTGATAACTATCTCATCCTTACCGTCTCTGTCTATATCAGAGATATCAAGCCACAGGGCTGTCTCCTCTCTGTTAAGGGTTGCCTGATAAAGGTAGCTCAGGTCAACATCGTAGGAGTACACATAGATGTCGTAGCCATTGCTTAAAATGATATCCAGTTTTTTGTCTCCATCCACATCACCGGTGAGTATGTTTTCTGCTCCAAAGGGAAGGGAATAAAGAAGCAAAGGCTCCTGAACCCCACCTGTAAGGAATTCTTGAGAGCTTCTTACCTCTCTGATAAACTCTTCACTAACGGGCACATCCTCTTTGAAAAACTCCTCTCCGTCTTTCCAGAGTAGAGAGACCTCTATGGTCTTTTCGGCAATGTCTCCCTTTTTAGAGCTGAGCCTTACTATTGCCTCTGTCTTTTCCTTCTTTGCAATCTCAAGCAGCTCCTCAGGGGTAAGGTTTTCAATAGGTGCATCGGCAAGCTCAAAGCGTTTAGTGTTTCTAAGCTCCTGATAGAGGGCATCTCCAACAAAGTAATCAACCATCGTATCCTGATAAAAGAGCACCCTCACCTTTGCTCCTGATATCCTTACGAGGTCACCCTTTTTTGCATCTCCCTCCACAATTCTGCAATGGCTCTCTTTGTCAGAGACATCCTTTACCTCAATAACTCCTCTGAGCCTCTCAATCCTGCCCATGTACTCACCTGTAACAGGATGATAAAAGGGTGCACCCCTTTCAAAGACCTTAAACCTCATACCCCTTTTTACGCCCTTTTCACTGCCTATGTTTATGACCACCTCATGGTTTACACTTACCACATCACCCTCAAGCGGTTTAAAGTAGGAGAGTATGTGCTCTGAAACAGGCACAAAGGGGTTTTTCACAGCATATACGCTGACAGGCAATAACAGAACCATTAAAACAAGAACCAACCTTTTCATAATCTTCCTTATATCTTCCTTATATTAAATTAATTTGCGTGAAAACCTGAAAAAAACTCAAAGCCTAACCCTTAAACACAGAGGCTTTCTTACCATAGGATATGCTGATTTTCGGTATTATACCATCTTGACTAATTTAATGTCAGTTTGTTAGGCTTAAAAATCTATTTGTTTGAGTATTTCCTGGTTTGGGAAGGAGAATTTAATGGCAACAAAAAAGAAGAGCCCAGGCGGCACAAAAGGCAAAAAGAGCTCAAAGAGCACAACAAAGAAAAGGACAACGACGAAAAAGAAATCCACAAAGCGATGTTCCGAGGCAAAGGAAAACAAAAAGATTACCGATAGAGAAAAGATCATTCAGGAGATAAGAAAAAGGCTTGTTGAACAAAAGGAAAAGCTTCTTCAGGAAGCAGAGACAGCCCTCAATAGCCTTCCGGAAGAGAGTGCCTTTCCTGACCTTGGGGATCAGGCATCAGCAGAGATTGACAAAAACTTCATGCTAAGACTGAGGGGCAGAGAGCAGAAACTGATAAAAAAGATAGAGCTTGCAATCGAGAAGATAGACAACGGCACTTACGGTATCTGTGAGGTCTGTGGCTGTGAGATAGGCATAAAGAGGCTTGAGGCTAGACCTGTAACCACCATGTGCATTGACTGTAAGACCGAGCAGGAAGAGGAAGAAAAACTCTTAGAGGCTTAATGCCCCTTTATATACCTTATCAGAGACCTTATCTGTGACTCTGTTAAAGGCCCCCCAAGCCTTGCCGAAAACCCTGGCATTACAGTGCCCTGAACACCATCCTCGATAGAGCGCCTTAACTGTTCAAAGGATAGCTTTTTAAGCTGAAGTAGATCTTTACCAACCCGTCCCCTTCTGTGACACATCATACAGTCTGCCCTGAAAAGAGCAGCACCTGACCTTCCCACCCCCCTGTCCACATGGCAGCTCCTGCAGGGGGTGCGAAAGATTGCATCTGCTTCGTGGGCTGCGTTGTGAAAGGGGTCTTTTACATTAGCCGTAAGTTTAAGCACCACAAGGGGCCGTTCAGGGTCGTTGCTTTTTACCTGTATGGTCTTTACAATCCTCCCCCTCTTTCTTCTGGTATCAACGGTTGCCTTAATGATACCCTCTTCCTGGGGGCCAAGATGGTCTGAACTGACCATCACAGCAGTGCAACCTCAGGATGCGGTGAGCTTTTTTATTATCAGCGTTTCATCACCTATGTTTTTAAAGTGAAACTCATACTCCAGTTTTTCTCCCTGCTTAACCTCTCCAAAGTCGTGTCTTTCTTCTGTAAACATGATGGAAGGCAAAGCATGGGATTTACCAGCAAACAAAACCAGTACCAGGAGAGACAAAAGGAATCTCTTCATACACATACCCCTTTCCTTGTCAGGCAGTTTTCCTAATTATAGCACAGCTAAAGCACGGGATTGGGGATGCATGCAAAAACCCCATACCATCTGTTAAATTATCATATGGCTACAGTACTGGTGGTAGATGATGAGCCCCTCCAGAGGGGCATCCTAAGAACCATTCTCAGTGAAGAGAACTTCGAGGTGCTTGAGGCAGGCTCTGTTGACGAGGCACTGAAGGTCTATGCCCGGTATCAGCCCGAGATAGTGCTTACCGACCTTAAGATGCCTGAAAAAAGCGGCATTGACCTGCTTGAAGAACTAAGGGGACTCTCAGAAAGGCCACCTACCATTATAATCATGACCGCCTATGGAACCATCTCCTCAGCCGTGGAGGCCATTAAAAAGGGGGCCTTTGACTACCTCACAAAACCACTTGAGAAGGAAACCCTGCTTATAAAGCTCCGTCAGGCCCTTGAAAGGGTAAACCTGATGGATGAAAACCTCTCGCTTCAGAAGGAGCTTTACCGTCAGTTCAACATCGAAGGCATAATCGGTGAGTCTCCTGCAATGAAGCAGGTGCTTGAGACCGTAAAAAAGGTCTCTCCCACCAACGCAACCGTGCTTCTGCTTGGTGAAAGCGGCACTGGAAAGGAACTGCTTGCAAGGGCTATTCACTACCTGAGCCCACGAAAAAAGGCAACCTTTACCGCACTTAACTGTGCCTCCATTCCTGAAAACCTACTCGAAAGCGAGCTCTTTGGATACGAGCCTGGAGCATTCACAGGTGCCACTTCAAGAAAAAAGGGTCTCATAGAGTCAACCCGTGGGGGAACACTGTTTTTAGACGAGATAGGCGATATGCCCTTGGCCCTTCAGGCAAAGCTTCTCAGGGTGCTTCAGGACGGAGAGGTAAGACGCCTTGGTGGTAAAGACTCCTTTAAAGTGGATGTCCGTATAATTGCAGCCACAAACCGAAACCTTGAAGAGATGATAAAGGAGGGCACCTTCAGGGAAGACCTCTATTACAGATTGAGGGTTGTTACCATAAAGATACCACCTTTGAGGGAAAGAAGACAGGACATACCACTTCTTTGCGAGTATTTCCTGAAAAAGTACAACCAGGAGTTTGGCAAAAGAATAAGGGGCATATCAGAGGATGCAATGAAGGCAATGATGAACTACTCCTGGCCTGGAAACATAAGGCAGCTTCAGTCTGTGATAGAGCGTGCCGTTATACTCACCGATGGTGAAACCATTGGGTATGAAGACATAAGAGAAGATATATCCACAGGTGGCAGCACCAACATAATGGACTTTGACATCCCTGATGAGGGAATTGTGTTTGAGGAGCTTGAAAAGGCATTGCTTAAAAGGGCAATGGAGAAGTCGGGCTTTGTGGCAAAGAGGGCTGCTGAGCTTCTTGGTATGAGTTACAAGACCTTCTGGTACAGGTGGGAAAAGTTCGGCCTCGGTAAAGGCTCTGAAAAGAAAAACTGACCCTGGTATTATTGAATGCTCTCAGGGAATTATTTTAAAATGTATCACACCACGGCAGTCGTTTAAGACAGGATACAGGGCTCATGAAGTGGGGAATTATTATACTACCCCCTACAGGCTATACCCTACACCCTATAAAAGAGGAGGTCAATATGTCAGACAAGGAAATCGAAACACTTGAGGATGAGCTTAAGGGTTATAAGGAAAAGGTTATGACCACCACAAAGGGGTGGATTGAGTGGGACAAGGAGCTTATATTTGTGGGTCGCACTCAGCGAGGCTATGAGATAGATTTCGATGCAAAGGTCGAGTGGGGCTGTATGCCCACAGAGAGCCTTCTTTTAAGCCTCGGCGGTTGTCTTAGCATCGACATGGTCTCATTCCTTACCAAGATGCGCTGTGAGATAAAAAAGTTCAAGGTTGACCTTGAAGGAGACCGCAATCCAACCCCGCCTCAGTACTACAAGGCAATCAGGATGACCGTTCATCTCTGGGGTAACAACATCACTGACAAAAAGGTGCAGCGTGCCATCTCTCTGTCGCAGGAGAAATACTGCTCAGTGTACCACTCGCTGAGAAAGGACCTTGAGGTCACCGTTGACTACCAGATACACGAAGGTGAGCCTGAGGGATAAACCCCATTATCAGGGGCACAGAAAAAGACTCAGACAGAGGTTTCTTCAGGGCGGCATCCAGGCGCTTAAGGATTACGAGGCACTGGAATTGCTCCTAACATACGCACTGCCAAGGCGGGATACCAAACCCATTTCAAAGGCATTGATTGAGAGGTTTGGCTCCTTAAGGGGAGTATTTGAGGCAGAACCAGAGGAGCTACTTCAGGTGGATGGAATTGGCGAAAGGACAGCCACCTTTTTAAAAATAATCCCTGCCCTTTTTGAGCTTTCCTTAAAGGAGGACATCCTTAACAAGCCCGTGTTTAACTCTCCTGACAGGGTGGTTGATTACCTTAAGGTCTCAATGGGTGGTGCAGCTGATGAGCAGTTCAGGGTGCTCTTCGTTGACAACCAGAACAGACTCATAAAGGAGGTGACTATCTCTGAGGGAACCGTTGACCAGGCACATGTATATCCAAGGAAGGTATTAGAGAAGGCCCTTAACCACAGGGCAAGCGGCATGATACTGGTTCATAACCACCCAGGAGGAAAACCCACACCTTCAAAGGCAGACATCTCCTTGACCAATAAACTGAGGGAGCTTTCAACAGAGCTTAACATAAGGCTTCTTGACCATCTGGTGATAACAAGGTCAGGTTACTTCAGTTTCAATCAGGAAGGGTTATTATAGGATTACCTTTTTTATCATCCTGCGAGGCGTGGGTTTTTCAGGGCCAATCTTAAAGGCACTCAGGACGAGCTCCTCTGCCTCTTTGAGGTTTTTATCATCATTGTAATGAAT
>WFMM01000018.1 GCA_015484595.1 Nitrospirota bacterium | reverse complement strand
GTTTTGGTCTGTCTCGTCTTGCATTGACAACACAGAAAAAACCAAAGGGCTCTTCAAAGGGGTTTAAAAGCTGATGAGGCGTTTCAGGGGCAATGTAAAGCACATCAAGGTAGTTCAATTCAACTGTTCTTCTGTTAAGCCTGACCTTTCCTTTGCCCCTTATGCAAACCACCACATGCTCGTGCTTATGGGTTTCAAAACTGCTGTTTCCACCAGGGGCTATCTCAAAATAACGGAGATGAAACCTGGTGGTCTCACCGTGCACACCGATGATATTGTGACGAATTATCCTCTGCCAGTCATCTCCTTCGTTCTTATAAGCCTCTGATTTTATTCCATTCCACCTGAACCCATCAGGGCTGAAACGGTATAGCCTGTTACGGTTTTTAAGGGTTTTTTGCTTTTTTTCAGATGGAAATTCGCAAAAGCTGTAAAAGCCCTTTTTGTCCTGTCCTTTCTTTTTCATGATTTATTTTAAAAATCCAATTGTGAATTTTTCATGAACAAAAATCAATTATTACCTTGAGGCTTTCTCCTGCCTGTGCAACCAGATCGTATGCCCTTTTTGTCTCCTCAATTGAAAATCTGTGGGTAACGAGGCTTTCAGCCCTGACTGTCCCCTTCTCCATAAGTCTCAGGGCCTCTCTTGTATCGTCAGGACCACAGGAATAACTGGTTACGATGTTTATGTCTCTGAAATAGATATAATTTGGGTCTAAACTCAGTTTCTCTCCGGGGCGGGCAGGTGTAAAAAAGACGACCGTTCCACCTGAGGATACACATTCAAGAGCCTGCTTCATTGCCTCTACGCTGTTTGGACCCACTATCACCACCTCTGCCCCTTTCCCCTTTGTTATCCTCTCCATTGCCTCTTTAAGGGATTCCTTACTTACATCAACCACCTCATCTGCCCCAAGCTCAAGGGCCCTGTTAAGACGGTATCTCACCATGTCTGCACCTACCACAAAGCCTGCACCAAACTCCCTTGCCACCATAACATGGAGCATTCCCATCACCCCAAGCCCTATAACAAGCAGTGTGTCTCCCCTTTTTAAACCACTTCTTCTCATAGACTTTACAACACAGGCAAGGGGCTCGACCAGAACCCCATCCTCAAAACCAAGGGAGTCAGGAAGCCTCAGCGTGTCGTTTTTCAAACTCAGTGCTGAAACCACTATGTACTCTGAAATCCCCCCTGGCCTTATGCCCATCAGTCTCCAGGAAGGACACTGTACATAGTCGCCTCTTCTGCAGTATGAACAGTTCATACAGGGTGCATGGTGGTGAACGAAGACCCTGTCACCCCTTTTGAACCCCCCTGCATCTTTTCCAAGCTCCACTATCTCACCTGCTGGCTCATGCCCGAGCACCAGTGGTGCTTTCTTCTCAATATACCAGGGCATCACATCTCCAGAGCAGATACCACTTGCCCTTACTCTGACCAGTGCCTCTTCAGCAGAAGGCTCGGGCAGGGGCTCTTCCTCTACCCTTATATCACCAAAGCTGTAAAGCCTTGCTACCTTCATGGTCTTCATGGGATAATGGCAAACTTAATACCCTCGCCCTTTTTCAATAGTTCAAAGGCCCTGTTAATCTCTGAGAGGCTGAAACTTCCTGAGATTAAACTCTCAAGTGGAAGCCTGCCCTCAACAATGAGCTGGTAGGCCCTTTTTACATCGTCAGGGCTGAAGTGAAAGCTCCCCATAAGGGTAATCTCGTCGTAGTGAAGGCGGTCGGTACTGTAACATACCTGACTCCCTGCTGGACAACCACCAAAAAGTATTAACCGGCCACCTCTTCTTAGATACCTCAGGGCTTCCTGCCAGACCTCCACTCTCCCTGTGCATTCAACCACGAGGTCAAACCCAGGGGGGCCTGCGATCTCCATTGCCTTTTTATCAAGCTCCTCTGCATCCACCACCTTTGAGGCAATTCCTTTAGCCACATCAAGTCTGCCCCTGTGAAGGTCTGAAAGGGTGGTCTCACAACCCATTGATTCCAGATAGGCAGAATGCATAATGCCTATAGGCCCTGCCCCTATAATCAGTGCCTTTTCCACGGCATCTAAAGAAAACTGACCGTAGGGATGAACGACGCATGAAAGGGGCTCAAGCAGGGCTGCAACTGAAAAGTCCACCTCCTCAGGCTTATGAAACAGGTTTTGTCTTACCACATGGGATGGGATAAGGAGCTCTTCAGCATAGGCACCGAGCACCTTTTTATCCATTATGTTTTCACAGAGATGATAAATCCCTCTTTTACAATAGTTACAGCTTCCACAGGGTGCACTGTGCACCCCCATTACCTCCTGTCCCTCTTTAAAGGCCTTTACTTTCTTGCCAACCTTTGTAACCACGCCAGAGTATTCATGACCAAAGGGGCCTGGCATGGGAATAAGAGAGTGACCCCTGAGGAATGCCTTGAGGTCTGTTCCACAGGTAAGGGCAGAACGGACTTTTATTACAATCTCGTCATCTCCTGGCTCAGGCTCTGGCACATCTTTTAGCTCTATCCTGCCTACATCCACCAGTTGTGCCTGAAGCATCAGATCTCCATCCTGCCACCAAGTAGCTGACCAAGCACAGCTGCGGTAACCATAATCGGGATGTAGCGATAATCAAGGCCAGATATTACCCTGGCAAGGAATATAAATGGTATTGGCAGGTGGATGTAAAGAAACCACCTCACAGAGAACTTCTTTACCCCGCCTCTGAGGTAACCAAAGGGGAGGTTGATCATGGTGGTAAAGGAAAACAGAGCAAAAACCAGTGCAAACCTTGCAAGCATAGTACAATATTATAACCTAAATATTTAAATAGTGTGTAGAGTGGAAGTGCCACTATGTTATAATATCGTTATGGCTGTGCTGGAGATTAAAAAATACCCCGAGCCTGTTTTAAAGCAGAGGGCACAGGAGATTACCGACATAAACGGTAATCTTCAGGAGCTTATTGACAATATGGTTGAGACCATGTATGCTGCTCCTGGTATAGGGCTTGCGGCCAATCAGGTTGGTGAGCTAAAAAGGGTTATCGTAGTTGACATTACTGCTGGAAAAGAGAAGGGAAACCTCATCGTGCTCGTTAATCCAGAGATTGCTGAGGCCGAGGGCAAGACCGATTCAGAAGAGGGCTGCCTCAGTGTGCCAAAATACACAAGCATCATAAAGCGAGCAAAGAAGGTGCTCGTCAAGGGTCTTGACAGGGATGGAAACCCTGTGGAGATAGAGGCAGAGGGGCTTCTTGCAAGGGCCTTTCAGCACGAGATTGACCATCTTGAGGGTGTCCTATTTATTGATAGACTGAGTCCTATAAAACGAGAGTTTTTCAGAAAGAGATACAAAAAAATACTGAAAGAACTTAACAAATAGATGTCGATAATCTTTTTTGGCACACCAGAGTTTGCTATTCCGTCTCTTGAAAGACTTATCCTTCATCAGGAGGATATAGCCCTTGTGGTAACTCAACCTGATAAGACAGGAGGCAGAGGACACAGGGTGATACCCCCACCCGTGAAGGTCTTTGCAGCGGAAAGGAAGATACCCATCATGCAACCTGAATCAATAAAGGACAGGGAGCTAATCAAGAGACTGAAGGCCATCTCACCTGAGTTCATAATAGTCGTGGCCTATGGTAAGATTCTGCCTGAAGAGGTCTTGAATATTCCTGAAAAGGGGTGTATAAATCTGCACGCCTCCCTTTTACCCCGATACAGAGGGGCAGCTCCAATACAGTGGGCAATTATCAAGGGCGAAAGAGAAACCGGTGTCACCACCATGTTGATGGATGAGGGGCTTGACACAGGCCCAATTCTGCTTCAGAAAAAAGAGCCAATACTCATGGATGACACCGCAGGCACCCTTTCAGTTAGGCTTGCTCAAAGGGGGGCAGACCTTCTGGTTCAGACAGTGAAGGGACTGAGAAGGGGAGAGATAAAACCCAGGGCCCAGACTGGAAAACCCACCTTTGCTCCACCCCTTAAGAGATCCGATGGCCTGATTGACTGGAACATGACCGCCATTGAGATATTCAACAGGATAAGAGGGCTTCAGCCCTGGCCAGGTGCTTATACCTATCTGAGGGGAAGGGTCTTAAAGATTAAAAAGGTAGACATAGAGGATGGCTCTGGTGAGCCTGGCAGGGTGGTCTACAAGGACAAATCCAATCTCATAGTTGCAACCAGTGAGGGGCTGATAAGGATTTTAGAGCTTCAGCTTGAAGGAAAAAAGGCAATGGACATAAGGGCCTTTCTTCAGGGAAGTGGAAAGGATATTAAAGTAGGAGAGCACCTTGGCAATGTACAGGATAATTAGGGGCGTCCTGTTAAAGGTACTGTATCCTGTATTTATGCTTGTGGGCTCCTTTAAAAAAGACTCAAAGGAGAAGCTTCAGTCTATCATAATAAAACTCAATAACAAACTGGTTCTCAAGGAGGGGAAAAAGACTGACCGAATACTGGTCTTGCTTCCCCACTGCCTGCAGATAGACAAATGTGACATCCGTATAACCCATAACATATACAAGTGTAAGCGTTGCGGAAGGTGCGAGATAAAGGACCTCATAGAGATTGCCGAGGCCTATAAACTCAGTCTTCATGTGGCTACAGGCGGAACACTGGCAAGGAGAATCGTCAAGGAGACCAGACCTGATGCGATAGTGGCGGTGGCATGTGAGCGTGACCTCTCAAGTGGCATTGCTGACACCTATCCATTGCCTGTAATAGGGATCCCCAACATCAGACCCTATGGCCCGTGTAAAAACACCCAGGTTAGCCTGGAACTCGTAAAACAGGCTATAATAGACTTAAATTCTAATCACCAATATCTAAATTCTAAATAACGAAGATATTGCATAGCACTAAAGAGAATGAGTATTAACATGGACTGTATACAATAGAGGTTTGATGTTTTTTAGAATTTAGAGAGCAGGATTTTGAATTTTCCAACAAAAAGGGGGTTTTATGAGAGCAAGTGTTAAACTGGTTGATGGTATGAGGTTTGTTGCCCATGGCCTAACAGGGCATTCAATCGTAATGGACGGAGACCCTGAGTTTGGTGGCCAAGACACTGCACCAAGGCCAACTGAGCTGGTGCTCATGGGGCTTGGCGGCTGCACAGGGATGGATGTGATATCCATACTGAGAAAAAAGCGACAGAAGGTCACAGGCTTTGAGGTCATAGTTAAGGCATCCAGGGCAGAGGAGCATCCAAAAAAGTTCACAAAAATCCATGTGGAATATGTGGTAACCGGAAAGGACATCTCAGAGGAGGCTGTAAAACGGGCAACCCAGCTTTCCATGGATAAGTACTGCTCTGTAAAGGCAACCCTTGAAGGTGTTGCGGATATAACCTACTCTTATAAAATAATAAAAGAAGAACAGCCTGAATAGATGTTTACCTATCTGGCAAAGAGGGTGCTGGAGCTATCGGTTACACTCCTGGGCATTACCCTTTTGAGCTTCTTTATACTTCACCTTGCCCCGGGAAAGCCAACCGATGTGCTTACCGAATTGAATCCAAAGATAACACCTGAAGCCAGAGAGAGGCTCGAAAAATACTATGGTCTGGACAAGCCCATAATCGTTCAGTATTTAAACTGGCTAAAACGGGTGATAAGGCTGGACTTTGGTGAGTCCTTCTCCACAGACCACCGTCCGGTATGGGAAAAGATCAAAGAAAAGATACCCATCACCCTTGCAATAAACATCCTCAGTATGCTGGTCATTTTTCTGATTGCCATACCGGTCGGTATTAGCTCTGCCACCCGGCAGTACTCTCTTTACGACAAGATAACCACTGTGGTGGTCTTCGTAGGGTTTGCCATGCCAGGGTTCTGGCTTGCCCTTTTGCTGATGATGTTTTTTGGAGTAAAGCTTCATCTTCTGCCAATAAGTGGAATAAAGTCCCTCAACTACGACTCCCTTACCTTCTTAGGAAAGCTCCTTGACCTGGGCAAACACCTTATACTGCCTGTATTCGTCTCTGCCTTTGGAGGCATCGCAGGGATATCGAGGTATATGAGAAGCAGCATGCTTGAGGTTATCCGACAGGATTACATAACCACCGCAAGGGCAAAGGGTTTACCTGAAAACAAGGTTATATACAGGCATGCACTAAGAAACGCACTGCTTCCGATCATCACCATACTGGGTCTTTCAGTGCCAGGACTGATAGGTGGAAGCGTTATATTTGAACAGATATTCAGTATCCCTGGAATGGGGAGATTGTTCTGGATGTCGGTTATGCAGAGAGACTATCCGCTGATAATGGGGCTACTGACGATAGGGGCCTTTCTTACGCTGCTTGGCAACATGCTTGCTGATCTGTGTTATGCCCTTGTTGACCCCAGGATTCGGAGGCAATAGACAATGTGGTCTGTGCTGGTTCAGAGGCTCTGGCACAACAGACTTGCCCTGATTGGTGCAGTGCTTGTGCTTTCCCTTTTCGTGGTTGCACTGCTTGCTCCCATAGTTGCACCTTATGAGCCTGATTACATAGACCGTTATCACATCCTTGAGCCACCAAGCAGGCTTCATCCCCTTGGAACTGACGACATTGGCAGGGATGTCTTAAGTAGAATGCTTTACGGTTCCTGGGTATCCCTTTCGGTGGGCTTTGTGGCAGTGGGTATATCCACATTAATCGGTATTATACTGGGTGCCCTGGCAGGTTATTACGGTGGTTTGACTGACAGGGTGATAATGAGGTTCGTTGATGTCATGCTTTCGATACCCTCTTTTTTTCTGATTCTTGCAGTCATAGCCTTTGTTGGCCCAAGTATCTGGAACATCATGATCATAATAGGGCTTACCTCATGGATGGGAGTGGCAAGGCTGGTCAGGGCAGAGTTTCTGAGCCTGAAAAACAGGGAGTTTGTCCTTGCTGCAAGGGCAATCGGTGCGTCTGACCTCAGGATAATCTTTCGCCACATGCTGCCAAACAGTCTTGCCCCTGTCATAGTAAATGCAGTGCTCGGGGTGGCATCGGCCGTGCTTCTTGAGTCAGCCCTCAGTTTTCTTGGGCTTGGAGTTCAACCGCCACGGCCAAGCTGGGGTAACATACTGAAGGCAGGCCAGGCGAACATAGAGATAGCATGGTGGCTTTCGGTCTTTCCAGGGCTTGCCATACTCATAACCGTGCTTTCCTATAATCTCTTCGGTGAGGGCCTAAGAGATGCCCTTGACCCGAGACTCTGGGAGAGGAGGTAGCAGGGATGTTACTGCTTTTTGACATAGACGGAACTCTGCTTGAATCCGGGGAGGCAGGCACAAGGGCCTTAAACAGGGCCTTTGAGGAGGTCTTTTCCATTACAGATGCCTTCAGAGGCATTAAGATGGCAGGAAAGACCGACCTGCAGATAGTAAAGGAGGCGTTGGGGCGTCATGGAATAGACAGCTCAGATGGTGCACTTACAGCCCTGCTTGAGCGATATGTGGATATCCTTAAGAGAGAGATTAACAACCCAAGAAAGAGACTCAAACCAGGAG
>WFMM01000017.1 GCA_015484595.1 Nitrospirota bacterium | reverse complement strand
TGCTATTTTTAAGCCTTGCCCTTAAAATGGCAAGCCTCCTTTCAATGCCAACCCTGTCAAAGTACAGGCTTACAAGGTCTGCCAGCACGGTATTTATCACTGTGTTTCTGTTTTCAATAGACGATAGAAGCCTCTGTCTTGCTGCCTCCCTGGCTGATGAGAGCGCTCCCAAGAGGTCAACCTCGTAGGAGGCAGCAGGTGCTACCCTGAAGGTGTTACTTAAAATGCTGACCCTGCTTCCACCTGAGGAGAACCTGAAGGACTGCTGCTGTCTCGTGGCATCTGCCTGAAGGTTTACCGAGGGAAAAAGCTCTGCTTTGCTAATTCTTAGTTGTGCCCGTGCCTCAAGCACCCTCTCAGTTGCAAGTCCAATGTCTTTGTTTTTACTGATGGCAAGGGTCACAAGCTGGCTTAGCCTCTGGTCATTAAAGTCATTCCACCATACACTGAACCCTTTGGCAGTGGAGCTTGCAGACTGAGGGGCATTTTTAAACCTTCCCGGCACTATCAGGTCAGGGGATTGCCTGTGTATGCCCTGACAGGAGGCAAGAACCATAAGTAGGACGATAACCACCCTTGCCTTCATCTCCCTTTGCCTCCTTTTATCCCGTAAAGGGAAAACCGGACGATGTGCTCGATAAGTCTGTCAATGAAGGGCTCGTCAAGTTTTTTTCCTGTTATGGCGGTGAGCATGTTTCTTGAAAGATTAAAGTGCATTACCTGTGCAAATATACTGAGCACATATAAAAGCTGTTCCTCCTTTGTTGTGGTGCCTTTTATGTGTCTTTTAAGTAGCCTGAAGAGGGCATCAAAAAATGGGGCTACCACCTCTGTGTGAAATATCTCAAAGGCTTCGGTGGGACGGCTTACCTCCCTTGCTATCAGTTTGTGGTGAAGGAGCCTTTCCTTTTCAGAAAAGGGACTTTTCAGAAATGCCCTTGCCAGTGCCCTGATCACCTCTTCTGAGGAGGGATTGTTATGACCCTCAAGCTCTTTCCAGAAGCTTGATTGAACCTTCCTTGCCCGCTCAGTCAGTCGCTCCCTGAAAACGGTTAGATAAAGCCCCTTTTTGTTGCCGAAGTAATAACTGATTGAGGCAACATTGCATCCAGCACGATTGGTAATCTCTCGCACACTTACGCCTTCAAAGCCCTTTTCTGCAAAGAGCCTCTCTGCTGTATCAAGTATCTTTTCTCTGGTGCTTTTCATACCAATCGCTTAAACAATCGTTTGATTAATATAATAACTTTAAAGACTTTAAGTCAAATCCAGCCATCACCCCCTTTGTTATTTTTCATTCATATGGAGTATAATATTCTGATGATTTCAGAGGTAATGCAAGCCTCTTAATCAAATGGAAAAATATACATAAGGTCTGTTAAAATCTAACACTAAAATTCTGCCAAAGGGGGTTAGCATGACTGGACAGGTTGCAGTGGTAACAGGCGCTGGAAGAGGCATAGGAAAGGCCATTGCTGAAAAACTTGCCTCAAAGGGTGCAAAGATAGTGGTGGCTGACCTTAATGTGCAGGATGCAGAGGAAGTGGCAAAGGAGCTTTCTGAAAAGGGCACCGAAGCAAGGGCAGTGGCAGTGGATGTCTCGTCCTCTGAAAGCGTAAAGGCAATGTTTGAAGAGGTTGTTAAAGGGTTTGGTGGGGTGGATATACTCATTAACAATGCTGGCATCACGAGAGACTCCCTTGTTTTAAGGATGAAAGAGGAAGACTGGGACGCAGTGCTTAATGTGAACTTAAAGAGTGTCTTTCTCTGCTCAAAAGAGGCAATAAGGCTTATGGCTAAAAAGAGATATGGAAGGATTGTCAACATAGCATCGGTAGTTGCCTTTATGGGAAACCCTGGGCAGGCAAACTATTCAGCCTCAAAGGCAGGTATTGTGGGGCTTACAAAGACCCTTGCCCGTGAGTACGCAAGCAGGGGGATAACGGTAAATGCCGTGGCACCTGGATTTATACAGACTGCAATGACAGAGAAATTACCTGAAAATGTAAAAGAGGAAATGTTAAAATCAATACCCCTTGGCCGTTTTGGAACGGTTCAGGATGTGGCTACTGCTGTAGCATTTCTTGCATCACCGGATGCAGGATATATCACAGGTCATGTGATACATGTAAATGGTGGCATGTATATGTAGTGGACCATTATGGTCTGGACAATACATTTAATGTGGAGGTAAGAAAAGATGAATGTAGAAGAAAAGGTAAAAGAGCTCATCTCAAAACAGCTTGATGTAGACCCCGAGCAGGTAACACCTGAGGCATCCTTTGTTGATGACCTTGGTGCAGACTCTCTTGACACGGTTGAGCTTGTAATGGCCTTTGAAGAGACCTTTGGTGTGAGCATTCCTGACGAAGATGCTGAAAAGATACAGAAGGTGCAGGACGCAATAGATTACATAAAGAACAAGACTTCCTAAAAGACAGTTTTTATGAAAAGACGAGTCGTTATTACTGGTGTAGGCGTAATAACACCGCTTGGAACGGGTGTACAGAAGACCTGGGAGGGCCTGCTTGAGGGACGCTCTGGCATAGGGAAGATTACCCACTTTGATGCCTCTGAGTTGCCAGTGCAGATTGCAGGTGAGGTGCGTGATTTTAATCCCGAGGACTACATTGAGCCAAAAGAGATAAGGAAGATGGACAGGTTTATACATTTTGCTCTGGCTGCGTCGGAGATGGCTATTAATGATTCGGGGCTTAAGATTACCAGTGAGAATGCTGACAGGGTAGGGGTGATAATTGGTTCGGGCATTGGTGGGCTTCCAAAGATTGAACAGTACACACTGATACTTCACGAAAGGGGCTACAGGAGGGTATCTCCCTTTTTTATCCCGATGAACATAATAAACCTTGCTGCAGGAAGGGTCTCCATAAGGTTTGGAGCAAAAGGACCAAACTCTGCAGTGGTCACTGCCTGCTCGTCAGGCTCCCATGCCATTGGAGATGCCTTCAAGATAATCCAGCGAGGGGATGCCGATGCAATGATAGCTGGTGGTTCCGAGGCGGTAATCTGCCCGCTCGGAATATCAGGGTTTGCAGTAATGAAGGCACTTTCAAAGAGAAACGACGAGCCTGAGAAGGCAAGCCGTCCCTTTGACCTTGAGCGTGACGGTTTTGTTATGGCCGAGGGAGCAGGCATAGTGGTACTTGAGTCTCTGGAGTCTGCATTAAACAGAGGGGCAGAGATATACGCTGAGGTGGTTGGATACGGAATGACTGGCGATGCCTACCACATCACCGCTCCTTCACCTGACGGAGAGGGTGCTGCAAGGTGTATGAAGATGGCCCTTGATGATGCAGGGGTAAGCCCGGAGGAGGTCAATTACATTAATGCCCACGGAACCTCTACAAAGTTTAATGACGAGCTTGAGACCATGGCAATAAAGACGGTCTTTGGTGAACAGGCATACAGGATTGCCGTAAGCTCAACCAAGTCCATGACAGGACACCTCCTGGGTGCTGCCGGCGGCGTTGAGGCAATCATATGTGCCATGGCTATAAAGAACGATGTGGTCCCACCCACGATAAATCTTGAAAACCCCGACCCTCAGTGCGACCTTGACTATGTGCCTAACGAGAAGAGAGAGATGACCGTTAATTACGCACTTTCCAACTCCTTTGGTTTCGGTGGAACCAATGCCTGCCTCTTACTCAAAAAGTTTGAAGAAGCTTGAGAACACCCTCGGCTATACCTTCAAAGACATAACCCTTCTTCAGGAAGCACTCACCCATAGCTCCTATGCCAATGAACACCAGAAAGAGGGCGTAAGAGATAACGAACGGCTTGAGTTTCTTGGCGATGCAGTGCTTGGTCTGTCTGTGGTGGAAAGCCTCTTCAGGGCAGAGGCCCTGCTTCCCGAGTCAGACATGGCAAGGCTAAAGTCCTTTCTGGTATCAAAGACCGTGTTGTCTGAAATCGCACGGGCCCTTTCAATCGGGAAGTTTTTGAGGCTTGGAAGAGGAGAGGAACGCACAGGGGGCAGGGACAAGGAAAACATACTTGCCGATGCAATGGAGGCAGTGTTTGGGGCTATTTACATGGATGGTGGTTTTTACGAGGCAAAGAGGGTTATCCTCAGACTGTTAAACGAGCGAATACAGGAGACACTGAGGACCGGAGAGGCCCATGATTTTAAGACCGTGCTTCAGGAGATCACACAGGAGAGGTTTGGCGTGTTACCTGAGTATTCGGTGATAAGAGAGGAAGGGGAAGAGCATAAAAAGACCTATGTGGTTGAGGTTACCGTTAATGGTAAGAAAATGGGGGAGGGCTCAGGGCGGAGTAAAAAAGAGGCACAGATGATGGCAGCAAAGATGGCCATAAGGAGGCTTAAAGAGAGGCAATAATCCTCTTTGTGAAACGAACACCAGCCAGAAGACATATAACCCCTGCACCAGTGAGTGTGTATCGAGTGCCGATGTGGTCTGCAACCGTTCCTATTAAAAGGCTTCCCAGAGGAGCCATCCCCAGGAAAAACAGGGAAAAGACACTCATAACCCTGCCGCGGAGATGGTCTTCCACACTTAGCTGAACGATGCTGTTTGCATTTGCAAGAAAACTCACCAGTGACCATCCTGTTAAAAACAAAAAGGGCACTGAAAGCCAGGTTATTTTGCTTAACGAAAAGGAGATATAGGCAAGGGAAAACAGAATGCCTGCCACGGCCATGTAAACCCTCTTGTTTTTAACATCCCCAAGGAATGCAAGAAGCAGGGCAGCCACAAAGGCACCAAGGCCAGAAGAGCTCATAAGGAAACCAAGCCCCCTTGCACCTATGTGAAGGATGTCTTCAGCATATACGGCAAGAAAGTGATGGTAGGGAATACCAAAGAGACTGAACACCAAAATGGTGGTAATCACCAGCGAGAGGTCTCTTCTTTTTAATATGAACCCAAAGCCCTCCACTATGTCTTTTACCACCCCCTTTGAGCCTGCTGGCTTTACCTCATCGGATAGTGTCATCTTTTTCAGGACCAACACAATCGGCAGAAAGCTTACTGAATTGATAAAAAAGCACCATTCAGGGCCAAAGTGCTCGATTATTAAACCTGCCACAGCAGGGCCTATCATTCGTGCTCCGTTGAAGGCAGCAGAATGAAGGGATATGGCATTAAGGAGATTTCCCCTCCCAACCATCTCAATGAGGAAGGATTGTCTAATTGGCAGGTCTATAGCTGTTATAAGGCCAATTGAAAAGGCAATAGCTATAACATGCCAAACCTTAACCACTCCGGTAATGGTGAGCAACCCAAGGACCACAGGTGGCACTATGCCCAGTGATTGTGTAAACACAAGAAGGGATTTCTTCTGGAATCGGTCTGCCAGAAGACCACCAAAGAGGGTAAACACCATTATTGGCAATGAAAGTGCTGTCCCGAGCAGTCCAAGGTAAAGGGGGGAACGGGTGAGTTCATAAATAAGCCATGCCTGTGCAGCCTGATGCATCCAGGTGCCTGCAAGGGATAAAAACTGTGCACTTATGAAGAGACGATAGTTCTTTATGTAAAGGGCTGAAAAGGGTCTTCTTCGTTCTTCCATACAGATACTAATTGTAACACAAGGACAATAATATTTGACTAAAATGGCCTGATTGTATTATTTTAAATAGTTACGGGGTGTAGCGCAGCCTGGTTAGCGCACCTGCCTTGGGAGCAGGGGGTCGGTGGTTCGAATCCACTCACCCCGACCATTTTTATAAAAATAAGGCTTTTTACCTAATAGGGGGGAATAAGACGAGCACACTAATCATAAGAGTTTTATAAAAATTCTGTTTTTGTCTGCCCTAATCCCGTATCTTTTTGAACCATAGCCACCTTTACTCTTTATCACATAAAGCTCTGGATGCTCTATTTGTTCTTCAATGACTGCGTTTATCTTTCTTATGTACTGTCTGATGGTATCGATTTTTATGAAACCCTGTTTTTCGTATTTGCCCCACCTGCCATCGAGCATTCTTGATGAGTTTTTACCATAGATTGACTCGTTAATCTTTTTTACTGCAGACAGGGTGCCTTTTCCCTTAAGTTTATTTACACTTATGTAGCAGGCATCACAGTCAGCACAGATAGGTCTTTCTTTTCTTAAGCAATGATATCGCTTTTTATAGGCAAAGAGGGTGTATATGGCCAGTTTCATGGGTTGAAGGTTTATCTCATGGTTGCCTATTATAAGCTTTCTTTCATGAAGGTCAACGGTTAGCGGAAGATGTGAAACAGAAAGATTAACATCCTTCTGTGCCTCTTTAATCAGCTCCCTGAAAGAGGTCTTCTCTAAAAAAACATTATCTTTGAGTCTTAAAAAAGGAAGGTCTGCGAGGTGGATTTCTGCACGGGAGGTCGAAATAAGTTTTTCACCCTCGGGCAATCTACACCTGATTTTAACAGGCCTTTTTGGGGGATAAAAGAAATCGGGATTGTTCTCAAACTCTGGACTTACGAGGACATGATAGAGTCTGTCCTGTGGACGGCCAAACAGTTGTAATGCAGCACCAAGGTAAAAACTCATAGTCTTTCGTCCACCTGCTATTGAGCAATGAAGTGCAATATCAGACCTTTCGCACATCTTCCTGACAAAGTCAGTAATTATATCACCTGTAGATTCGTTTTCTTTGTCGTTTTTTATATCGTCCAGACATTTGCCGTTAATGTCTTTTATTACAACGATGTTGTCTTCGGTAAACTCTATATGTGGGAGGTTGTATTCCTTTAAGAGATTTAAAAGTATGCCATCATCAAGAAGCCTTTTCTTGATTACATCCCTGCCGTAAGCGGTTGTTATTATGTATAGTTCATTAATAAATACTGGCGCCGTTTTGGTTGCGAGGGCGTAGATAGTTTCGGTAATTACCTGAGGAGTTGCACCTGCAACGCATACCAAAACATTTTTAAACCCCCCTTGCATAAATTATTATACAATGAACAACGAAAAAACTTCTTTTTTATGACATAAAGTGAAAGAAACAGCTAACAGGTTTTGTTAGTTGAATGAATTCCTTAACGAGTGATTCAAGGAGAAGCTCTCTTTCTGGTAATATTTCTTTCCTGAGTTTATCTTCTTTATCGAGAAAATCTTCTGAAAAAATTTTTATACCTCTCTTTCTGATTTCTTGTAAAAAATAAAGTTTTAACATATGTAGCCTGAGTTTATAAACGACTTTAAAGTCTGGAAGATTTACAATTAGCTCAAAATATAAAACCGTTGTAGGAGGTGGATCGTATGTTGCAAAAGGATATTGGACTGAATTTATTCTTTGGTCATTACAATTTAAAATCTTTGTGTTTTTCTTGATTTTTGTCAAAAATGCATCAATCCTTTCTTTTTCAATTTCGTCTTCAAACCATGAAACAGAGTTCCAGATCCTAAAGGCTTTTGGCGTTGGTGGTTCACCTAAATGAGATATGAAATCTTCGTAAGGGATTATAAAGCCTTTTATGTATTTAGACTCGACAATGTTTTGATGATTTTCGTGTGGAAACATTTCTTCATCATAGCAGTCCCAGGAACTTTCAAAATGAGTTTGCTCAAAGTTTGACCAATCAAGTATTTTTACGCATTTTATATCTTTTCTGTACTGTAGAAAGGATTCAAGAAGTGGCTCAAGATCAAGCTTGTAAATAGACGGTCTTTGTAAGACAACTTTGTATGTATTCCATTCTGTTTTTCTTATATCAATTGATATCTGGCTACTGTAAAAGTTTGTAGCGGTAAGAATAAGTATGGAACTGTTTTCAAAGTGAAAACCCTCATCCTCATCTGGAAACATCTCCGGAAACATCTTGACAATCCTCCTTTTAAAAGATGTTATTTTAGATTGTGTTATATATTAGAAGATTGTCAAGAAAAGAAACTTTTCTGAAATATTTTAGCACAATAGCTAAAGCAGCAGAAGAGTAGAATTACTGCTGCGCTGTTGGTCTGTTTGCTACTGCTCTGTGGAGACGCAATCCCGTTAAGACAGTGAGTTAGGTGGCAAGTGAATAAGTGAGTTAGTTTTTTATTTTTTGTCCTATCATTTTATTTAGCATCTTCAATATTTCTTCTAAAGTTTTCTCTCTTTGATAATAAGTTTCTTCGTTAATCCAGTTAGCATCTAAACATTTGAGTAGCCAGTTTAATGTCTCTGTGGTTGATCCTCTCGCTATTATTAAATAATGTGTATACTCTTTCCCTTTCTTCCTTCCAAAACCTTCCGCTATATTTGCACTTATTGACCCACATGCCCTTAATAATTGGTCTATCACTATTTTAGTGGCCTGGATTTTTGGAAAGTCTTCAATATCTCTCATTACATCTAAAAAGAGTTGATGGCTTTTTTGCCATACAATAAGTTTTCTGAAATCTTTAATCAACTTCACTCCTTTTTATCAACAACTAAATCACTAAATCACTACTCCCACTTCACGCCCCCTGGCGTGCCGTCGCAATCCTCAGCGGCCTTTGGCCGAGGGACAAGTCAGAAGTCAGGAGTCAGAAGTTGTTGTTTCCCTCCTGACTGTTGACTGATGCCTGATGCCTCCGCCATCAGGCGGTGGTTGCAATCCTCTCTAAATGGAGTCTCGTTTCCTACATAAAGAGATATGATAATGAAGTAATAGAGGAACTTTACGGTCGCAATCCTCTCTAAATGGAGTCTCGTTTCCTACGATGAGAAATCAGAAAGGGCTCATACATCCTCAGTCGCAATCCTCTCTAAATGGAGTCTCGTTTCCTACAATATTAAAGTTTAAAATCAAATGTCCAAGATGTAGTCGCAATCCTCTCTAAATGG
>WFMM01000016.1 GCA_015484595.1 Nitrospirota bacterium | reverse complement strand
TTACTATCTCTTCACTGAGGAGCCCTATCATGAAACACTTCAGTACAAACTTGCAATGGCAGGCTGGGTATCCTTTACGCTTGGTATCGTGGCAGGCAGTATCTGGTTCTTTGTTGCCTACGGTATGTACTGGCTCTGGACATCAAAGGAGCTATGGGTCACGGTTACATGGTTTTACTACGCAATATACATACATGCAAGGTACATAAAGGGGCTTAAGGGCAGGCCAGCGGCGGTTCTGGGTATACTTGGTTTTGCGGTTGCACTTTTTACCTACTTCGGGATAGGTCCGGGAAAGATAATACAGAGTCCTCCCACACAGTTTTAGACCATGAAAAGACTGTTAGACATCCTGCTTTCTGTAAAGACAGCCTTCTATCTGATGGTGATGTTCTCTGTTATTGCAATTACAGGCTCGGTGATACACCCTCAGCACCTGTCGTTTTTTTCAGGCATAGACACCACCCCTCTTTTTAAATGGCTTTCAAGCTCTGACCACATCGGGCTTACCTGGTGGATCTACGGCATGATACTGGTGCTTTTTCTTCTCGGGATAAACACCCTCTTTTGCACGGTTGATGCACTCCTTAGGCGGGTTAGACTTAAAAACCTCATGTTGAAGCTCTCACCCCAGCTTATTCACATCGGGGTGATGATGATCATGATAGGCCACCTGCTTACTGCTTCACTCGGCATAAAGATGGATATCTTTCTTGAAAAGGGTAAGACCGAAAGGATTACAGAGAACACCTCAGTGGGGCTTGAGGATGTAGAGGTGGTAAACAACGAGGATGGTTATGTGGTTGACTGGACCACCCGGGTATGGCTAAGTTCAAAGGGCAAAAAATACAGGCTCGTACTTAAACCGTCCCGTCCAGTCTACAGGGAAGGGCTTGGATTCTTTGTTCAGGCTGCTACAAAGGATGAACAGGAGACAAGCAGCCTTGTCAGGATAACCGCTGACCCGGGAGCCCCCTGGGCATTCATTGGTGGTGCTATAGTGGTGGTTGGCGGGATAATGTTTTTGTTTGCAAGGCTCAGACAATAGAAAGCCCCTCAAAGGCCTTCTGGAATCGGGTTACTGCCCATTTCCTGTAAAACTCCTCTCTGTAAGAGACGACCAACCTGTCTCCATCGGTGTAAATCAGCACCTCCTTTTTGTACCAGAAAAACCTCGTAAGCATAAAAAGCAGGGAAAAGACCAAAAGCATAATCCCGATCTTTAGTATTCCGTAAACAGGGTTTCTTACATAAAGGAGCCTTGCATAAAGCCCCCTGTCTCTGATACTTACCAGTTTGCCATCAACCCTTAGGGATTCATTGTCCCGAAGCACAGTTTTTGTTACCGTCACCTTCTCGCTGCCCTTCTGAAGCAAAACCCTGAAGGTTGGTTTTCTCAGGTTGAACTGGTTGCCCGTGAGTATTCCTTTACGAATAGTGCGTTCAGGTGACAGGGTGATGGTGAGAAAATAGTCCCTGCCTGAAACAGGCAGGATTGTGGTTTTCCCTGGTGGTAAGAGGTCAAGCTCTTTAACCATTCTTATGCTGCCCCTTTTGTCCTTAATGGTTATCTCCCTGTAATAGCCAAGGTGGAAAACCCTCATGTAGCGGTCACCCACCCTTACGGGCATCAAAGATGTGACCCTGTACTGCTTTGAACCCCTCTGAAGCACTGCCTCTGCCTCGTTTACACTAAAATCCCCTTCCTGACCAATCTGAAGATAATCCTCCTGCAGGGTGGCATTTATTGACTTTACCCTGACCCCCTCTGACAGTTCATCGCCTGTGTGGATGGTCATGACGCCTCTTTTCTCAATGTGCACACCGACAAAGAGTGACAACAGCACAATCAGAATGGAAAATCTAAGAAGGGTCCCTGGCAGAAAGGACCACCTTCTTAGTTTTTTATAAAACAGACCCTCAGGAGGCTTCCGGGGCAGTGAAAATTCCCTGAGTGTATCTCTTACTTCAGACCACCTTTCGGGCTTTAACACCACAAGGGCATCCATCTGCTCTTTCCTGGGTGGCTTAAGTGAAAGTGAACTTGCAACCACCCTCACAGAAACAGAGATGATGTTAAGAACCAGCAGACCAAAAAGGAGCATCCCGCCCGGGCTAAAAAACAGCAGGCTGTAAAACCCTCTGTCTGAAGAGTCCGGACCTTCACCTGTGGTCAGATAAACTACAACAAACAGCACCAGCAGGGCTACAGTAAACCACCAGGATGCAAGCATTCTAAATAAAGCCTTCATCACATACCCCTTTTATCAAGCTTTTCAGCTGCAGAATATACCCTTACGAGGTCGTCAACGCTTATCAAAACTCCCCTTTTTGTCATCTTAAAGGGCAGGGGGATGGGGTTACATCCACCGGGTTTGTTTACCGTATCAGGCAAAACAGGGGTCATGCAGTACTTACAGACCAGGTACTTACCCTTCTGTGCATACCCCTGGGCATCCTTATTCCAGCTTGCAGGCCTGCATATTACACACTGGTCAAGGGCAACCCCAACACTTCCGTCAGACTTCAGGATAGCAAGAAAAACGATCTGCTTGTTTCCCCAGAAATACACATACTTATGAAGCCTTCCATCACTCAGGTCACCGAGTTTTCCCTTAAAGGGGATGAATATGCTCTTTGAGTCCTCTGCCCTTACGGTAAGAGGTGTCGGGTCGTAAAGGGGATTAATGGTAACGCTTGATGTATGAAGTGAAACCAGCAGAATAAAAAAACCAATAAAGGGCAGTATCGCCCTGTAGGCAGAAAGCCTCCTTGAACGGGCAATCTGAAGCCTCTTTTCTGCTCTGCCTTCCAAACCGTAAACCAGTGGGTCTGGTGTGGAGAAAAGCCTTACGAGCACAAACACCACCGGTGCAAGGAGCGCCAAAACCGTCAGGGTCATGGACATCCTATCGGAAGAAAGAAAGTCAAAGACCCTGCTGTATGGGGTTTTGAGAAAGGGATGTTTCTGGAGCATCAGCTCTTTCTGAACCACCCTTACAGTGTCTTCAAGAAACCTGCCAAAGCCGTTGTTGAGCCTTACAACAAGGTCATCCTTTGCAATCTCTCCAAGCCCGCCAGTGGCTACCCTGAAGGCACCTGCAAAGACCAGCGTAACAGGCCATGTAACAGCCTTTCCAAGAAAGTGAAGCCTCTGCCGGTAAAGGGGATAAAGAAGAAGCGGTGAAAATCCAAGCATCATGCCAAGCAATGAAACGCCAAGGGCACCGCCGACATTCTCCTTCAGATAGCCTGAGTTAAGCACATAAAACCCAAGTGCCCTGATGTCAAAAAACACAAGAGAAAAAGAAAGCAGAAATACCATAACGCTCACTACTGACCTTGAAGGCTTCAGGGTGACAAGCATGAGAGGCACCGAAAGGTAATAGATAAGCAATTCAGTAAAAAACTGCCAGAAACTCCACCTTGCTATATCGACCTTGATATCCTTTGTAAAAAGCAGATAACTCAGCAGGTATGCGCCGGTCACAGAAACTAAAAACCCCGCAAGAGAGCTGAGACGAAGTTTTCTGTCTTCAATTACACTCTGGTTTGTAAGTATCAGATAGGCAAGCAAAAGGCACTGAAGGGCCTCTCTGAAGGAAACGGTAAAGATATCAAGCATATGCTCTAAAGTATCTTTTTTATCTCCTCTTCGAGCCTTTGAGGAGAGAATGCCTTTGGTATCCGTCCCTTAACGATACCCTGCCGGTTAATAAAAACAATGCCACCACCATAGGTCATACCAAACTTTCTTGACACACTGTCGTCAGGGTCAAAGATGTAATCGTCAATACCGTTCTTTTTTATATATCTATTGAGCTTTCTCACCTTGTCCTGATGGGATATCCAGATAACCACGAGCCCTTTGTCCCTGTATTTTGCCTGTGCCCGCTTCACGAGTGGTATCTCCTCTGTGCATCGCACTCACCAGCTGGTGAACCAATACATGATAACAGGCCTGCCCTTAAAATCTGAAAGACGAACGGTCTTTTTTGTAACAGGGCTTTTGAGTTTAAAGTCAGGTGCGGGAAACTCCGAAGGAAACCTGTCCCCGCAGGCAGGCAAAAGCAATAAGACCAGCACTATTGCACCAAGCACCTTCCGTTTCATGCCACTACCTCTTACCCCTTTTGTAAAGTGCCACGATTAGGCCAATGAGTACCCCAAGCGTAAACCCTGACACATCGTGGATATAGGCCATGGGGGCTGTTATCTGGCCTGGACTGAAGTAAAGGATTCCAAACAGAATGCCACATACGAGCCCGATTACTGCACCAATTATAACGGTTCTTAGCATAGCATTGCTCCTTTCAAACTTCTATCTTTTCTCTTTTAAAAACCTTGAAAGTTTAATCCAGTAGTAGGAAAGGACACCAACCAGTGCAAACATCACCACATGCTTGATGCCTATTGCAACTACCTGTGCATTGCCGGCCATGTAAGACCACTCAAGCTTTTTATAAAACAGGGTCCTTGGCACCCCTGCAATAAGTATCCAAAGCAGTGATACCTCTGCAATAAGCTTAATCCTTCTGTAAATCAAAGAAAAGGCCTCAATTGAGCCCCCTTCCGAGAGGCTCTGTCTCTTTTTATAAAGCAGCACTATCAGTACGCCGCTTACCGTAAGAAAGGCGGTTGCAATGTCGTGTGAATAATTAAGCAGTAACAAAAAAACACTGGACATGGTTTTTGCTCTGTCTCTCTTAAAAACTCACCTGACAGGCAGGTGTAATAACTGTATTTAAACAGGACGATCCAGAAAATTATAACAAATCAGCCCATTCAGGGTCATCTTCAAGGTAAGCCTTGGCTTTAAAGAACCCCTCTTTTAGTGGCAAAGTCCACGGATAACAGGCTTTCGATTTATAAAGTGAATTACTGGGATGGTCTGAACTTAAGATAGGTCTCCCAGTGAAACAGGAGCTCCTTTGTGGCAAAGAGGTCTCTTACGCAATAGCGGGCAATCTCAAGGTATCTACC
>WFMM01000015.1 GCA_015484595.1 Nitrospirota bacterium | reverse complement strand
CTGTATTAATCAGTGCTTGTGCAAAATCAGAGTAAATACGCCAGTCTCGCCTTTCATTTGCATCTGCAAGAGTACTTTTTGACACTCTTCCTTTTATTCCCATATGATAGAGTTTGCTCTGCTGTGCCCTCAGACATGCCTGTATGTCTCTTAGGCTCTCCCTGTATGTCAGTTGTGCAAAGGCCATACACAGATACTGGTCAAGACAGGTAAAACTTTTTACCTTGTAGTTACCCTTGTATCTCTGAACACATCTACGAAATATATGCTTCGGTAAATAATCCATAATCTGCGAAAAAATTATCTTGCCACTGTTCATTACTAACCTCCTCCTGATGTCTTTCAGGGAAGGTTAGTAAATGCTTCAAGGTAATTTCAAATCGGTAACACCCTCTCTGTTTCACTTTATCTTTTTATTTTAATAAGTTAGCCAATTGTGTCTGAATTTATTTCGGACAGCAGTGTTTCGGTATAATAGATATCATGTTTGAGGATGAATTGAAGGAGATAGAAAGGGCTGGGCTCCTGAGGAAAATCAAAGACAGACAATCCATGGCCGGTCCTGAGATAGTAATAGATGGCAAAAGACTGATAAACTTCTCATCAAACGACTACCTCTCACTGGCCTCGTCACCTGAGGTAATCAGGAAAGCTGAGAAAGCCCTGATTGAGCAGGGCCTTGGAGCTGGTGCCTCAAGACTTCTTTCAGGTGGAACACAGGCGCACAGAGCGCTTGAGAGACTCCTTTGCGAGTTTAAGTCAACCGAGAGTGCCCTTTTATTTAACTCTGGTTACGCAGCAAACACGGGCGTCATACCTGCCATTACAGACAGTGACACCGCCATATTCAGCGACGAACTGAACCATGCAAGCATTATTGACGGATGCAGGCTTTCAAGGGCAGAGGTCTATGTCTACAGGCATAAGGACACGGAGGAATTAAAAAAACTCATTGGAACTTCAAAAAAGAGACGAAAGGTTATAGTAACTGATACGGTCTTTAGCATGGACGGAGACATTGCACCCCTTTCAGAACTCAGAGAGATTGCTGACCAGGAGGGTGCAATACTCTACATTGACGATGCCCACGGAACAGGTGTTCTTGGCAATGGCCGTGGGGCATTGACGCACTTTGGTATGGAGCCTCAGGAAAACATTATACAGATGGGCACCCTTTCAAAGGCAATAGGTGCCTTTGGTGCCTTTGTGGCAGCCAATAACTCAATAACGAAATGGCTCATAAACACTGCCCGTTCCCTTATATTCTCCACTGCCCTGCCTCCCTCTGTTGTCGAAGGAGCAGCTGAGGCTGTTCGGATAATAATGAAACATCCCGAACGGGTCAAAGGTCTGTGGAAAAACAGACAGCACCTCATAGAAGGACTTCACAGCCTCGGGATTGATACATCTCCCTCAGAGACCCCGATCATACCGATAAGGGTGAAATCCAATGACTCGGCCCTAAAGATTTCTTCATTCCTTTTGAATCGGGGTATTTATGCACCTGCCATCAGACCACCTACAGTGCCAACACCAAGGATAAGGGTTACTGTGGTTTACGGACACACCATGGAGCATCTACAAAGACTGTTAGATGCCCTTTTAGAGGCAAAAAAGTGCGGGTTGCTCTGATAACAGGTGCAACAGGTGGGCTTGGCAAGTGCCTTGCAGAGGGGCTTGACCAAAGAGGATTCAGGGTGGTTGCTCATTATTTCAGTAACCACGAGGCCCTGTCAGAACTAAAGGAAAAACTCAAGAACCAGCCATTAACCGTTCAGGCAGACCTGAGCAGAGAGGCTGAGGTTGAAAAGATGGCAGCAGAGCTAAAAGGGAAGTTAGACAGACTTGACCTTATAGTTAACAACGCCTCTGTTACCAGAGATGCTCTGCTATTGAGGCTTTCAGAAAAGGACTGGGACAGGGTGATGGCCGTTAATCTAAAGGGGGCCTTTCATGTGGTTAAACACTTAACCCCCCTCATGATATCCTCAGGTGGTGGGCACATAATAAACATAACATCCCTTTCAGGCTTGAAGGGACGCACTGGTCAGGCTGCCTATGCAGCCTCCAAGTCAGCTCTTATTGGTTTTACACTCAGTCTTGCAAGGGAACTTTCAGTGTATAATATAAAGGTCAACAATCTGGTGCCGGGTTATCTTCCGACAGGAATGGGGTTAAAGTCTAAAAAGGCAATGCAGAGAGCCAGGGAGGAAAGCCTCCTGGGAAGGCTTTCAAACCCCGAGTCAGTGGCTGAATTCATTGCCTTTGTCTCTGAACAGGAAATAACAGGGCAGACCTTCTGTCTTGAAACGAGAGTGTAATCCATGAAAAAGGGCATCTTTGTAACAGGAACCGACACAGGTGTCGGAAAGACGGTGGTCTCAGCACTCCTTATCAGGGCGTTCATGATCAATGGCTACACCGTATGTCCAATGAAGCCAGTTGAGACAGGCTGCCGCAGGGACGGAGATGTGCTTCTTCCCTCTGATGGAGAGTTTCTCAAGGAGATAGCAGAAACAGAGGAGCCGATAAAAAACATAACACCCTTCTGTTTTGAGACACCGGTTGCACCGATGGTTGCATCCGGTCTTGAGGGAACAGAGGTTGACATCGGGTTAATAAAGGAGAGATACCTTCATCTTTTGTCCAAACACGACATGGTGGTGGTGGAGGGTGCAGGCGGTCTGATGGTTCCCATAAAGGAGGACTATTACATGCTGGACTTAGTGCTTGAGCTGGGGCTTAAGGTGGTTGTGGTGGCACTGAACAGACTCGGGGTGCTTAATCATACACTGCTTACGATGGAGGTCCTTGATAAGTACGGGCTTGAATGCATTGCAGTTTTTCTTAACGACCCTGAAAGAGACCCCCTTGATAAGTCACAGGATACGAACCTCCAGGTCCTGAGACAGTTACTGGATGTCAGTTTGCTCGAAAGCATCCCCAAGGTTGGCTCTCTGAGTAAAGAGGAACTGGACAGGGTTTCAGCAAGAAACATAAAACCGGAGTTTTTCAGTTCATGCGGACTGTAAAGTTAAGGTCCTCAAAACGACTCCTTTCAGGACATCTCTGGGTCTTCTCAAATGAAGTCTCTGGCTCACTTAAGGGATTTAAGAGGGGTGAGCTGGTGGAGGTCGTTGACCGTGGCGGAGGGTTCCTTGGAATAGGTTATGTAAACCCTGACTCTCTCATAGCAGTCAGATTGCTTTCAAGGAGAAAGGTCTCAATAGATGTGGAGTTCTTTAGAAGAAGACTGAGCGATGCAGTGGCTTATAGAAAGATGGTCTCTACTGATGAAGACTCCTGCAGGGTGGTCTTCAGTGATTCAGACCTGCTTCCAGGGCTTATAGTGGACCGGTTCGGAGGGGTCGTTGTTGTGCAGATACTTACTGCAGGGATGGATGGGCTTAAGGAGCTGGTGTTTAAGGCAATAGAAGACGTCCTCTCACCTGAAGTGGTTGTCCTGAAAAACGACTCACCCTTTAGAGAGCTTGAGGGACTTAAGAAGGAGACCTGTGTGCTGAAGGGCGAGCTAAAGGGTCCTGTGATAATTAAAGAAAATGGATATTCCTTTGAGATAGACATCCTTGGTGGGCAGAAGACGGGTTTCTTTCTTGATCAGAGGGAAAACAGAATCGCCTTTTCCAGGCTGGTAAAAGGCGGTGTGGGGCTTGACCTGTTTTCCTATGTTGGAGCCTGGGGTGTGCAGCTAGCATCAAAGGCAGAGAGGGTAATATGTGTTGATTCCTCTAAAAAGGCGGTCAACCTCGTAAAAAACAATGCCTCCCTGAATAACCTATCTGACAGGGTTGAGGCCATCTGTGACGATGTCTTTGATTTTCTGGACAGAGAGCGTGAAGAAAAAAATAAATACGACTTCATCGTGGTTGACCCACCTGCCTTTGTGAAGTCAAAGGCCAGCCTGAAAAGGGCAATAAGTGGATACAGGGCGCTTAATGCCAATGCCATGCTGGTGCTGAAAAAAGGCGGGTTACTTGCAAGCTCCTCATGCTCACACCACATCTCTCCAGAGGGTTTTCTTGACATCCTTAGATACGCTGCAAAGGTGACGAACAGGTATGTAAGGGTAATAGAGTTCCGCTCACAGGCAAAGGACCATCCCTTTTTGCTTGGCATGCCTGAGACAAGATACCTCAAGTGCGCTATTATGCAGGTGATTTAGAGGGAGTAGGGAGGTGGTTAGAAGCGGTCCGGGAGCTCTCTTTTCATGCCATGGAAGTCTTTACAGATAAATATACTGTAGTCTCTTAGCACATACCTGCCCTCTTTAACGGTAAGGAGCCTTCTCTTACATTCATCAAAGGAACGGGCAATCAATGGAGGAAGGGGGCTTTTCCCCCACTGAACAAAGACTGCGTCATACCCCTTAAGGTCGTAAAAGCCAGGCCATAGGTCGTACTGGTTCATTCTTCTGCCAAGGTTCACACAGTATGTCCTTGGCTTCCCATTGACATAAAATGCAAGCTCTGCAGTTATCTGGTAGCGGTCTGAAAAGATAAAGTAGGGCCTTTTAAATTCTCTTACAATACTGCTTACCTCACGCCCGAGGGGCTTCCATCCCCTGAGCCTTGCTGATGGGTCCATTTTGGGTGGAAGACCTATAAGGGCTGGGTAATGAGCCACAAGGGTTATGAAAAGGCTAATCGCAATGCCTGAAATAATGGTTAGTCTTCCCCTGTTTTTCCAGCTTTTCCAGTGCGAATAGATGTATAATCCGGCAGCAACCGTGCCAGATATATAGCAGGGAAGTGCCCAGTTTGCCTGCACCTTACCCTGCAGGCTCTTAAGTAAAAAAAACAAAAAGGTGGGAAAGAAAAACCAGAAAAGAAATCCCTCCTCCCTCTTCTGTTTAAAGCTCCAGTAAAGGGCCAGAAGCATCAGTACAAAAAGCACAGGGCCAATCACACCAAGCTGGGAGCCAAGGAACTCAAAGAACCTTGCTGGTTTCAGGGTCAGGCCATCCCTGAGGTGTGCCTGTCCTGCTGTGTGTAGCAGTGTTACCCAGTTGTGCCGAGCATTCCATAGCAGAATCGGTGTAGTGGCAATAACCGATACAAGAAATCCCATCCAGGGGCCTGGCTTAAGTAAAAGCCCCCTTTTTTCTCTGTTAAAAAGCAGATACAAAAGGGCTGAACCAGTAAAAAACACCATGGAATACTTAACCAGTATACCAATTCCGACCATCAAACCAAGGAGTATCCACCACCAGTTGCTCCTTTTCTTAAGGGGCCACTCGGCCACAAGATGCCAGAATAAAAGAAGCGAAAGGGTCCAGAAAAATATAAGGGGTGAGTCAATGGTATTTATTACGCCAAAGGTTGCAAAAAGTGGAGTGATATTAAAGAGCACCACATTTAAAAATGAAACCGCATGCCTTGACCTTTCTGACTCAAAACCGTCAAACCTCTCACTAATCAAAAAAGAAAGCCTGTAGATTATCAAAGAAGAAAGAAACATAAACATCACAGCAGGCAACCTCACCCCAGACACTGTATTGCCAAAAACTCCAGTGGATGCCCTTATGATGTAAGCAATCCCTGGGCCCTTTGAGTAGTAACTGAGAGCAGGATTTCTTGACCAGTCCCAGTAATGAGCCTCGTCAGGGCTTAAGTCTAAAGGTCCGTACTGTATGTATAGTATCCTTAGAAGGGAAAGTGCAAAGAGGAAGATGAGCGTCAGTGCATAACTTTTCTTTTCCCTGAATAGCCCCGAAAACAGGCTGTATCCGTAAAGGACGAACCCTCCAGTTACAAGCCCTAAAAGGGCACCTGCTATCACATCTGATGGATAATGCACCCCCACATAGACCCTTGAAAGGGCAACCACAAGGGCAACTGTCAAGGCATAGATAGAAAACAGTCCCTTCAGTTTGCTATCCCTAAGCTTACTAATAAAGTAACAAAGCACGAGGGCCACGGAGAAAGAGTTTGACGCATGGGATGAGGGCATAGAATAGGAGCGGCCCTTTCCAACGAGCACGATTGCATCCTTCAGGTCAACAAAGGGCCGGGGTCTTTGAAACAGATGCTTAAGTATGTTTGACAGGCTATCAGTAAGTGAAAGCGAAACCGTGGCAACAAGCAGGGTAATCACAAAGAGCCTTCTGTCCTTTATCAATAAAAACAAAAGAACTGGCACAAAAAGCAGGGGCACATTGTTCGTGACAAAGGGCATCAATCTGTCAAGCAGTGGATTAGAAAGGTTATGGTTTATGAAGTGGAAAAGTAGATGGTCAATTAACTGGAGAGTCGCCATCAAGGAGTTCTCTAACCTTATCCCTCAGCTCACCAATCCTGAAGGGTTTCTGTATGAAGCTTTCCTCAACCGGTAGTTCAGAGCCACTGATTACCAGGAACTTCACGCCGTTCATCTGTTTTTTACAGGTATCTATAATCTCGTCTCTGGTCAATCCATCCATGTGGAGGTCAAGTATGACGAGGTCGTAGTGTTTTCCATCTATGGAGTTTAAGAACTGCTCTCTGTCAGATGCAGTGGTAACCTCAAAACCTATCTTATCAAGGGCCCTCTTTATTGATTTCAGTATCAGCTTTTCATCATCTATGGCAAGTATCCTCTTACCCATCGTAAAATTTTATCATTTCTCCTGTTATAAACACAACCAGGATAACTTAGACTTCCAGGAGCTTTTACCTTACAATTCATATGAAAACTCTTCCTGACTTAAAGTTTTGTCAAGTCAGGGACGAAGTATATATATAGAGGCTTTTAATAAAAAAGTCATTGGTAATATATGAAGACCTAACGATAAGGCTGTGATTTAGAGCCTATTGAACAAGCTCTAAACTATGAGGGTGTTCAAGAAAATCAAGGGTTATACACTGGGGGCTAAGCCCCCAGACCCCCTAAAATAGTAGATTTAAGGAGGTAAAGGGTGGACAAGACACTGCCAGACCTTCATATGGAACAAAGGACAGAGCTACAGGAAAGAAAGCTTATTGTCACCAAAGACAAAAAAAGGCGCATCCTGAAGAGGCTTTCCTTCCTCTACGGAGAAACTATTGCTAAGAGTTATTTTCCCCGATTCTTAAAGATAATGGAGGACTTTTACCTAACCCTGGGTCCTGAGCTGATTACAAAACAGAGCCAGTTCAGGGAAGAAGAGAGGTTTACCGAAAGGGACATCATACTTATAACCTATGGTGACCTGATAAAGGGTAAGGATGGTCGCTCGATAAAAAACCTGGCCCGTTTCTGTGACGGATACCTTGAGGGCAACATAAACACCATCCACATACTACCCTTTTTCCCCTACACCTCGGACAGGGGGTTTGCAGTGGTTGATTACGAGACGGTTGACCCTCACCTTGGCTCATGGGATGACATACTGTCACTGAAACCAAGATACAGGCTTATGTTTGATGCCGTGTTTAATCATGTCTCATCAGGGCACAGGTGGTTTCAGGAGTTCCTCAATGGAAATCCCTACTACAGGGATTTTTTTATAACCTTCCGAAGTCCTGATGAGCTTAGCGAGGAGGCCCGACGGCTTATTTTCAGGCCAAGAACCACCGATGTGTTAACAGGCTTTGACACAGTTGAGGGGCCAAGATATGTGTGGACCACCTTCAGTGCTGACCAGATTGACCTGAACTACAGAAACCCTGAGGTCCTGCTGAGGATAACAGAGGTGCTGCTTAATTATGTTAAAAGGGGAGCTGATATAATCAGGCTCGATGCGGTTACATTTCTCTGGAAAGAGCTTGGCACCAGATGCGCCAGCCTTCCACAGACCCACGAGATTGTTAAACTATTCAGGGATGTGCTTGATGTGGTTGCACCCCATGTTGCTTTAATCACCGAGACAAATGTCCCGCACAGGGAAAACATCTCATACTTTGGAGATGGCACTGATGAGGCTCAGATGGTTTATAACTTTGCCCTTCCCCCCATGATACTTTATACCTTCTACTCTGAGGATGCATCAGCACTAAGTGACTGGGTTGAAGGGCTTGAAAAACCAAGCAACACGACCCATTTTTTTAACTTCCTTGACTCTCACGACGGCATAGGTCTGATGGCTGTAAGAGACATCCTAAGCGGCGATGAAATTGACTTTATAGTGAAGAGGGCAAAGGAGCACGGCTCACTTGTCTCTTACCGAAAGGGCCCCTCCGGTAAAAAGGAGCCCTATGAGCTTAACATCACCTGGTTCAGTGCGCTGAACAGGGAGGATGCAAAGGAAGACATTGCCTATCAGGTAAGGAGATTCGTGGCCTCCCGCATAATAGGCCTTGTACTTCAGGGCGTGCCCGGAATATACCTTCACAGCCTTATCGGAACCCGTAATGATATCGAGGCAGTGCTTGCCACTAACTCAAACCGTGAGATCAACCGTTCAGTAATAGACGAAGATGCCATATACCGTGCCCTTAACGACCCCTTTTCAAAGATATCCCGAATAAACAGGGAACTCGGTCGGCTGATATCAATTCGCACCAGACAGAGGGCCTTTCATCCAAACGCATCACAGAGGGTTTTAAGGCTATCTCCTCAGGTCTTCAGCCTCTACCGTATAGCACCTGACGAAAGCCAGCACCTTCTGGCACTGGTTAACATCTCAAACAAGCCATGCAGGCTGAGTATCCCAGTAAATGAGTTAATTTCCGGAGAAAGTGAATGGTTCGACATCGTCAACGAGGTCAGCTGGATGGTCAACGATGGAAGGATAAACCTGAAATTACTCCCCTACGACATCGTATGGCTTGTGCCTTTCAGTGAAGTGAGGCATAAAATGCCCTGATACGGTCTTCTGAATCTGAAATCACCTGTGCGGTGTCAAAAAGCACGGATTCATCTAATCTTAGTGTCTGAAGTTCTGCCCTGCATTCCTCAGGACAAAGGTCTTCAGGCCTGTCATAATTAAGGGATACCCTGTCGGCCAGTCTAAGAAGAGAGATGAGCTGATTGTCTGCATCGGCGGGGAGCTCTTTTTTGTGATGTGTCATTATGGGAAGCCAGATAACCTCAGGGAAGTGCCACCTTTTAAGTAACACTGCACCTGCCTCAGCGTGATCGATTCCAAAGGTCTCCTGCTCTTTTCTTGCAAGCAAACTCGTGTCTGCCTCGGCGTCCTGTTCATCTTCAAAGAGTCTCTGATATTTCTCGGGGAATAACTGGTCAAGGAGAATCTTCCCTATGTCGTGAAGGAGTCCGATTATAAAGATATATCCCTTTTCTTCTGAGGTCATGTTGTGTTGTTTTGTTATTTCATCCATTGAGGTTGCAACCCTGATGCTATGAAGCCAGAGGGCCTCCTCAGAGAATCCTCTCTTTCTTTCTGGCAGGCTCTTTATAACGCCCACTGAAAGGGTAAGTGCCCTCACCATGTTAAAACCAAGAAGCATTACAGCATGTTCAAGAGATGAAATCCTGCCAGGGAATCCATAGTATGCAGAGTTGGCAACCTTAAGGACATTTGTCGTAAGTGCAGGGTCTTCACTGATAAGGTCAGCTATCTTACGGGCAGTAACTCCTTCTTCATTAAAGAGTGCAAGAAGCCGTGGTACCACCTGTGGTAAAGTGGGAATCTCGTCTATATGGGAATATAGCTTTTTTACAATCTCTTCTTTGTTCATCTAATGCAGAAAAATTATAACATAAGAGGGTGGTCTAAATCTGTTATAATTTTCTATTATGTCTGAAAAATTAACTCATAGGGCTGAGATTATTAAGAAAAGATACCTTTACAGAGAAAAGATACTGAAGGGGAAGTTAAGGATTCCCCTTCAGGGTGCAAGGTCGATTATTGGTCCTGATACAGCCTACCATCTTTATGGTTTAAACAGCTCTTTAAGAGGAAATAAAAAGACTGGCCAGTAATGGTGCTTATTTTTCCTTTCTCGTTGAGATACCAAGCAGAGCATAGGGTGGACACCAACCAACTATGCCAGTTACAAGAAAGATAATGCCAAGAAGTGCCCAGGGTGACTTGGGTCCCCAGAATGCTAATGAGGTGATGCCAGCCCCGGCTATAACCCTAATCACCCTTTCCACATTACCAATGTTTTTTTTCATTTCAAATCACCTCCAGAGATTTGATAGTAAGATTTGCATTAAATAGTATAGCACATCTCTAAAGTTTAAATTAATAGGTAATATGCTACTTAGAGATTTTGTTTATCCACAGTGGTCACAATCAGGGTCTTTCGGAATCCTGAAGGTCTTAAACTGGTTAGATGCCCCGTTCCATACAAGGAGTTTTCCCTTCAGATTTTCACCAATACCTGTTATGTACTTAATTACCTCAAGGGCCTGAAGAGAGCCAATGACTCCTGGCGTAGTTCCAACCACTGGAAAGGTCTCTGAAGGTGGTGCATCAGGGTATATGCATCTCAGGCAGGGTGTCTCTGGTGATTGAATAAAGGATACCATACCGTCCATCCCCCAGATACTTCCAAACACAAGGGGAATGCCATTTCTGATTGCAGCCCTGTTAAGGACATAACGGGTTGGGAAGTTATCCATACAATCCACAATGAGGTCAGCATCACCCACCAGTTCATCCACTGTGTCTTCAGTAATCTTTTCTGTAAAGGCAGTTATATTTACTGATGGGTTTAGCCGTTCAAGGGTCATCTTTGCAGAGACTGCCTTGTTGGTGCCAATACGGGTGTGGTCGTGCAGTATCTGTCGGTTAAGGTTTGTCCAGTCAGGTGAGTCAAAATCACATATCCTTATATTACCAACCCCTGCAACCGTAAGGTATATGGACACAGGTGAGCCAAGACCACCAGCACCTGCAATAAACACCGTGGTTTCTTTGAGCTTTTTCTGCGTCTCTTCTCCCCAGCCCTCCATCATCATCTGACGGTTGTAACGCTTTAGTTCCTCTTCAGAAAACATGGTTGACCTCCTCTGTATGAGCGTTCCTAAAATGGACAAACGATGAAAATGATAGCTAAAGAAGAGGATTTTTTGCAAGAAGTCAGGATATATAGTGAAAAAATCAAAGGAGCCCTTCCAGGGCTCCTTTTCGTAACGAAGGTAAAAGGATTCTTTTTTTACTTTACAAAATCCTCTGTAAAAATATAATCGTTTTCTTTCTTTTGTTCATGACATTTTATACAGGCATCCACCTTGCCAGAGACAATAACCTTTCCCTTTGGGTTGAACTCTGCCCAGAACCAGTCTCCAGCTGAGGGGTTGTAGCCTTTTATCTTGTACATCACAAAAAGGGCAAGAAGCTTTCCATTTTCGTTGTAATTTTCTGTTACCACAATAGAGCCGTTTACCATCTTATCCCCTGCCCTTATGGAGTAAAGGGCATTTTCGTTTACATATGTGGTAATAATCCCAAGAGGAGCTCTGCCTTTTATCTTTTTGCCCTTACCTGGCCATACAGACCAGTTCCTATAGTCGTCTTCTACAGTTATGTATTTATAAAGAGAATCAGCCCTTGGTCCTGGAAGTGCTACCTGCGTTTCTGCTGGCTGCGTCTGATGGATGGCATAGACCGTTCCCAGGGACATAAGCAAAAAAATCAAGACCCCTATGGCTTTAAACTTTTTCATCTCTCCTTCCACCTCCTTAGGATGTGAGCCTGTTCAACAAGCTCTAACTTTTAGTAGGATGTTCAGGGTTTTATTGCCCCCTGATAGGTTAATTATATCTCTCTTTTAAAGGTTATTCAACAGATATTTCAGATTTAGAGGAAAGAAGTGATGAGGGTTTAGAGAGGTATTGAGTCAATGCCCGCTCTGTCTATCAGCTCTGCAAGTCTTTCTTTCTTCTTTTTGCTCCCCTTTCGGAGGATTGCCTCTTTGGAGTACCATCTGAGAATTGCGTCTATAGTCTCAAGCACTGAAAAGTCATCTATTGCCCTTTTAACCTCGGTTGCCCATCTGACATCCATACCCTCCTTGCCTCCAACCATCACCCTGTAGCCTCGTCTTCCAGGTCTCAGGACATCTGCTTTACAGACCTCAACGCACTTAATACAGCCAGTACAGGTGGTGGTATCTATCTCAATTGCGCCATCCTGAATCTTGATGGCATCAAAGGGGCATACCTCCACGCAGGCCTTACAATCAGGCTCACATTTCCTCTCTCTGTCTAACACAACCTCTGCCATGGCGTAAACGCCGATATCAGTGTTGTAAGGCCTTGAGCAGCCATTGAAACAGCCAGCAAAGGAGATGGTTACCTTGTTTGGCATATCCATGTCACCAAAGTTTTTGCTTACCATCAGACCAAGTTCCTGCACGGGAAGAATCGCCTTACTGCACCAATCTGGACAGGTAAATATGTTTCTAACAGATGTGCCTGCCCCACCAGGGAACAGGCCTGCAATGTACAGCTCCCTCAGGGCATTGTTGAGTTCCTTTTGTCTGACCTCGGGTATTTCAAGGTTGTGTCTCGGGCTTAGATGAACCTTGGATGAGCCGTATTTTCTTGCAACCAGGGCAAGTCTTCTTAACTGGTTTGACGAATAGTAGTTTCTGTATGGCCTTGCACAGGTTCTTATATTAACGACCTTCTCACCCGTAACCTCTATGTCCTTTGCAAGCACTCCCTTGATAACGCCAACCTTTGGCATCTCAAGGTTAAATCCCTCTTCATGCCCTGCCATTGAATACCTCCATACCCTGTCTTTTGACCAGGTCTGATATCCTTTCCCCTTCACGGGCATTGGCCTGGTAGATATCGATTATGCGTTGAATCAGTGCCTTGAGAGCATCCTGTCCCTCAACGCTTCCAAGGAATTTTGCCTCTTCGGGTCTCATACCACCACGCCCACCGATGAAAACATCGTAATAGGTCCTTTTTGCCTCGATAGTGCCTGGCCTGCACACATTCCAGCAAAAACCGCATCTTACACATCGTTCCCTGTCTATAACCACTCCATCATCCGTAAGTGTGATGGCATCCACCTGACACCCCAGGGGTTCTTTTATACAGACCTTGCAGTGTTTACATCTCTTCTCCGTAAGTCCGATGTCAGCACGAGCAATTACCCCTATGTCAGAGGTCCTTGAGCGGACACAGGAAAAGTCACATCCTGAAAGAGAGATGGTGGTTTTACCTGGAAGCCTTACATTCATATATTGCCTGTTAAGTTCGCATGCCAGCTCTGACATGGGCTTTACATTGTAAAGACACCATCTTGAACAGGCTATGACATTTCTTAACTGTCTGCCAGTGGAGCTGATTCTCAGGCCATGGGACTCAAGAACCGAGACAACCTCATCCACACAGTTGCGAGGAACATCCGGTACTTCTATTGTCTGCCTTGCGGTAACATGGGCCTTTCCACTTCCGTATTGCTCTGCAATGTCTGCAAGGATTTCCAGTTGTTCAGAGGTAAGTTCAGCAGAGTAGGGTTTTACTGAAGAAATCCTGAGGACAACCGTCTCCCGGTTTCTTCCCTCAATTAAATCATCTTTTACCATGTTTTCATGTTACCGCTATGTAAGACAGAAAACTATGATATAAATCATAATTCTGCCAAAGTGAAGATACCCCGCGTATTAATTATGTCCGCTTGCTGGGGTGTAGGGGGGGCTTTTAGTTTTGATTGCATAGTTTTTAGTGTTTAGTAAAAAACATAGCAACTCAAGTAACGCTATTAACGCAATGAACGCAACGAACGCTATCAACGCAAAAAACGCAATAAACGCAAAGAACTCGAAGAACGCAAAAAACAGATACACCAATAACTAATTAACCAATACACCAATACACCAATACACTAATATACCAATATACCAATATACCAATACACCAATATACCAATTATGATATATCTCATAGTTTTATTTAAGAAGATGAAATTAAAATGAAATCATGCAGAGACTTCATTTATTGAGGAGAACGAGTCAGATTGCCTTCTTTGCATTTTTCTTGCTGATTCCCTACCTGAACATCCTCCGTTACGACTCCTACGGCCATCAACTTTTTTTATTTGGTATGCCCTGGCATCTGAGCATATCTTTAAAGACGATAAGCTCAAACCCGAACGTTTCTTCACTGATTATAGCCAGGGAGTTTTTTCTTAAAGCAATCCTCCCATGGCTTGGGGTTCTTGCCTTTTTCCCTGTTATGGGGCTGTTTTTTGGGAGATTTTTCTGTGGTTGGCTATGCCCTGAGGGACTATTATTTGAGTTTGCCGACTGGCTTACCCTGAGGGTCCTTGGCAGAAGAAGCATTTACAGAAGGAGGTCTACCGACCCTGAAGTCAATAACAGAAGAAGATGGCCCTATGTGGTGCTGGCAATCTTTTTCTATGCCCTTTTTCCGCCAGTTATTGGCATACTGCTTTCAGGTTTTTTTATCCCACCTGAGAAGATTCTGGAGTACATAAAAACAGGTAGTTTCAGTTTTGGATTGAAATCTGCTGCAGTAGGAGTTACAATTTATTTGATAATCACATCAGTCTTTGTGAGACATCAGTTCTGTAAGTATGTATGTGCTGCAGGACTTATGCAGATGCTGTTTGGATGGTTCAGAAGGGGGTCTTTGAGGGTAGCCTTCCTGAGACAGCAGTCAGACCGTTGCACAGACTGCAGGGCATGTGAAAGGGTATGTTTCATGGATGTAAAGCCAAGGTCACCAAAGAAGAACATCAACTGTGTAAACTGCGGTGAATGTATTATTGCCTGCAGGAAGGAGCTTGGTATGCAAGGGGGGTTGTTTCACTTTAAGTTTGGAAAGGACCTGAAAACAGAAAATGATTCAACTATCCCTGACACAGGCAAGGTTAAGGCTGTTTAACAGCCACAACTCTATAAAGGAGGTCTGGGTCTATGAGTAACAGAGGCGTGAGAAACCTCTTTATCTTTGGCAGCCTCTTTTTCTTCGTGATATTCATCGGCCTCACCGTGGATACCATGAAGAAGCTTGACAAGAGGGCTCCAGAGATAACAGAGGAGGTTGACCAGGGGAAAAAGCTCTGGCACAAGTACGACTGTATTGGATGTCACACCATACTTGGTAACGGTTCCTACTTTGCACCTGACCTGACCAAGATAACCGTAAACAAACCCGAAGGTTATCTTGAAAAATTCCTGGTAAATCCGCGAAAGGTCAAACCCTCGGCTGCCATGCCCGTGCTTGGAATCAGCCCTGAGGAAGCCAAAAAGATTATCGCCTTTCTTAAGTGGATTTCCAAGGTAGATACAAATGGCTGGCCACCTAAGCCTGTTCTTGCTACCTACAGGATGCCAAGATCGCCTGGTGTAACGGTGTTTCAGAAATATGGCTGTACTGCCTGTCACATGATAAACGGGGTGGGTGGAACTTCAGGACCTGACCTTACCCATGTTGCTTCAAGGAAACCTGACCGTCAATGGCACATAAAACACATCCGTGACCCGCAGAGCGTTGTCCCAGACTCTGCAATGCCAGGATTCCCTCAGATGTCTGAGCAGGAGCTTAACCAACTGGTGGATTACCTTTTAACTCTTAAATAAATTAAGGAGGTGTCAAGGCATGAAATATAAAAGTCAAAAGATTGCTGAGTATTTTTACACCTTTGCTGTGTTGCTTTTTCTTGTACAGGTAGTGGTGGGAATAATAGCAGCGCTTCAGTTTATCTGGCCTGACTTCTTTCCCCTTAAGTTCAACATTATCAGGGACCTGCACATAAACGCACTTGTGGTGTGGTTGTTAATGGGGCTTATGGGTGCAACCTACTTTGTTGTGCCAGAAGAGGCCCAAAGTGAACTCTGGAGTCTCCCGCTTGCCTATTTCCAGTTCTGGGCTACCGTGGTTACTGTAACACTTGTGGTTCTTGGTTATATATGGATGGGATTCAATCCACATGCTAATAAATTCGTCTTTGGCACCCTTTTGCTAAACGAGGGTAGAGAGTATATTGAGGCACCACGCTGGGCAGACATACTTATAGTTGTCTCGGTGTTGCTGTTTCTGCTGAACAATTTTATGACCATGTATAAGAGCAAACGCTGGACTGGTATTCAGGGCACTTTGCTCGGAGGACTTACCTTCCTGGCACTTATGTACCTGCCCGGTATGTTTTATACAAAGAGTATGGTTAAAGACCAGTTCTGGTGGTGGTGGGTCGTGCACCTTTGGGTAGAAGGAGCCTGGGAGGTAATTGCTGGTGCCTTGCTTGCCTTTATGCTTTTGAAGGTTACAAACGCACCAAGGCATGTGCTTGAGAGATGGATGTACATCGAGGTAGCCCTTGTCCTGTTTACAGGAATACTTGGAACAGGTCATCATTACTACTGGATAGGCACACCGAAGTACTGGCTCTGGATAGGTGGAATATTCAGCTCTCTTGAGCCTGTTCCACTTTTAGTCATGGTGTGGGATGCCTTCAGAACGACAAGGGTGCACAGGGTCGTAACTAACCGTCTCGGCCTGTTTTATGCCGTTGCACACGCTGTTTTTAACTTTGTTGGAGCAGGACTCTGGGGTGTCATACATACCGTGCCAATGGCTAACAAGTGGACTCATGGCACACAGATTACCACGGCACACGGACACCTTGCCTTTTATGGTGCCTATGTGCTTCTGGTTATCTCAATGATCTATATTACCCTGCCATTAATAAGAGAAAGGACAGATTTCAGGACATCAAGGGGCTATACATCATTCTGGGTTATGACCATTTCGATGATCTTCATCGTGCTTTCACTTACAGGTGCAGGTATGGTGCAGACATACATGGAAAGGCTCGTAGGGCTTGACTATGTTACGGTTAAGGCAAATTACAATCTGGTCTTCTGGATAGTAAGGGCAATCTCTGGTGTTGGTTTTCTTGTGGGAGTGCTTATATTTGTGGTTGATTACTTTAAGCTCGGGCATGAGCCAGCAGAGGTTGGTGCAAAAAGCAATGTTTCTGTTACCACTCATGCTGCTTAAACGGTTTAACCTGGCATAAATTAAAAAACAAGGCCCCGACCTACTGGTGGTCGGGGCCTCTTTTATAGGAAAGTATCATGGATACATGCTTTTTCATATCCTTTGATGGCTTTATTGGTTTAAAACATCTTTTACCCCTGCAGACATAAATAGACTCCTCTTCAGGGTAACCCTTTTGTTTTATCTTTAAACTGTCTTTCTTAAGAAGGTAAACTCTTATGACCTTAAAGGGCATAAATACACTGTTTACAGCATCCAAAAACTCATCCAGGTCCTTCTTTGATGTAATTATCTCTATCTGAAAAGGCCTGTGCATGGAATACTCAAGGGCTTCACCAAAAAGGGCAGATGTAAAGTAGAATCTTTTGTAAGTGCCAGAAAGCCCCTTTCGCAGTGTAAGGGCGGTTTTTTTGAATCGCTGGTCGTAAAACATAAGCCGATTAAAGAGTATCAGGGCACGGTAATTGCTCTTTATGAGACTGTATTTCTGCATTAGACCCTGAGTGACTGGGCTTACCACTGGTTTACGAAGGGCAGTCTTTAAAAGCCCATCCTGAAGGAAGTGCTTTTCTGTAAACCCTGCAATAGCCATGGAAGTATCAAGAAATATTTTTTCTCCTGTAACTTCATAGAGGTCTAAAAGACCTGTAGCAACAAGCACATTGTCCTTAAGAAGCCCTGAAAGCCGTGCTTTTTTAGAGCCCACTGTCATGTAGTGATAAATGCCCTCTGTCTTTTTATAAAAATGCTCAATTAATGCCCTGCCAGCCCTTATAGCTAATCCTATAACATCCCTCCTTCCGGTAAGTGCTCCGTAGAAGGAAAGGGCAGATAGCACGAGGCCATTTCGGTCAGCATAAATGGTCCTGTCAACGGCTGGTGGCTTGAGTCCTTTTCTGCTTCTGCTATTGTAGTAAACCTCGTCTGCATCCTGACTGCCGTAAAAAAGCCCGTTCTCTTTGTCATATAGATGGCCAAGCAGATAGTTATACACATCCCGGGCAGTATCAAAAAACTCCTTCCTCTTAAAGAGGCTTCCAGCAATTGCATAGTCTTTCATTAAACCGGCATTTACATCAAGCATCTTTTCAAAATGCGGTCTTGACCAGTCCCTCTTTACAGAGTATCTGAAAAATCCACCCTCTACATGGTCGTGCAGACGGGTCATGGCCATTGCGTTCAGGGACTGAATTATCATCTTTTTCACGCTCCTTTCAGGTTTATCCAGATAATAAAGCATGAGAAACTCCAAGACCTCTGGACGGGGAAACTTCTGTCCAATGTCAAACCCACCGTATCTTGAATCAAAGTTCTCTTCAAGGTCCTTTAAAATAGCCCCAACCGCCACATAATCATCCTCCATATCTTCAAT
>WFMM01000014.1 GCA_015484595.1 Nitrospirota bacterium | reverse complement strand
TTAAGACAGCCCTTACCCTTGCAATAAGCTCTCTCAGGCTGAAGGGCTTTGTGACATAATCGTCAGCACCAAGCTCAAGCCCGAGCACCCTGTCAACCTCTTCAGACCTTGCAGTAAGCATGATAACAGGGACAGAGCTTATCTCCTTGTCTGCCCTTATCCTTTTTATCACCTCGTAGCCGTCCATCTCAGGCAGCATGAGGTCAAGCACCACCAGGTCAAACTGAGCCTTCCTTACCTTTTCAAGGGCATCTGTGCCAGTGGTGACAGACTCTACGGCAAAGCCCTCTTTTTTCAGGTTATACTCAAGAAGCCTCAAAATATCAGGCTCATCATCTACTATTAATATCTTTTTCATAAAAATAGCGTATAGGGGGTAGCGTGTAGGGGTAGTGAAAAATTTTTACTACTCCTTACACCCTACACCCTGTCTTTTTTACCCCCTACCCCCTACACCCTACACCCTGTCTTTAATTATACTATGATACACATCATACCCACAAAATTACCTGTATTTTTCATAATAAAGCCATGAAGACTGAGGGAAGGGCATATCTTAGGTACATAAGATACGCAGTGCAATTGTGGTTTTTGCTTTTCTGTATATACATTGGCATAAGGTTTTACCAGTTTGTCCTGCACTTTGAAAAAACAGGGCATCCCTTTGTGCCAAGGCCTCCGTCGGTTGAGGGATTCCTTCCCATTGCAGGTTTTGTCTCCCTTAAATACGCCCTTTTTACAGGAATTATAGAGCCAGTCCACCCAGCAGCACTGGTGCTCTTCGTTGCAATCCTTGCGGTGTCCTTTCTTACCAAAAAGGGCTTCTGTGGATGGATCTGTCCTGTGGGCACTGTATCACAGTATGTCTGGATGGCAGGTGAGAGGCTCTTTGGCAGAAACTTCAGGATGAAAAGAAAGTATGACATCCCGCTGAGGGCAATAAAGTACATTGTTATGGCCTTCTTCGTTGGGTTTATCTGGGTCGGCATGGCTCCTATGATGATAAAGCTCTTTTTCTTAACAGACTATTACAAGATAGTTGATGTACGAACCATGAAGTTCTTTACCGAGATGTCAAGGACAACAGCCATTGTGCTGGCAGTTATATTCCTTTTAAGCTTTCTTTACAAAAACTTCTGGTGCCGATACCTCTGCCCCTATGGGGCCTTGCTTGGTCTTGTAAGTAAACTCAGTCCTTTTAAGATAAAGAGGAATGAAGAAAACTGTATCCACTGTAAGAGTTGCTCTAAGCACTGCCCTACCCTGATAGATGTAGAAAAGAAAGAGGTGGTTACCTCAGCAGAGTGTTTTGGATGTCTGACCTGCATAAGCCACTGTCCATCAAAGGGTGCACTTGATATCTCCTTTAGGAAAAAGCGAGCTGTTAAACCCCTCTATTTTATAGCCACCATCCTGGTGGTTTTTTATCTCTTCGTGGCTGCTGGCAAGATAACCGGCCACTGGCAGACAAAACTCCCCTACAGTGAATACAAACGGATCCTCTCACCACACAAATAATCAATATGTACTATCCCCTGTCTCCGTGTTAAACTATCTACATGGCAGAGATAAAAGTACTTCCCCCTGAACTACAGAAACTGATAGCAGCAGGCGAGGTTGTGGAGCGGCCTGCCTCTGTGGTAAAGGAACTTGTGGAAAACTCCATTGATGCAGGGGCAACAGAGGTCGTTATAGAGATAGTGGGAGCTGGAAAAAGGCTCATCCGCGTAACAGACAACGGCTCTGGTATGAGCCCTGATGACCTGCGGATATGTTTTCTTCCCCATGCAACAAGCAAGCTCTCCACAAAGGAGGACCTTTTAAGAATAGTGACCCTTGGATTCAGGGGCGAGGCACTCTCTTCAATCTCATCGGTTTCAAAGATGAAGCTCACATCTGCTCCGAGGACAGACTCCACAGGTCTCTCTTTAGAGATAGAGCAGGGAAGGGTCGTCGCTGAAAGACAGATCCCCTTCAGAGGCACAATGGTTGAGGTAAGGGAGCTCTTTTACAACACACCTGCAAGGAGGAAGTTTCTCAAGTCTGACCGCACCGAAAACACCCACATCATACAGACCGTAACCGAGACAGCCCTTTGTCATCCTGGGATATCCTTTCAACTCTTCGTTGACAAAGGCCCCGTGCTTCAGCTTGGCAGGGCAAAAAGCCACAGAGAAAGGATACAGCAGATCTTTGGCATGGAGTTCCTCGATGAGCTCTTAGAGGTAAACATCACACCTCTGCTTGCCTTTGTTTCAAAGGAGGGAAGATTCAGAAATACCAGGTCAAACCAGTATCTCTTCATAAACAACCGGCCTGTTCGGGATGGCTACTTAAGACACGCAGTTTACTCAGCCTACGAACACCTCCTTCCAGCAGGTAAGCATCCCGTGTTCTTTTTGTATCTTAGCCTGCCTCCAGAGGATGTGGACTTCAATGTGCACCCCCAGAAGACAGAAGTGAGGTTTAAAAACAGGTCTGCCATCTATGGCAAGGTTTACCACATCATCAACTCAACCCTCCTTCCAGGACAAAGGAGGACCGAAAGGGTAAAAATCAAAAAAACCGAGCCAGAACCAAAGCCAACCACCTATCAGGTGAGTTTCGAGGATTTATCATCAAGGGAAACTATCCTGAAGGAGCCTTCCTCTTTCTCTGGTCCCTACCTTGAAGGTCCCATATACATAGGTGATGTCTTTTTTGCATACTCCGAGGGTGACGGCGTGGTGATAGTTGACCAGCATGCTGCCCATGAACGGATAAGATACGAAAAACTCAAGAACTCCGCTGAAAACAACATGGCCTACATGCTTTTTCCAAAACAGATAACCCTCCCACCTCAGGAATTCCATGTGATATCAGAAAACCTCTCACTCCTTAAAGGTCTTATAAACATTGAGGTCTTTGGTGAAAATACCGTTCTTGTCAGGGCTGTGCCTGATTTTCTGTTTGATGCTGACTTAAGGGCCGTGCTATCAGACATTGCAAAGCTGATAATGGAAGAAAAAAGACAAACCCCTGTTGAAAAATTAAAGGACGCCCTGATAAAAACCCTTGCCTGTCATAGCTCGGTGCGTGGAAAGGAAAGGCTCAGTAAGGAGGAGATGATAGAGCTTATAAGAAAGCTTCAAACTGCTCATGACCCCGAACACTGCCCTCACGGAAGACCCACCCGTATAAGACTTAATGTAAAGGAGTTAAGAAAGCTCTTTAAAAGGAGCTGAGCCTCTCATCAGTTGACATCAGCAGGCAAGTTTAACTATTATTTATGACCTGAAAAAAAACATCAAAACCACAAATTCCTGCTTTTGTAATCTGTCAGGGACCGTGGGGTCTCAAAAATTATAATAAAGTGGGAGGGTCTGCTATGGTAATGACCATTTTGTCGGGACTCATTATTGGTATGGCAGTTGGGTGGATCTTTCAGCGTGGCCGCTACTGTATGAACACTGCCTTCAGGGACACCATATTCATTAACGACTACACACTTTTCAAGGCCTATCTGCTCGCACTTATAATTACCACAATTGGAGCAAACTTTCTTGAAAGCATTGGACAGATCGAAGAGTTAAGAAGACAGGCATTTTTTCCGATTGCAAACATCGTTGGTGGTTACATCTTCGGTCTGGGCATAGTGCTTGCTGGTGGATGCGGAAGCGGAATCTGGTATAAGATGGGCGAGGGACAGGTAAACGCCATGGTATCAGTGCTTGGCTTTATGATTGGTATATTTACTACTGCCAAGGGCTTCCTCTCACCGGTTAACAACCTTCTTAGCAAGATAAGTGTCTGGGTCACACCTGATGGAATCAGGGTTTTAAACGAAAGCCAGTTAAACAAGCTCTGGGACCAGGGCGTCGACCTCACAGTGCCCACCCTATATAATATCTTTGGTATCAACAAGTGGATAGTAATAGCAGCCTTTACAGTGATCGTCATCCCCTTTCTCATAAAGGGCGGTGTGCAGAAACCGCAGAAGGGTTACTCCTGGCCACTTACAGGTGTGCTCACAGGCCTTGTGATAATTGCTGCCTGGTGGGCCTCTGAGATCTGGGGTGGTGGTGCAAGGGGTGTATCCTATACAGGCCCAACAAAGGAACTCTTCTCAAGCATAATGCTTTCAAAAAAGCCTACATGGTCTGCAATGCTTGTGCTTGGCACACCAATTGGGGCACTCCTTAGTGCCTGGGGACTTAAGGAGTTCAAGCTCAAGGCACCAGGTGCAGAGGAACTATTAAGAGTATTTGTTGGTGGCCTTATAATGGGTGTTGGCGCAACCATTGGTGGTGGTTGTAATGTAGGGCACGGTCTTACTGGTTTTTCTACCCTTGCACTTTCATCCATCGTGGCAACCATCTTCATCATACTTGGAAACTGGACAATGGTCTACTTCCTCTTTATAAAACCCATGCAGGACCTCGATATATAACGGCCTTTTTAATGGGGAGAGCCTCTCCTCTCCCCTTAAACTTCAATACTTCCATCCTGTATAGATAATCTAAAGTTTAAATTTCAAGTTGACAAGGGGGGTTTTTTTTATTTATTTTATATTTAGACTGCGGTCAGTTTTAAGGGGAGGTAATGAGGCAAAATATATTTCAGAGAAAGGAGGTGATGGGGCGAAAAAAACAGATAAGCCAAAAGGTAAGGATCAAAAAAACAGAAAAACCAGAAACAAAAGGTTTTTTAAACCTTGAAATCCTTTTTGGGGAGGAAGCATGAAAAAGAAAGTATTAACTGTAACACTAATCTTAGCAGTTGCTTTGGCAGGATACCTACTTACAGGTTCAACTGCAAACGCAAAAAAACACCTGACCTTTAACGGAATCGCTTACATTGCTGGTCATGGCGGGCACTTTGCGATAATTGACCTAAGAACCATGAAGTCACCATCAGATATAATGAAGGACAGGATAGTTATAACGGAATCGGGTTCTGAGATGGAAGGTATTATTGCTGGTATGAAGTTTGAGGATATCAAAAAGGGTGGAGGCACACATGGTGGTGCTCTGTTAAAAAGTGGCTCAGATAAAAGAATGGTCATAGGAACGCTAAGCGGTGATGTTTATGTTTATCACTTCGGGACAGGTAAAAAAGAAGGGCCATTTCATGTAGGAAAGAAGTTCTGCGATGCAATCCTTGGTCCAGATGGAAATGTCTATCTCGAGGATATGGCCGATGGTCATGTTTATGTGTGGGATCCAAAGAAACTGAAGACCGTTGACAGTATGCCGATTGGAAAGGCTATCTGTGGTATCCAGTGGACCCACGATACCAAGAAGGCTTATATGGCAGACATGCCAACGGGCACCATTTATGTTTACGACTGGACTACAAAGAAGAAGATAAAGGAGATCAAGGACCCAGAGATGACTTTTATCCACCAGATCCAGCTCACACCTGACGGCAAGGAGCTCTGGGTTAGTGCACCTAACGAGTTTGATCCAGGCCTGAAACCAGGCACACACCATAGCCAGGTGGTAATCATCGACACAGCAACCGATACGGTCAAAGACCACATCGTGCTTCCAGATAACATAAGGCCCCACGACTTTGAGTTCACACCTGATGGGAAATATGCCCTTGCCGCAGCAAGGACTTACGAAAACGACAGTCTCCTTGTGGTCATAAACACTAAGACCCACAAGATCGAGGAAAAGGTCTCAGCATGTTATAGTTGCCACAGTAAGTATGGAATAGAGGTTACAATTGACCAGGGCTCACCACTTCTCTGTGGTATTGAGGTGGACTGGAACCCAGCACCTCTTAAAAAACACAAAAGAAGAGTCATAAAGGGCTGTTAGAGGCAGGAAGGAAAGGGGGCATGGTCCCCTTTCCTTCTTTTTGTCAAGCTTTATAAGCGACATCGCCCTTTTTTATAATACCCTTCACCTAATCAATACAGACTGAACATACCCCTTTAAGGAAAGGAGAAAAATGGCAAAGAGAGTAGGCATAATGGGAATTGCACTCAGGAATCTAAAGCGGAAATTAGCAAGAACCCTGATACTTCTGCTTGCTGTTTCAGTGGTAAGTGCTGCACTCTTTGGAGCCACCATCTTTACTTCTGGTATGAAAAACGCCCTCAAGATAGGCACATACCGTCTCGGTGCAGACATACTGGTGGTGCCTGAAGGTTATGAGGCTCAGGCAAAGAGTGCATTACTTACTGGAAAACCCACTACCTTTTACATGTCAAAGGATGTGCTTGAGAAGGTAAAGGCGGTTAGGGGCGTAAAAAGGGCCTCTCCTCATCTTTACATCAAACCCACATCCTTTACCTGCTGCTACAATGTGGATGTCTTTATAACCGCCTTTGACCCCAAGACAGACTTTACCATTAAGCCCTGGCTTGAACAGCACTTAAAGAGGCCTCTTAAGTTTAACGAGATAATCACAGGCAGAGATATCCCGGTAATCGTTGGTGATACCATACCCTTTTATGGAAGTGCCTTTGATGTAGCTGGCACTCTTGAGCCAACAGGAATGGAATATTTTGACCGGGGCGTGTTTATGACCATGGAGGGTGCATACAAGATGGCAGAGGCCTCAGTTGAGCGTGCAATGGTGCCACTGAAGATAGACCGTAGCAAAATCTCTGCTGTGCTTGTTCAGGTAGACGAGAACATCTCACCCGAAAGGGTTGCCATCAGGATTGAACACGATGTTCCGGGTGTAAAGGCTATCGCCTCAGACAAGGTAATAAGCACAGTAAGAAAGCAGATGAAGGGACTTTTAAGGGGTATAATTACCATAAGTGTAGTCGTATGGCTTATAGCACTTATGCTGATCGGTTTTGCCTTCTCCATGATAGTAAACGAACGAAAAAGAGAGATAGGGTTACTGAGGGCAATGGGTGCAAAAAAACGACACATCTTCAGGCTTATAATCTCTGAGGCATCCTTTATCTCCATTGTTGGTGGCATCATGGGCATAATTGGCTCAGGCATATTCCTAAGTCTTGTTAAGGACCTCATAAAAAAGGACCTGAAGCTTCCCTATCTGGTTCCATCAAATCAAATGCTAATTATGCTGATAATTGTCGCCGTGGTATTTGCTGAGCTTACAGGGCTGATTGCCTCTGCACTTCCTGCTATGGTTGCCTCAAAACTGGAGCCTTATGAGGCTATACGGGAGGGCGAATGATGAAGAAGGCTTTCAGTTCGTTTGTACTGTTGCTGTTACTTTTTACATTATCATGCAAAAAGGCAAGACTGGCTCCGGAGTTCACTCTGGTTGAGGCATCAAAGGGTGTGGTAAGCATACCAGTTGAATCACTCAAGCAAAGGGTAAACTTTTATACCTATCGTTACAGGGGAAGAAACATTGACTTTATGGTAATCAGGTTTTCACCTGAAGATATAAAGACCTATCTTGACGCTGACTACCTTTGCTACAAGGCCAAACTGGGGTTTAAGACCGAGGATGACAAGCTAATCTGCATTCACCACAACTTCTCCTTTGACCTTAACAACCCTGAAGGCTGGCGAGGAAACCATGTCCCGATACCTCTTAATTCAGAGCTCAGAGATGGTAATATTATAATTAAAGAAGCCCTTCTCAGGAAGGCTTACAGATTCTTTCGTTAGGGGGTAAGATGAAAAGACTTATACTGGTAATACTGATGGGATGTCTGCTTTTTACTGGATGTTCCAAAAAGAAGGAGGAGGCAAAGACAGAAAAGAAGGAACTCCCCTCTGCTGTAAATCCTTACAATAGCACCTCTGTGTTCGTTCAGGTAAAGAAACAGCTTGACAAAGACCCGAACAATCCCAGGCTCTGGTATCACCTGTCAGACCTCTACGACAGGGCATCGCTGTACGAGCAGGAGGTGGAGGCACTTAAAAAGGTAGTGAAGCTTGACCCAAAGATGGGTTATGCCTACTTCAGGATGGGCACTGCCTACAACAGACTCGGAAAGTACAAAGAGGCCATCGAGGCATTCAAGAAGTGCATCAAACTGATGCCAACCTACGCAGTAGCCTATAACAATATTGCTTATTCATACAGTCGGCTTGGTATGCTTAAAGAACGAATAAGAGCACTTGAAAAGGCAGTGCAGCTGAGGCCAAGCTATTCCACAGCTCATTTTAATCTTGGGCTTGCCTATCTTGATGCAGGTGACCTTGATAAGGCAAAGAAGGAGTACGAAGCATTAAGCAAACTTCATCAGAGATTCGCTGACGAACTCTTAAAGAAGATTAAAGAAAAAGGAGGTATTTCATAAAAGATGATCGAAGTAATCGATGTCTCTAAGAGATACTATGTGGGTGGCGACGAAATAGTAGCAGTAGATGGGGTTACCCTACACATAAAAAAGGGAGAGTTCGTCTCCATACTTGGTCACTCGGGAAGCGGTAAAACAACCCTTTTAAGCCTCATGGGTGGACTTACAAGACCTGACAGGGGCACCGTGCTTATTGATGGAACCGACATCTGGGCACTAAGTGACGATGACCTTTCAGAGTTCAGAAACAGAAAGCTAAACTTTATATATCAATTTTCAAGTCTCATATCAACACTCACGGTGATTGAAAATGTGTTACTTCCAACTTACTTTGGTAATGAAACGCAGGACTCTCAGGTTGAGCTTGCCATGGAGCTACTTGAACAGATGGGTATAAAGGACAAGGTAAACTCCTATCCTGCTCACCTAAGTGGTGGACAGCAGCGACGCGCTGCCATCGCAAGGGCATTTATTAACAACCCTGATATCATACTTGCTGATGAGCCCACAGGCGACCTTGACGAGGAGACCGAGGCAGAGGTAATGGAGCTCTTTAAGAGGATGAACAAAGAAAGGGGTATAACCTTTGTGATGGTAACCCATAGTTCAGAGCTTGCAAGGCAGACTGAGCGTGTATTCAGGATGTCAAAGGGGAAACTCATAGAGGAATGAATACCTTAAAAAAGACAATATACATTGCCCTGATAGCTGCTCTGCTTCTTAAGCTTGTGATGCCTGTGTTTTTCGTAAGTACTTCACAGGCAACAATTGCCGCCCCAGAATGGTCAGGGCATCAGTTGGTGATAACTGCTGATGTTTGCTCAAAGAAACCCTCAGGTAGCATTAATGTGCTCTTCTTTCCCATAAGACCTGCCTGTACCATGCTTATAACAGTCCTGGTAACGGTTTTACCCATTATAAAAAACAGTTTCTTCCTCCCCATAACCACCAACCAGTTTTTCCACCCACCGAAAACCCGATAGAGTCTGTCCCAACAGGCTTAATGCGGGGTCTTACCCTGTAAAACCCTCACACCAAAGGAGTGCACGATGAAGAATCATAGAGGCATAATCTATGTCCTTTTAATCGGTCTCTTTGTATTTGTTGCCTCACTGGCAATGGCAGGTGAGTTTAAGAAACCAGGGCCTGCTGACCGCTGCCCGGTCTGTGGTATGAAGGCCTCTATGTACCCAAACTGGAATGCAGAGATCGTATTTAAAGACGGCTCCTATGTGGCTTTTGACGGCCCAAAGGATATGTTCAGATTTTACTTTCATCCTGAAAAATACTCAAAGCACAGCCAGTCCGAGATTGAGGATATCTATGTAACCGAGTACTACTCAACCAGGGTTGTAAACGCAAAGGACCCTGATGTCTACTTTATTTTAGGTAGCGATGTATATGGCCCAATGGGTGTGGAGCTTGTCCCTGTAAAAGGAAAGGCTCAGGCAGAGACCTTCATGAAGGACCACCACGGAAAAAGGATGCTTCACTTCAGTGAGGTTACCCCTGATGACATACCAAAGGGCATGATGAAGATGAAGATGAAAATGAAGAAAAAGAAGATGATAATGAAGGGATGCTGATAAGTCCCCACTGGGCAGTGGAGACTTATCCCCACTGCCCAGTGGAATCTCAGATTTAAGGGAAATAATGAAGAGATACCAGATATTTATATCCATTTTTTTATTCGAGATTATCGTGCTGGTCTTTTTACTGTTTTCTGCCTCTGCTCAGGTAGCAAAGGGGAAAAAAGAGATGCTTTCCCTGAAAGACCTCTGCAGCGAGCTTTCCCTTACCGACCTTTCTGTATGGACCGAAGCAAGGTATACAAGGAATCCATCGCAGGCTGACTGGTTTTCACCATTTCAGGACTTTCCATCATCAGTGGAGCACTTCCCTGCAGGCTCACTTATAGAGCCGCCCATGAGGAGGAAGAGGTGATTAAGCATCTTAAGATCCTCGAGTTTGCCCTTTCATCACTGCTAAGGAGGAAGCTGAAAAACCTGGCAATTGTATCTGTCTTTACCACCGTAACCATGGTGATTGCATCCATACTCTTTCTAACACATTCGTTCAAGAAGGAGGCACTTCTGATCCTTCAAGGCTCTCCTGAACTCATAGTGCAACGCATACAGGCAGGCAGGCACGCCCTGATTCCACTAAGCTATGTGGATGCCATAAAAGGGCTTCCCGGAGTGGGTGATGTGAGACCTCGCTACTGGGGATACTACTACGACCCCCTGACAGGGGCAAACTTTACTGTAATTGCCTATCCAGAGGGCATCAGAAAGACGGAGATAATTGAGGGAAGCCTCCCAGGAGCCAACGAGCATGGTTACTGCCTGATTGGAAGCGGTGTGGCTGATGCAAGGTTTTTACAGATTGGCGACGAGCTCTTCTTACAGGACATAAAAGGAAGGGTGCTGAGCCTTAAGGTAAGGGGCATATTTAAAAAGTCCTCCCAGATACTGACCAATGACCTTGTGATAATATCAAGACCCGACTTTGACCGTCTCTTTGGCTTCCCCGAAGGCCATGCCACTGACCTTACGGTTCAGGTCTATAACCCCACAGAGATACAAAACATTGCAGGAAAGGTAAAAAAGCTCCTTCCCGACACACGTCCAATCACCCGTTCAGAGATCCTTCGCACCTACGACTCGCTCTTTAACTGGCGAGGCGGGATGCTTCTTGCCCTCTTTGCATCCTCTGTGCTTGCCTTTGTAATACTTGCATGGGATAAGGCAACGGGGCTCAGTGCAGAGGAACGACAGGAGATAGGGATACTTAAGGCCATTGGCTGGGAGACATCTGATGTGTTGACACTTAAGTTCTGGGAAGGGGCAAGTATATCGCTTATCTCCTTTTTAACTGGCATCATACTGGCTTACATTCATGTGTTTTATTTTTCTGCAGTGCTCTTTGAGCCTGCTTTGAAGGGATGGTCGGTGCTGTTTCCTGATTTCAGACTCAGGCCCTATGTTGACCTCTATCAGTGCTTTGTGCTCTTTATGGTCACGGTGGTTCCCTATACGGCATCAACCATAATACCGTCATGGAAGGCAGCAATAACAGACCCGGATAGTGTGATGAGGGGATAATAAATACAGGGGGTAGGGGGTAGTTTTTAGTTTTGAGTGCTTAGTGTTGAGTGTTTAGATAGAAATCTTAACCAATAACTCAAAACTCAACATTAATAACTCAACTTTAACCCTACTCCTTATAATTTAGATACTCTGTGCTCTCTGTGGTTATTATAGAAGAGAAGCGCAGGAGTTAGGAAGAGCTGAAGGTTTGGAAAATTGAAAAATTGGCATTTGGGATTTGTTTAGTATTTAGAAATTATAAATTAGAATTTTCGTTCTCTGAGGTTTTTTGTAACTTAAAAAAATAATGAACAGTGATATTTTGATAAGTGTTCAAAAGGTGAGCAAGTGCTTTAACCGTGGCAGACCTAATGAGATATGGCCTGTCAGGGAGGCATCCCTTTATGTCAAAAAGGGTGAGGTAGTGGTTCTAAAAGGGCCCAGCGGCTCAGGCAAGACAACCCTGCTTGGCCTTATTGGATGTATGAGCCGTCCAACCTCTGGGAGGATAATCCTGAAAGGTCAGGATGTGGCAAAGCTTCCAGAGCGTTTTCTCACTGAAATAAGGCGTAAGACCTTTGGCTTTATCTTTCAGCAATTCAATCTGATAAAGGGCATAAGTGTCAGGGAAAACATCCTGCTACCCCTTTATCCCACGGGTATGTCCTTTGGACAGATGTCTGAACGGGTTGAGGAACTTATGGAGACCCTGTCTCTATCTCACAGGGCAGGTTTTCCTGTTGAAATACTATCAGGCGGTGAACAGCAACGGGTAGCCATTGCAAGGGCGTTAATTAACAACCCCGACATCCTTATGGCTGACGAGCCCACTGCTCACCTTGACAGCAAACTCTCCATGAATCTCCTTGAGACCCTTGGCCTGCTTAAGTCCAGGGGCATGACCATCGTGATTGCCACCCACGACCCACTTGTGTTTGAAACTGAAATGGTTGACAGGGTATACGAGGTAAGAGACGGAAGGGTCAGGGAGAGATGATCTTTCACCCGGGCATAATTGCGCTTTTTCTTGGCTCAGCTGTGGTGGTACTGATGCTTCTTTATATCTCCCTGCTTTCAGTAAGGGTGCTTCGTTACTGGGATATCCGAAGCAGCTCTGAACTACAGCTTTCCCTTGAGCGAAAAACCTATCTCACATCAACCATCATGAATTACATCCTTGGTTATCAGATAGTATCCGCACTACTTTTTATCTACACCGTTGACAGCCTTCATACAGAGTTCGTTGGCGCCATGTGTGCAACCGGGGTGCTCAATGCAAACCCTGTTGGCTGGTATGTGCTTTATCTTAAGGTCCTAAACCTGCTTCTTTCAGGGCTCTGGATTGGTATAAACATCCTTGACCAGCGAAGTCCTGAGTACCCCCTGACACGGCTTAAGTCAGCACTGGTGCTCATTTTGCTTCCTCTTATAGCTGCCGAGGGTTACCTCGAGGTCCGATACTTTCTGGGGCTTGACCCTGCTGTCATCACCTCCTGCTGTGGCTCTATGTTTAGCGCCCAGGGGAAGGGGCTTGCCTCCTCTCTTACTGCAATACCTGTAAAGAAGGCTGAAGCAGGATTTGCCCTTGTGTGGACCTTATTTTTTATATCAGGCACTCTCTCTTTAAAATACAAAGTTTCCTCTTTCAAATATGTCTTTTCTATCATCTCTGTCCTTGCCTTTGTTGTGAGCCTTGCCTCAGTGGTCTCCTTTATATCCCTTTATTTTTATGAGCTTCCCACTCACCACTGCCCCTTTGACATACTCCAGGCAGACTTCAACTATGTGGGCTATCCCCTGTACATAAGCCTTTTTCTCTGCACCATAACATCCATGCTTACAGGGATTTATGAGGCATTAAGGCGTAAAGTGGAAAGGAAGGATGTGGTTGACAGACTGCAGAGGAAAACGACCCTTTCCGGGCTTGTCTTTGGACTCCTTTTCCTTATCATCAGCCTCTGGCCAATGGTGTTTTCAAGTTTTACGCTTCAGGGGTATTAGTAACTGGATTTATCGTATATTGCCAATTTCTGCGGCGGCTTCTACCGTCAGTGGGAAAGGGGTGTTATGGTCATTTCTTGATTTTAGCCTTTAGAGGAAATCTTTCAGGATGTTCTATAATTTCAACACTCAGGTCCACATCAAGTTCTGGCCAGTAAAAATGATCTGCTGCAACTTCTTGCACATTTAATATTTTCTTAACCGGAACATCTTTGAACCAGGGAAAATCATCATAGGATAAAAATAACTCTTTGTCTCTGGTTAATAACCATATACCATGACTTGATATATTAGTTACCTCAACTTTTAAACCATTCCTGCCAAGCTGACCTGATTTCATCATTATGCTCCTATAAGATATTTTCAATTTCTTTTAATTGTTTCCTTGAAAGATTAAAATTTTTTGCAAGTTCTATCTCTGGTTCTAACCAGAATTTAGCTTCACCATCAGCACAATATATATGAACATGCATCCTTGACTCTTCTCGTGAAAAGAAAAAGAACCTATACCCTTTCTCGAAAAATATAGTTGGGCTCATATTTAATTTTACCATATCTTCACGCTTGACAGACATATGACTATGCCGTATAATATTTTTAGAAATAGCCGTATTGGAGAACCAAAGATGACTACTAAATTGACATTAAGAATGGATGAGGAGCTGATTAAAAAGGCAACACTCCATGTGCTTACCCCAGAAGAGTTCATTAAAATCCTTGAGTCAGGAGAATAAAAAAGAGAGCCTGAAGATTATGACATCAGGGCTTAGTCGATAGCAATCTCCTGCGGAGGGAAATCAATTTATTCAGCAGATTCACCATCTCCCTGTAACGCCTGCCTGATGCCTCTGGCATGTACTGAAGCAGGGCATCACAGAAGTACCAGGTACATCTAAAGGGACGCTGCCATCTTTCCCTTATACAACCTGTCTCTTTTAAAAACTCACAGGGGCCTTCAGGATCAAGGCTCAGGTTGTTTACAGCCTTAACAGAAAGGGCCTGAAGAAAGAGCCTGTCTTCTTCGTCATAAAGGGAGTGTTTGTGCCGACAGCAGACACTCTGGCAGGAAGGGCACACCTCTGAGGTGAAATACTCTATTAATGGGCTTAGCTCTTCAAAACACTCCTTTATCTGAAGGGCAATATCCTTTTGCTTTTTCACCTTACATGATATCCGTCTCTGCCTGACTGTGGGTGTACTTTATAACCTCCACATCAGAGATAAGCACTATGCCCTCTTTGACCATGTCATCAAGCACAGGAAGTATCTCCTTTATCTTTTCCTCGGTATCCACAACGGTTATCTGCACAGGAAGCTCTCCGCCTCGGGTGAGAAACTTCATCTTTCTGAATCTCCTGTGTGGTCCATATCCTGCCATTGCCTTATACACGGTTGCACCTGCCACATCCATCATGATGAAACGCTTAACAAGCGCCTCGTAAAGGGGCTCCCCCTCCCACTTGTGGTCCTCCCTTACTATTACTCTGAGCATCTTTGCCTTACCCTGAAGTTTCATTGTCTCCTCCTGTGGCTCTTCAGTTTCTTTCCCTCTACAGCACTTGATTACCTCGGTATCGGTAACCTCTATCAATCCCTTTTCAACCACCTGATACACATCAGGAAGCACCTTCTGAATCATCTCCTCTGAATCAACCACCTCCACCTTAACGGGCATGGATGCTGAAAGGGTGAGTTTTTTTGATGTATGAAGCATCCCATCACTTCCATAACCTGCCACTCCCCGGAACACACTTACGCCTGCAATCTTCTTTTTGTAAAAGATGTCAATAAGCACCTCATACACAGGTTTACGCCCATACTTGTCTGACTCGTCAACATAGACAGAAAGCTTTTTAGCCTTTCCCTTCTTAACCAATTTTCACTCTCCTTCTATATCGTTCTTGCAAGCAGTTCTCCTGCCTTTAGTGCAATAAAGCCTGCCGTAAGACTGCCAATAACATTCAAGAATGCCATCAACCACTCACCGTCCATCAGGAGCGCACCTGTTTCGTACTCAAAGGTTGAAAAGGTTGTAAAGGCACCTATGAATCCAACGCCTATTAGCAATCTAAGGTGTGGGCTTGCTATAATCCGTTCGTTGAAAATGGTCATGGCAAGGCCAATAAAAAAACATCCAAGCACATTTGCAACGAATGTTCCAAAGGGGAATACCCTTCCCCATCGCTGACCTACCCACACACTTACCAGAAACCTTGATATGGCACCAATGAAGCCACCAGCACCAACGAAGATAAGATTCACCACCATTTCCATAGCACAATATTACATAAAAGCAGCAGTTTTTTTCAAACGCCTGACCTATCTGTTATAATCATCTGATGATAAAAGAGGTTCTGTTTCTGCTTATTACATTCATAATGGGCTTTCTAAGTGCCATCCCCATTGGTGCTGTTCAGATAGAGGTGGCAACGAGGGCACTTCACGGTCATCTCAGGGCAGCCATCAGCGTATCCCTTGGTTCCCTTACAGCGGATTTCATTTATGGTGCAGTTGCAATATTCGGGCTGCTTCCTCTTCTTAAGAAAAAATCCATTATGGCCTATTTCTGGCTCTTTGGTGGACTTTTACTCATCTGGCTTGGTTACACGGTGATAAAGCATGGCCTTGACTATTTCAACCTTGAAAGACCAAGGAAGAGGCTTAAACACAGAGGGATAGCCTTTGTCACAGGACTGTTGCTTGCCCTTTCAAATCCAATGATGATACTCTGGTGGCTCCTTGGGGAGAGGGTGCTTGTTGAGCTTGGGCTTGTAAAGGACTTCACGGGAAGCACAGGGGTAACCTATCTGTTAACAGGCTGCCTCGGTATGATAACCTATCCTGTGTTCCTCGCCCTTACACTTTACTGGCTTAAGCATTTTCTGTCACCAAAGTTAATTATGAGGATAACGGTTTTTTCCGGAATATTTCTGATAGGCTTTTCTTTTTATCTGGTTGGAAAGTCTCTGTATTTACTTATTCATTGAATCCAGATGAGCTTTTTGTGAATCCAGCCCACCTGACCAAACTCGTCTTTTACCTTGTACCAGAGGCCCTTTTTCTTTATAATCCTGAAGGAGTCGTACTTTATCACAGGACTGAAGTCGGTCTTTCTGTATTTTAAACCAGGGCCCCTACGGATGTTAGCCTTGTCAACCTTGACCACAGCGCATCTGAACTTATCAGTGACCAGCTTCTCATACACCCAGTGCTCGTCGCCGTCCACATCCCTTACCCTGTACCACTTTCCTTTTTTTTCAAGCTTCTTAAGGGGCATGTATTTGAAGACCTGCCAGGTTTTGTCGTAGTTTGTACCAGGTCCACTCCGAAGGTTTGCCTCCTCGGTTATCACACAAAGAGCTGAGGCACTTATGCTGAATATTAGATCAAAAAGGATCAATAATAATATGATGCTTCTTTTCATAATAAAATAGTCTAAAAGATATGAGGTGCTTTTTTCAAATCCAATCTCAAAGCAATTCAGCTACTTCTGAAATAGAAACTTTAATGTTATCTTCAACACCCCTAAGCCATACCTAATACTTTCATAAAAGTTTATCGAAGATGCCTCGGGAAAATATCGGGTAGGACAGCTTATTTCACCTATGTTGAAACCAGCCTTTACAGCCTGCAGTATTATCTGGTTATCAAAGAGAAAGCCATCTGAATTGGCCTCAAAATCAATACTCTCAAGTAGTCTCCTGCTGTAAGCCCTGTATCCTGTATGATATTCACTCAACTTAATCCCTAAAACCAAATTCTGCACAAAGGTCAAAAATCTATTGGCCAGATATTTGTAAAGTGGCATACCACCTTTTAAAGCCCCTCCTCCAGATATCCTTGAGGCAAGCACCATATCGTAATGGCCAGAGGCCACCATAGAAGCCATAGCAGGAATCAGATTGGGTGAGTACTGATAATCAGGATGAACCATTATAATAATATCTGCTCCTTTCTGAAGCGCCCTTTTATAGCCTGTTTTTTGAGCTGCACCATACCCCAGATTACTGGAATGAATGATAACATCCAATCCCAGTTGCCTTGCTATTTCAACCGTTAAATCCTTTGAAGCATCGTCAATAACCACAATACCGTCCACTATTCCATCTGGCACTTCTTCTACAGTCCTTTTCAGGGTCAACTCTGCATTGTAAGCCGGCATAATGACTACTACCTTCTTGCCCAACAACATCATAACCTCGTCGGAAGCATCTTCAACATCGAAAAAACAGCTCTAATATAGTTCTTCAGCTCATCAAAGGAATCTATTTCCCTTAGCCTCTTGATAGCATATCCTGCCCTGAAATAAAATGCCCTTATAGCCTCTTTCCTCAGAGCATTTATTTCATCTTTGCTCATGTAATGCCCTGAACAGACGGCACTGTAGTAGGCATTCTTTAACGCCCCACCTATCAGTGCTGACTCCTCTGCCAGTGCCTCATTAATAACATATTCATAGCCGGCTGTACCAGGCAGTGGAGCAAAAACATAAAAGTTTGCAAAGTCGCTATCAAGTCTTCTTGAAAACTCCATTGTCTTATTTGCGCTTTCCCTACTCTCCCAAGGCAAGCCAAGTATGTAATAGGCTATGCTTCTTATCCCCGTTTTTTTCATAATTACAAAGGCTCTTACATAATCTTCAAGGGCGATATTTTTACCTACGCGATTCAGTATATCCTGACTACCGCTTTCAACTCCCACACTCAAAAGCTCACAGCCTGCTCTTTTCATCAACAAAGCCATTTCTTCATTGAATCTGTCTGCCCTTATATTTGCAGACCATTGAATCTTTATCCCTTTTCTTATTATTTCCTCACAAAGTGATGATACCCACTGTGAAGATGCATTAAAAAGGTCAGACCAGAATATAAAATTGTTTATTCCATAATCTCTTATGCATTTTGATATCTCATCAACCACTGACTGCACCGACCTCATTCTTACCTTTCTGCCATAAACCGGCGTGGCAAGGCAAAAAAAACATCCATGAGGACATCCCCTGGAGACCCTTATCACACCAAGAGGCATCCCATTGTCTGGCCTTTTATAATGGCTGTTATTCACAAGATGGCGTGATGGCGGTGGAAGACTATCTACATCATCCCTTTCATGGTCCCTATCAGGGTTTCTTAAGACCCTGCCATTTTCCCTCCATGTAATGCCCTTAATATCTTTCAAAGGTTTATCAGCAAGGATCTCTCCGAATGCAAACTCCGCCTCACCCCTGACAACAATGTCCACTTCCGGCACATCCATCATGACCTCTACATCGTACCTTAAAAGATGTGCACCTTTAATTATTATCCTGAGCTCTGGCAGTATAGACCTTGCAGTAACACATGACTTAATATCATCTATAAATGTCGGGGTTGTTACATTCACAAAGAGCACACAAGGTCGAAAGCTCTTTAAATCACTAATAAAGAGACTTATTCCATCTGGCTTACCTGAGTAATCCCTTATCATGCACTCATAACCACGACTCTCAGCAATAGATGCCAGATACATAAGGTCAGTAGGTGGCAGTCGGGGAGACATAACAGGGTTACCTGATGGAACAGGGCATCTGTCCTCTCTTAAGATCGGACGGGAAGGCGGGTATATAAATAAAATCCTTTTCATAGAATATGCACAGCGAGAATATAATGAAATAAAACTTCCTTACATATCAAAAGCTACCCAGCGGTCTTTCAGCGGGATTAATCATTCTATGTAATATAATAACAAAATCAGCAAATTCGTGGAAAATCAAAGGTTCCCGAGATACATTAAGGTCTTTTTAACCATATCCCATGGCTCAAAAAGCAGATACTCAAGCTGTCTTGTACAGATACAGCCGCTACAGTTCATCCTGTAATGGCTGAAGATATCCTCTCTGTCCTTTCTCCTGTACAACTCAGGAAGGTTCTGATAATCGTAACCCTTAACTGGCGCAGTCCCATTACAGACCGAGACCTTTCCATCAGGAAGCACAACCAGATAATGTCTTCCTGCCCTGCAATGCCAATGCATATCAGGCTTTGCTAAGCCATAAAATTCAACATAATCCTTAAGGAGTCTCTCTGAATTAAATATCGGAGTGCCCTTTTTTTTCTTTAACATGAGTGCCTTCTGAAAAGCCCTTTTAAGAAGAAGCCTTTCGTTGTCTTTCATCCTGAAAAGTGCTCCTGACACCCTTATCTCGGCATCGCCTTTTTGAGTGTCAGATGTCTCCACACCGTATAAACCAATAAGATATCCCCACCTGCCTGCAAAACTCACGAGTTCCTCAACTTCATCATGGTTATCAGGTGTTATAACGGTAAGCAAAAACCTGCCTGACCTGTGTCTCTTTGCCACTGAAGAGAGCATCTTTATGTTCTCAATAAGTCTTTGATGGGCTCCATCGTCTCTTAAGGCAGCAATCTTAATGAATCTCTCAGCTCTTAGTGTATCAAGGGATACATAAACATCATCAAGCCCTGCTTTAAAAAGCTCAGAGGACAGCTCAGATGTCAGCAAAATTCCATTAGTCTGAAGCCTTACTATTAGGCCTGCCCTTTTAAAAACCCCTATCACATCCACTATATCATCTCTCAAAAGGGGCTCCCCACCGGTTATTACCACACTCTTAAGTCCTGAATGTCTGAGATTTCCTGCAAGCAATTCAATCTCTTTTAAAGACAGCTCCCCTCCCCACTCATCTCTCCATACGCAGCAGTAACGACATCGAAGATTGCACCGTCTTGTAACCTGAAACTGGCAGTGGTAGGGTCTTTTAGAGTATCTTCCAAAAACTGCTACATAAAGGAGGTATCTAAATTTGAGGAAAAGGTCAGACAGCGTCATCCCTGAGATACTACACCAAAGACATGCCTTGAGTTTTCAATCACGATGTTTATTCCCCAGTATGTAATTATAACGGTCAGTATAAGGACCATGACAATCCAGGCCAGTTTTCTTCCCTTCCATCCCAGTGTAACCTTTAGATGAATGGTAAAGCCGTAAAGGAGCCATGAAACCAGGGACCAGACCTCCACAGGGTCCCACCCCCAGTAACTCCCCCAGAGGTCCTTAGCCCATATGGCACCTGCCACTATCATTATCGCCTCTGCAATGAAGCCATAGACCACGAACTTAAACATCAGCTCGTCAATCACATCAAGGCCAGGGAATCTCTGATAAAAGGGCCTCTTTACTTCCTTCTTCTCATTGTTATCCTTCAGTATATAAAGTAACCCCATACCTGATGCGATTGCATAGGCTCCAAAGGCAAGCTGTGCAAAGGCAACATGCACTATTAGCCAGCTACTTTTAAGTGATGCAACCAGTGGCAAGGGGTTTGGTGCCTTCATGATTCCATAACCAAGGAAGAGCAGTGTTGCAGGCACTGTAAAAAGCGCTACACCGGAAAGTGAACGGTTCTTTATAAAAAGATAAACAGTAAAACCGATTGCAAACCATCCACCTGTGAGGGCGTTTTCAAGCTCTCCGTTTGCTGGGAAGTAACCCGTTCTTGCCCACCTCATTGCAAAGACGACGGTATGTGCAAAGAAGGCAGGGATAATAAGATAACCAGCAATCCTTAGGAGTTTCTCTTTATTAAATACAAAGCCCGTAAGGAGCAATATACTTGCCGATGCATAAAGATATATGCAACCCCATATAAGTATATCCTCTATAAGCCTTGTGTTCATAAGTTTGCCGAAGGTTACGGAGCCGGCCTGCCTATTTTAAAGGTGTGCCTTTTGCAGGTCCTTAGTAAGATTATAACATAACGATGTTTTGTTTCTAAAGATAAGGGTTATATCCCAAGCTCTGTTATGATATTGAGACTACTTCTCAGGAGCCAGCCGATCTCTTTTAATGAACCCATATCTCTCAGTATTTCAGCAATCTTCTTTGGTCTCAGATAAAACCTCCTGTAGGCCATCCTGTGAAGCCTGTCAATCTGCTCATCCCTTAACACAGGGTGTTTAAAGTAACCAGTGGGCGTGAAAAAACCACCTGAGAATCCCTCACAGGGGTTTATCCTGAGAAGCCCCTCTTTCTTGAGCCGCTCGTGGTAAGGGGTTCCAGGAAGGGGGATAAACCTTGAAAAGACCGCAACCACGGGGTCAAGCCTCACAGCAAATTCTATGGTCTGAAGGATACTGTCCTCAGTGTCATCAGGAAGCCCGATGATAAAAAATGCAGCCGTTGAGATGCCTTCATCTCTGAACCATTTTACTGCAAGCTTTATATTCTGAAGCCTGGGTCTCTTACCAATTGCCCTTAGCACTTCAGGGCTTGAAGACTCCACACCTATGGATGCCTTATACACCCCTGCCCTCTTCATAAGCCTTACCAGTTCAGGGGTAAGCCTGTCAGCCCTGATACCGTTTTGAAGGTTAATGGCTATATTAAGACCCCTTTTAATTATCAACTCAAGTATCCTTTCTGCCCTTTGAATTTCAAGCGTGAAGTTATCATCAACGATGTCAATCTGGCGAACCCCGAACCTCCTTACAAGAAACTCTATCTCCTCAACCACTGCCTCCGGACTCTTTGCCCTGAAACGCCTGCCAAATATTGAAGAATTACAATAGGCACACCCAAAGGGGCATCCCCTTGAGGTGATAACAGGTGCTACAGGGTATCTTCTTGCCCTTGAACGGTAGAGCCTGAGTTCAGGAAGAAGATGATAGGCAGGAAGGGGAAGCTGGTCGAGGTCCTCAATTGGCTTCGAGGGTGGATTGACTCTCAAAAAAGAGCCTTTATCCAGATAGCATATCCCCTCAATCTCCTCAAGGGGCTCACCACGGCAGACCCTCAAGAAACTCTGCTCACCCTCTCCTATCACGATGCAGTAAGGCTTCACCCTCTGGTAAATCTCTTCGTAACAGGTGCTTGCAAGTGGCCCACCAAGCACCACTTTAATGCCCTGTCCTTTTGTTAACTCCCGGGCAATCTCAACTGCCCCTGAGGCGTTAATGACATTTACACTTAATCCCACCAAGTCTGGAAAGTCTCTTGACAACTCCGCAACCACATCCCGTGGACTGAGGTTTTTTACCGAGGCATCAATCACCTTTACATCAAAACCCTCTCTTTCAAGCACTGCTGCCAGATAGGCAAGACCTATTGGCGGGTAAAGGGTTGAGCGGTTTGTTCCCCTTGAGGAGGGGTTTGCAGGGTTTATAAGGACTACCTTCTTAAACTCCATCTCTTTCCATGGGGGTTGTAATGCTCAACGATAGGCTTTAGATAGGTATGCTCATAGGCCCTGAAGGTGGACATGGGATACATCACCAGAGAAAGCAGAAAGACCAGGCAGATATACACCATTAGCGTAGCCCTTTTCAGCCTGCCCGATTCGATAAGCATCCCCGTGCTCCAGGCAATAATTAAAAAGGCAAAGGGGATAACCGATGTGGCTGAAAACACCCATATCCCGCGGGTGGTAAAGACCAGAGGAAGGTAGGACACTAAAAATACCAGAAGGAGGACCAGCCTGTTTCTGCCTCCCTGTTTTTTCCACCTGTAAAAAAAGAACACTGTTGAGGGGATCGTAAGGAACCACACCAGCAGATTGCCCATGGCAATGTTAAGATAGGGCCTGCCGTTTAGGAATACAAAATCCACCCATGCCGTTGGCCAGACAAACCACTGCCATGCACGATGGCTCATAAAAGCCTCGGCATAGGCAGGTCCTCGGTGATAAATCTGTCTCTTTACTAAGAACATCTGAAACCTTAAAAAATCCATAAGGTCATTGCCTCTGTTAAGCCAGGGGAGATAGGAAATGAGGTATATCAGAACAGGCACGAGGAGATAGGCATTTAAAAGCCCTATCCATTGATCCAGGCCTTTGGACTCTCCCTTTTTAACTCTATCGTACAGGGCAAAAAGAGCCATCATTGCCCATGGAAAGAGTCCATGCCACTTGCTGGCCGTTGCAAGTCCAAAACTGACTCCTGCCAGATAATGAAACAAAAGCCTCTCCCTCTTTAAACCCTCTACTGAGAAAAGCACGCCAAGCAGAATAAAAAACGGCGTCATTGCTGCCTGAACAGCCTCTCTTGAAAGCGCTATGTGAAGCGGGTCCACGGCAAGAAAAAAAGCAGAAAGCCAGGCAACTACCATGTTGCCACTTAGACTGTATGCCAGGGCAGCAAGCAGGACAACAGACAAACTCCCGGTAAGCAGAGATGCAGCCTTAAGCCCCCACGCATCGTATCCACCTGAGATATGGGCTGAAATATAAATCAGTATGTTTCTTAACTGGGGATGATACCACATTATCTGACCGAAGATGCCATGCCTGATGTAGTTTTCCGCAGCGTAAGCAGAGGCCACCTCATCAGATGTCGGTGGCTGCGAGGTGATACCATAAACCCTTAAGAGAAGACCAAGAAGAAAGATGCCAAAAACTATCAGATAAAGCCTCTTTTTTCCGTTCATCCAAGCGCCCTCTCTAATCCCTGAAGCATAAGGTCGAGTTTTTTCCTCATCTCAGCACTCACATAATCCCTGTCAACAGAGTCTATTAACACAACCGCCCTTATGTCCCTGAAATGCTTTATTATCTCCACCACTGTCCTCATTGGGTCCTGTGCCTCAACAAAGTAACCGGCATCAATGTTTATCACCACAGGCTCATCAATCCGCTTAACAGCCTCAAGGGTCGTGATTATCTGATGTATGTCCCTGACAAAACCATCAACACTATTACCACTTACAGTGTATTCAAATTCTCCCTTAAGCCTGTCTTTTTTCAGTCTGAACACTGAGGGAGGCAGGATGTTATAAACCTTCCTGAGCATTGATGCCCTTGAGGCTATAAAGAGAAAGTTCTCAGAGTTAAGTCCCTTTTCATAAAGGGGTAACACATCCCTCACAGGGATGGGATAACCTATTGGCTCTGTTTCCTCAGATGGATAGAACTCTTCCATACCAGGGGTATTACTGAGATGAACAACCGTAGCACCCTTCAGTTTTAGCATCCTGTAAACCCTGTAAACATCCTTTCCAGTGCTTACCCTGTAAAATCTGAGTGAGCTCTTTCGGGGGTATTTCCTTACTGACCTTGAGTGGCTGTCTATTAAAAAGAAAGAAAAACAGAGAAAAACAAATATCAATATCTGAGCCACCAGAGCTTTCCTACGCATCAGGGATTCTCTCTTTCGTCTTTAATATGGCACCCACAACAAAAAAGACCACAGAGAGGATGTCAACATAGAGCCCCATGTCGTTGATTACGATAAGCCGAGTCCACTTCCTTGCCTCTGTGAAGGTAAGGGTTGCCTTTTCAAACTTCACAGGCTCATGAAACCCGATGAAACTGTCATAAATCAGGTCCTTGTTTCTTGCAATCCTTAGCCCGATGGGCTTTTCCTTCTTCTGTGGCAGATACCTTATGTAGTAGGTATGAGGTGAAAAGACCAGTCTGAAGTAATCCTCTTTCCCAGGTGGAAAAAGCTCAAGGGCGACAAAGGCCTCATCAGCTGCACCTTCAAAGCTAAAAAGATAATGCATGGAGTAACCAAAGTCCCTTATGCCAAAGAGCATCCCACCAGGTCCGGGCCTTAAAAATCCCTTTTTGAGAACGAGTTTTTTCACTTTTCCCCTTAGGTCTCGGTAGAGGTCAAACTCTGCCTTAAGCCCCTTTAATCTCCGTCCATCTTTACTGAAAGAGGCAAAGGCGCGATTGAATTTTATCAAAAACCAGCTATCTTTCGCCTTTGGTCCCTTGTATAATATCTCCTTCAGTGGATAATCCCTGTCTGTCCTGTAGACCTGTCCTACCGTTATCACGATCTCCTTTGAATCAGCGTAAAGATACCCGATTACAAGGCCCACAAGCAGTGTAAGTATTCCAAGGTCAACCAACAGGTGAGAAGGTCGCCTGCACTTAAGAAACTGATAAACCCTGAGAAGGAAAATCAACAAAATCGGAACAATTACGAATGGGCTGTAAAGGGTCCTGAAAAAACCTGAAGGCACCTCTGTAAAAAGCCCCGAAAGCTTAAAAACCATAAAAAAGACCACGAATACCCAGAGTCCCCTTATCACTGACTTTACCATGGTCTGTCCACCTCTGTGGTTACCTTTTCAGTGTCAGAGTAAACCTCGTACTCCTGCACGATCCAGCCCTTACCAGGCACCTTCTTCATCAGGTATCTCACCCTGATCTTGTCTGCCTTAAGGGGGCTCAGATAATCCCTGGTTTTTATGTCCTGAAAGTTCAAAAACCAGAGTTCCTTTGCCACAACCACTGCCCTGAAGGGGCTGTAAAACCTGATGCCTTCAATGGTGGTCTTATCCCTGTCGTAAACGAGCACCATCTTCTGTCTCGCCCAGATGTTTGCCTCCTGATAGGTCCTTCTTTTTACGAGATTTGCAGCAGGGTACTCATCAATCACATAGGTTGTGCCTCCTGTGTTAAACACCGTTGCGTAGTCTATGTTAAACTGCTTTATGGACTTCTTTATCAGTTTTTCCTCCTTCTTAAGGTCGTATAAACCCAGGTGGTACCTGAGATAGGCCCCGCCAGATGGGGCCTGAAGATAACAGACTCCAAAGGCAAGCAAAACCGGTATAATCAGTGTTACAAAGAGATTCCTTATCATCTCAGGGCATCTCCTATCCTTTCAGAAAGCCTCTTAAGTTCCTCTTTAAAACTCAAATGAAAATACTCACTTCTTCCATAAATCAGCACCACTGAGTTTTCTCCAGCTCCTGAAACAGCCACCCAGAGCCTTTTCTGATAGAAAATCAATCTCATAAGTAATCCTGCAAGGGCAAGCACAAACCCTGCTATAAGTGGCACCCTGCCGTATTCTCTTATCACATTAAGATACACGCTGTAACGGTATCCCTGAAAGGATATGCTGTATCTATCAAACCTCAAAGACTCTTTGGGTTTTAAGGTGCCCTCTGCAACCGCATTGCCATCCCTTTCCACCCTCAGATGAAGGGCAGGGTTTCTTATCACAATGCTCTTTGTGGTCTCCACACCGTCACGCTCCACATAATCAGGAAAGAATATGGCATAAAACCTGTAGCCCTTCAAGCTGTCAAACCAGAAGGAATCCTCCTGCCCGTGAAGCAGATTCAGTGCAACATAGGCACCGTCTATCATTCTTCCCCTGTCATCTCTTACCACCATCAATGGGGCAAGCCAGATGTCCTGAACCACAAGACTGAGAGGTCCTCTTTTTACAGGTTCGTTCACCTTAAGAACCTCCCTTTTTACCTTCCCCCTGTATAATACATCAAGATAGACAAACAGGTCAGTGGGAACATCCTTCTGGTATTGAGGCTCAACCCTTATAAGGCTCAAACCAAAATGGGGTAGTTCCTTAAATATCTTAGGTTTTTTTATTATCCTCGTTATGTGTGGCCTTGCATCTCCGAGTCTCTGACCCTCTGTTATGGTCAGATAACCATAAAAACGGGTATATGTAATTAGCAATCCACCTATCAGACAGAGCAGAAAACTAAGATGGAATAGCAAAAACCCCACAGGAGATAACCTGTTCTTAATTAAAAAAGCCATCCCTGTAGTGTCTACTCTGAGTGGCTTCCACCTGTTCCTTCTCAATATCCTGAGGACCTTATCAAAGACAGCCTCTCGATTAAGAGTGGTCTCTATACTTAGATGTGACTGTCTGCCCTTTATCTCCTCGGGCCCCATTAAACTCGGCTTAGCTGTTAAATAGACCTTCCTCATCACCAGCTTTGTCCTTTCGCCAACCACAACAAGCAGATTCAGGAAAAACAACACGAGCAGACCGATAGTGATGGGCGACAGATATATGTCCGTAAGTCCAAGAAGGTCAAAGAGCCTGTAAAAGATGCTTTTTTGGAGCCATGTCTGATATTCACTGTAAGAAGAAAAAAGTGTCTTTTGCGGTATGACGAGACCGGCAAAATAAACCACAATCAAAGAGCCAAATATAAAAGCAGTGGTCTTGACACTCTTAAACCTGTTATAGATGCCCCCAGCAAGGCTCACCTCAGTCTTCCACCCTCTGTTAGCAATATCATACCAGCCTTCTGTGCCAGGTCGTCTCTTCCTTTAGACCTGAAATACTCCATCATCCTCTTTATACTTCTTCCGTTTTCCTTGCTCAGATTAATACCTACAAGGGGGTCGTATTCAAGGAGGGCCCTTTCGTAAAACCCTGCAGCCTCCTTTTTACGGCCTGCCTCATAGGCGGCATCACCAAGCCTGAGCCATACATACATATCATCCTCAAGGGAGACAGCCTTTTTTAAATAAACCATAGCCTCATCATATCGCTTCACTTTTAACAGATACCTGCCGTATTCCCTGTTAAAGTAAAAGTTATCTGGCACCAGCTCTAAAGCCTGTTTGTAAAAGGGCTCAGCCCTTTCAGGATACTTGCTGTCTTTAATCACTTTTCCAAGAAAGGGAAGGAGATAATAATACCTCTTGTCTTCTTTGCAGAGCTTCACTGCCTTTTTAAGTGCTGAATCGTAATCCCCTCTGTAAACGAGACTGTAGTAAGCATCGTAAGCCCTGATGGAAAGATTTTCTGGATACTTCTTAAGTGCCTCTTTCAGGGTCTTTTCTCCCTCTCCGGGTTTTCCAGCTATCAGGGCATAGTCAACTACATCAAGAAAAGCCCACAACTCTGGAGGAGAGGGCTGTTTTATGATATCCGGTTTTTGAAGGATGTCCTTTATTACATCAACGAGCCAGCGATGGATGGGTTTCAGATACCCCTTATTCACTGAATAGGTAATATCCACATATCTGAGCATTATGTTTCTATTGTAAAGGGCATCAAAGAATGCCTTGATACCCTGAAGCTTCGTCCAGTTTCTTTCAAGAGAATATGTAGGAAAAAAATCAGTATCTATATCAAGAACTACGGGTATGCCTATTCTGGGTAATGTTTCAGGTCCACAGATACTTACATCTATTCCCTTTAGTGTTCCCGTAAGACAGCCAAACTCCATCTTCATTGCCTCAACCTCAAGGGGATTCATCAAAGACCCTCCACCTATCTTCAGGAAATTTCTCAGTTTTTCTCCACCTCCAGCGTGAAGGAAGAAATCAAAGGGCATTACCCAGTAAACCTTTTTAACAATGCCTGTGTGTGCTGCTGCGTAGAGAAAGTTGGCAAGCGTGTAAAGCCCCTTTGCTCCTCTGTCTCTTTCCTTCTCAAGCTCCTGCCAGTTTTTTTCATCAATCAGTTTTTTAATCCCTTTAATTTTCCCCTCGTCAATGAATCCAAGGTCATCGTGGGCATCAACATGTATTACCGTAATATCCCTGAATCCCCTTTTTGCCCATTCCGTAAGGACTTCGGAGTGGTCTTCACAAACAAACACATCCTTTATGGGCTCTCTTCCAAGGACAGGGTACTTCTTTTTCAACCCCCTATTTGTGCAGGATGAAATAAAAAGGATAGATGTAATACATAATGTAAATATCAACTTATAGGTTAATTTATTCATACCTGTATATCACCTTTGAGTATCTACTTCTGATACTTTGGACAGCATACCAAATGATATTTTTTTCATAAAGTGCAAGACCTGTCCTCTTTAATAACATTGTTTATTATATCCCCGCATTTCCCATTGAGGGAAATGCAGGATGCGATTTTCATTCAAATATAGTAAACCCAACCTGGCTGAAATGCTCGTCAAAGGCAATGTAATGTCTGAGTCCCATCTCTTTCATAAGGACAAAACTGGTGCAGTCAGTGAAGGAGAAGTTTTTGTCTTTGTGCCTCTTGAAATACTCCCATGCACGAAGCTTCAATTCAGTGTCAAGATAGATTATTTTTACAATAGAACTTACAAGAAGAAATCTGCCTGCCTTAACTGCATCGCTGTGACCAGCACGGGCAAGCATTGTTGTTATTGTCTCATCAAATATATAGTCAGTTATCAACAATATCTGTCTCTTCTGGATCGCCTTTTGAACAAGTGTTTTTGCCTCTTCGTGATTCCTGTCCTTTTCAAGAAAAAGTGCCACTGCAGCACTGGTATCAAAAAAGACCATCAATGCTTTGCCTTCCTTTTAGGTGCACCATAGAGATAATGGTCATGATTGACAGACAGGTCATCCACATCTACTTTACAGAACCCGATAGCCTTCAAAAGAGGGTCGTTTTCCCAGTCAATCTCTCTCTCTTCTTTTTTCAGGTACTCTTCTGAAGCCTCCCTGATAAGGGCTGCAACTGACTTTCCCTCTTTCTTTGCTCGCCTTTTAAGACGCTTATACAAGTCCTCAGGAAAGTAAACCTGTGTCCTCTTTTCTGCAACAGCCATACATTCCTCCATAAATGATGTATATGTATACATTATAATATACCTATATCCAATGTATCAATTACCCGCCAGAAGCAACAATATGCTTAAGAAACTTTTCTTTCCCCGATTCTCCCATTGTCTTGTAAAAGATTATAGCTCTCTGAATTGCATTAGATATTAGCTATGTATTTTCAAAGAAAAAGGGCGGCTTAAAGCCGCCCTTTTTCTTAACTTCTATCTTTTTTTCTCAAACAAATCTTAGTATGTCGTAGGTCTTCCGTAGTTGTATGTCCAGCCTTTGCTACCTGTGCTGCCATCATGTTTGTTACAGCTTGCCCACTTAGTTGTCGATGAGCTTCCATAGCATGTTGTACTGGTAGCAGCAGAGTTCCAGCTTCCGTTACCGCCAGGATTTGGATAGATATAGGAACCACCCATGAACCTGTATGGTGGAGTGTTTGAACGAGGATCATTGCTGTTCATACCGTGAATACCACCATACTGTTCAGGCATGCCGTTGAAGTCGCCTGAACCACCACCGTGACAGAGCAGACACTGTGAGTTGTCCCAATAGGATGCAAGGTTAGGACTCCGCCATACATCACCTTCATTTTTATGATCCCATCTGCCACCTGTACCGCCAAGGTACACATTTGAACTATGGCACTGGGTGCAGGTCTTATCTATTGCAGAGCCAGTATTGCTCGTGCCCTGTGCTGTAAGCATGAAGACATTTGCACCACCGTGTGCATTCTGGTCAACCGTATGACAGTCTGCACAGTGTAGCTGTGAGGTCTCCCTTGAGGTGGCAAGGTTCTGCCCAGACTTAAGTGTCCTGTTTACCCAGGTGTTCCAGTTAGCATTCGTCGTGCTGTATCTCGGACCCCTTACTGCGTGCTGGGAGGCATTACCATTGTAATTCGTGCCTGTAAAGCCACCTGGCATGGTTCCATCACCTGCTGGCCATGTGTAGGTTCCAGGGTTGAACTGGTCATATACATCCACCACATGTGGCCTCGTAGCATGCCCTGTTGGCCCACTTGCATTTAGAGCACCGTATCCACCGTCGGAGTCATTAAAGGGTGCCATTGCCTCCTGAGTGGTTGGTGTAAGCGTGATCCTGTCGTTCGTTGATGCAACTGCAATTCCGCTTGCACCGTTTGAGTCGTGACAGGTCATGCAGAAATCATCAAGACCTTTCTCCATTGCAGGGGTTATGTTGTTTTTATCCCACTGCACCACTACCTGTGTTGGGTTGTCCACATTTCTCAGGTCAACCACAGGCGTGCCTCCATTGTGATGAAGCACACTGTCAGTGGAGACTTTTCCGTTTACTGCTTGATTTGCATCACCTTCAGCATGGCAGACTATACAATCCCAGTTCGTCACGGTTCCACCCATAACATGTCGTGATGCCTGTGTAAAGTCTGAGCCAACTACATCCCTCGTTACATAAGTGGCACCTGTGGGGACACCGTTATGACAGGTTGTACAAGTCCCGCCCTCAACCTTTCCGTTTACATGAAGTGTCGGATCAATAAATCCATTACCGTTTGCATTTACATGATTATGACACTGTGAGCAGGCGTTCTGTGCAACCGATGGATGCCCGCCACCAGGTGGGTCGCCATGACATTTGGAACAGTCTGATTGCGTGCCATTTAAATAGGTTGAATCGTTCCATGTGGGTGCTGTGCCTGTACCCCAAGCGTTCTTAAAGTACTGCTCGTTGTGGCAGTAAACATCACAGGTCTGTGTTGAATAATTGTATGTGCCAGGTGCACCATTGTTCGTTGCCAGTGTGCCAAAGTTAAGTTCAGCCTGAATGAGGGTGGTGTCGTTTGTGCCGTCGTAGAGGTGTCCTGCATCCATTGGTGCATTCGGCACGGTGTGGCACTCTGAGCACTGTATTGGTGAACTGTAGTTGTCAATTGCCTGCAGGTGTGCCTGGTGGGCTCCCACCTTGTTAGCATTGCCGCTTGGTGTATCTGAGGCTGAGCTTGGGGCATTGTTTCCATTAGCCTGTGTGCCGTGACACTTGTAACAGGTTGGATTGTTTGTTGTTGTCCCCCAGGTTGGTGACTGCACACCGTGACAACCAGTGTTATTACAGGTACCAAGCCCTGTGCCGTCTTCTATGTCCTGAAGCGGCTCACCTGTGTTTGAAAGGTCTGTCTCTGAAGCAGATGGTGAATAGGAGCCACCACGAATCGTTACAAAGTTGATTACACCATTACGATGGCTGAGGTTTGTTCCATTGTCCACATGACACTCGGTGCAGGCAAGGCCAAGCTGTGTAACATGGATTGAGTGTGAGCCGATTACCTGTCCACCACCAAGCTGACCTGTTCCTGCTGACCTCGTGGCACCCTCAGCAGGTGGCTGACCGTGACAGTCTGTGCAGGATGTTATGTTGTATACCGGACCATTTGGTGTGGTTACTGTGGCAGTATTTGAATCACCGCTTTCACAGGCCTGTGCATTATCATAACCACGAACAGTGTAGTTATAAGTGGTGTTAGGTGCTACTGTGGTGTCGCTGTAAGTCATTGTGCCTGCTGTACAGGCAATTCCTGAGGCAATCTGTGTGCCGTCACGATAGATATTGTAAGTATCGTTTACTGTGCAATCAGCTGTCCATGTTAGGTCAACCTGACTTGAGCTTGCCGCAGTTCCGCTTAAGTCTGTTGGTGCTGTGGCTGGACAACGGTTGTCAATTGTTATGTTATTAGATGTGCCTGTGGTAACCGTGCCGCAGTCAGGGTCAGTGTAGTTAACCTGTATGGTGATACCAGATTCAGGGTTTACAGAGCCACAGGCTGATGTATCCCAGGTGTACTCCCACGCACCTGAGGTGGCGTTCCATGTCATAGCTGCAGAGGTTACATCACAGGCCGTGCTTCCTGTGATGGTCACCGTTGCTGAGCCTGCATCTGGTGTGGTCTCACCTGAAATGGTAGCTGAAACCGTGACTGTTCCGTTTACTGTAGAGTTAGAAGCAGGAGAGACGGTTACACCGGTCGTTGGGTCAGGGTCAGTGCAGGCACTCCATGTAAACTGCTGGGCAACACCGTCAGCGGTGGTGTTTGCAACCGATGGGTCACCATAGTACATGGTACCACACTCTGGGTCCTGACCTCTTGCATAGAGGTTATACTGCTGACCATCCACCAGAACTCCTGATGCCTCCTGTGGGTCAGGATTCCAGTCGAGAAGGACTGTCTCAGTTGTCGTTGTACAGCCGCTGTCATTACGATATATCGCTCTTTCAAACCTATCGTTAACAGTATTACCCTGCCACTTTACATAACCCCAATCGCCATTTGATATACCAGCATTTGCAAAGTTAACAGTAAAGTGATACCTGAAGGTTTTACCTGTCTGGTCTATATTATTGGTTGTATTAACCTTTGTGTTGTACCAGTTGTTAAGCTCTGATTTTTTTATTGTAGACTCATTACCACTAAGCCTTACCTCCACATATACTGTGTCACCATCTGCAAAGGTGTCGGTCTGGTTTGTGTATCCTGCATCACTATAGAAATACATCCCAACTGATGGATTACCAAGCACAATGGTAACTCCAGCCTTCGGGTCATTATCTGCTTTGTCCTTAACCTCGATCTGATAAAAATCAGCACTTGCACCATTTGTATTCCAAGTGTAAGTATATACCCACTCTGTGCCCTGTTGCTGTTCGTTCATTGGCTGGTTATTAACGATATTGTTATTTTGCGAATCCTTGATATTTAATGCCTGAGTTGCATCGCCAAACCTCGTTGCTGTATGAAATTCAATGGTTATCTGGTCTCCTATATTAAAGTGCATTGATGGTGTGCCGTTTACGGATGTTATAAGTCTGTCTGTATTTGATGATTGCTGATAATCACCTGTTGCTAAACATCCTCCGCTACCTGTTGTCGTTTGCGTAATCTTGAACTCCAGATTCTGGATGTCTGTTGCTGTTACGAAGGAAGAACCATTGAAGTTACCACTTGCCGTGTTTGTGCCGTTCCAGATGATGGATGAAGGTGTTGCCTCCGTGCAGTTTGGTGTGGTGACATTTACTGCATTTGAATCACCACTTTCACAGGCATCAGTGTTGTTGTAGCCACGAACCGTGTATGTATAGGATGTATTTGCTGATACCGTGGTATCAGTGTATGTCATGGTGCCTGCAGTACAGGCAATTCCTGAGGCAATCTGTGTGCCGTCACGATAGACATTGTATGTGTCGTTGTTTGTGCAGTCTGCAGTCCACTGAAGGTCAACCTGAGTTGACTGGACATTGGTTGCAGTAAGGTCAGTTGGTGCTGTGGCTGAGCAGGTTGGACCATTCTGGTAGAGAAACATTATCTCACCCTTGTCGTATATCTTTGTCCCACCTGATGACTGAAGCTTTGGCTTAAGCCAGTACCACTCACCCTGGTTCATACTTAATCCACCTGTAAGCGTGCTTACAGGTATCTCATACC
>WFMM01000013.1 GCA_015484595.1 Nitrospirota bacterium | reverse complement strand
CCCTTGAACAGTGGCTCTGGGATGCGGCATGTAGCATCCGTGGGGCTCAGGATGCACCGAAATACAAAGACTATATCCTGCCTCTTGTGTTTACAAAACGCTTCTGCGATGTCTTTGATGATGAGTTAAACCGCATATCAGAAAAGGTCGGCTCAAGAGAAAAGGCATTTCAACTCGTTGAGCGTGACCCCAAACTCGTCCGTTTCTACCTGCCTCTTAAGCCTGATAGCCCTGATGAACCCATCTGGTCAGTAATCCGTAAACTCTCTGACAACATAGGCGAACAACTCACCACCTATCTCAGGGAGATAGCCAAAGCAAACCCCCGCCTTGACGGAATCATTGACAGGGTGGACTTCAATGCCACTACACACGGCTAGAGGGACATCTCTGATGACCGCCTCTCAAATCTTATTGAAAAGATATATGATCATAATAATCCATGATATGAAGGGGAAGATAGAGATTGGCGACACCTTTAAAAACCCTAAGTTTCGAGAAGGTGGCAGGCACAGGATCTTTACCATGTGGTTGCAAATCCCATGTGGAATATTGTGAAAAAGAAGTTCGTAAATGGTTTCTTGAAAACGACCTGCTTAAGGGGTATTCTTACGTATTCAGGTATAACAACCCGTCCTTAAACTACAGGGTTATTTCTAAAAGTTTCTAAAAAGGTAGACCCCATGAATCTACATCGTCCATATCACCTTGACAATCATCAAAAGCAAACTATTAAAGGCTTCAATGTTTTAGTATTGAACGAACAAAATCTCAGGCTGTGGGTCAGAAAGTTTTGCTGAGCGTAACGCCTGGGGAGCCACAGCCTAATCCCTTGATTTGTCTGCATTTTTATCCTCCCATCTGGGACTCTCAGCAAAACCCTCCTGTTAAATTGCCACAAATTAAATGTTCATGCCTGCTCGTTCATGCAATAGGGCTTCTTATTAATTTAGCTCTGCTTTGGTACAATATGTGATCGAATCCACTCTGTAAAGGCCTCTCGATTTATCTTGCCAGAGGCAATATCAGTGATAACCTGCTCCTGTTCATCCACAGTCGCCTCTATCTCATATCCGTTTAGAACAAGGAAGGTCTCTACCGATGCATGACCAATCCTCTTATTACCGTCCAGGGAAGGATGGTTATAATTTAATATTGGTTCATTAGGAACAATGCGAGCACTTCGTTCTTGCTATTTTAAATGCAGCATCAAGTCTATCCTCTGGCGAAAGTACCGCAAGGATAGGTAAATGAAGCCCCATTACAGATCAAAAGGACAATGCCTTCTGTTAAGTGTGAGATGTTCGAAGAGATTAACTCATTTCACAAATCTAAGCACCTCTTTTACATCAACCCTGTCAGGTCTGAAAGAGTTTGCTGGTGAGTCCATATCAGGGTAGCCTGCTGATATGCCAAGCACAAGCCGCTTTGACAGGGGAATATCAAGAAACTCCTTTACATACCTTGCATAGTCTGTTGCAAATGCCTGAGGCACGGTTGCCACTCCATGGGCATGGGCTGCAAGCATGAGACTCTGGGCAAAAAGACCAAGATCAAAGAGGGACCATAAAGGAAGAGAGCCCTCCTGATAAAGATAAATCGCATGGGGAGCACCGTAGAATTTAAAGTTTGCTATCTTTGCCTTTTTAATCACCTCAGGGTTATTGAGGTCTATGCCTGTCTTTTCAGCCCTCATCCTGTAAAGCCTCTCTATCCTCTGCTGACACTCTTCTGGCCAGCCTTCAGGCTCTGGCAGGTCAGGACAGGGCGGCTCTCCCCTTTCAAGCAATCCTATAAGCATCTCTGAAAGCTCCTCCTTCTTCCTTCCAGAAACCACAACTACCTCCCAGGGCTGGGTGTTTTTGTAGGAAGGGCTCCACATTGCAGTCTCCACAATCCTGGTAAGCACATCCTCTGAAACAGGCTCCTTTCGATAGGCCCTTATACTCATCCTCGTCCTGATACATTCAATTGCATCCATGGCAACCTCCATGACATTTTTATTGACTATTATAGCCCTTCATAATCATAACAGGACAGCATAGCCTAAAGCCTGCTGGATAATTTATAATAACTTAATAATAGATTGTATAAGCTGTTTAAGAAATTCAGGTATTTAAGTTGAGGAGCAGTGAACCTCAAAGGGGCTTTGCCCCTTTGTAACCCCAATAAGGATTAACAATTTAACTATAATTGGGAAATTTGTGGAACGAAGTTCCTCAAAGGGGCTACGCCCCTTTGGAACCCCAATAATAATTTTGAGCCTGTTGAACAGACTCAAAAAACAAAGAGGTGAGATATGTATTTAGAGAAAAAGAGAATTAACGGTGTTGAACACTTTTTTATTATGGAAAGCTATACGGAAGATGGCAGGTTAAAGACCCGAACGCTCTTTGAGCTCGGGCCTGAGCCAGAAAAATACATCATTTACCCGGGTGGAAACAGCTTTTACATAGACGAACGCATTGAGTTAAGCATACTTGAAAAGGGATTCAAGGTGGATACCTTTGAGCTCGAAGCACTGATGTGGGACTTTGTTAACCCGAGACTCAGGATGGTGCTTAGACAGCCCGTTAAAAAGAAATCCCACGGATACATAAGCAGAAAAAAACTCAGAGAGGCACAAAAGGGTATCCATGAGTTTGACAAAAGGAGGCTACACTTTCTAAGGTACGGCTCAATGAACCAGTCAGACATTGACATGGGCCGTCCCTGCAGGTTCTTTAATGTCCTGATTGGCAAAAGCAGAGACGAAATAGAGTGCATGATTGATGAGATGGAGCAGAAACTAAAGAAAAGCCAGCTTAAACCCTATGTGTATACCATATTTAACCTGCAGAGGTATTTTAAAGACAAAGACACGGCACTGAAGAATCCTCGATTTCTGAACAGAGAGAGGCTTGAAGATGCCTTCTTAGAAGAACTCTGCAAGCTAAACAGTGACGGAAGCTTTATCAAAGAAAAAAGGACAAGTCTTCATCCCTATCTGGTTAAATACTTTATCATGTTTTATGAAAACGAGTTCCCTGCCTTTCCTTCGTCAGGCCATTCCCATCAAAAGAGGGAAAAATTCTTTTACATGCCAAGAGAGACATCCTCTGACATGAGCATTCGCAAGGCCTGTGCTTTGCTTGGATTGAGCGTTGAGGAATACAACCATATGACGAAAAAGGAACTCTCCAGAAGATTCAAAAGACTTGCCCATAAGTGCCATCCTGACAAGGGTGGCTCAAATGGAGAATTCGTCGAGCTCTGCAAGGCCTATGAATCTCTGCTTAAGGCAAAGTCATAAAGCTCCTGATTGATGGGTGAGTTCAAACTAAGAACGAGTTTCAGGCCAAAGGGCGATCAGCCAAAGGCAATCAAAGAGCTCACCGAGGGGGTTGAAAGGGGTATTAAACATCAGGTTCTCCTTGGGGTTACTGGCTCAGGAAAGACCTTTACCATTGCTAATGTCATAGCCAACCTTCAGCGTCCCACCCTGGTTATTGCCCACAACAAGACCCTTGCAGCACAGCTTTACGGTGAATTCAGGGAGTTCTTCCCTGAAAATGCAGTGGAGTTTTTTGTTAGCTACTACGACTACTATCAGCCCGAGGCTTACATTCCTCAGAGCGACACATACATTGAAAAGGATGCCCTCATAAATGACGACATCGACAGGATGCGTCACTCTGCAACCCGTGCCGTGCTTGAAAGAAGAGACACCATCGTTGTTGCATCTGTCTCCTGTATCTACGGTATCGGCTCCCCTGATGACTACATGGCCATGCACCTTATAGTAGAGGAAGGGATGAGGACTGAAAGGGATGCTTTACTAAGAAGACTTATTGACATGCTTTACGAACGCACAGAGGGTGAATTCAAAAGGGGAAACATCAGGGTTAGAGGGGATATCCTTGAGGTCTACCCTTCTTTTTCACTTGACAAGGGTATAAGGATAGAGTTCTTTGGTGACGAGATAGACAGGATCGTTGAGTTTGACCCTCTGACAGGCGAGAGGATTCGCTCACTTAAAAAGATTGCCCTTTATCCGAACAGCCACTGGATAACCCCGAAGGAGAGGCTTGAGTCTGCAATCAAATCCATTGAAGAGGAACTGGAAGAGCGGTTAAGGTACTTCAGGAAGATGGGCAAGACCCTTGAAGCAGAACGGCTCGAACAGCGCACACGGTTTGACATAGAGATGCTAAGGGAGTTTGGATACTGCCACGGAATTGAAAATTATTCCCGTCACTTAAGCGGCCGTGCCCCTGGGGAGCCGCCCTACACATTGATAGACTACTTTCCTGAAGACTTCCTTATTGTTGTTGACGAATCCCATGTTACCATTCCACAGCTTGGCGGCATGTACGAAGGTGACCGTTCAAGGAAGATGACCCTGGTTGAGTATGGTTTCAGACTGCCCTCTGCACTTGACAACCGCCCCCTTACCTTCAAAGAGTTTGAGCACAGGGTTAATCAGGCTATATATGTCTCTGCCACACCAGGGGAGTATGAGTTAAAGAAGTCAGGTGGCAGGGTGGTTGAACAGATAATCAGGCCCACAGGTCTGGTTGACCCCAGGATGACCGTTCGTCCAGTGGAAGGACAGGTGGACGACCTGCTTAAGGAGATAAGAAAAAGGGTTAAAAGAAACGAAAGGGTGCTTGTGACAACGCTTACCAAAAAGATGGCTGAGGACCTTACAGAGTACTATAACGAACTCGGCATAAGGGCACGGTATCTTCACTCTGATATAGATACCCTTGAGAGGGTTGAGATAATCAGGGACCTGAGGCTTGGCAGGTTCGATGTATTGATAGGTGTAAATCTTTTAAGAGAGGGGCTTGACCTGCCAGAGGTCTCGCTGGTTGCCGTGTTTGATGCAGACAAGGAGGGTTTCCTTCGTTCAGAGCGGTCATTAATTCAGACAGCAGGAAGGGCAGCAAGGAATGTAAACGGAGAGGTGATCCTTTACGCAGACAGGATTACCAGGTCAATGAAGGCAGCCATCGAAGAGACCGAAAGAAGAAGGCGGATACAGTTAGAGTACAACCGAAGAGAGGGCATAAAGCCCGAGACCATAAAGAGCAACATCAAGGACATCTTAAGCTCCATTTACGAGGCAGACTACTGGACAGTGCCAGCCCTGGAGGAGGATAAAGAAGAGTATGCAGCCCTTGATGAAAAGGAAATACAAAGACTGGAGGCTCAGATGAAGGAGGCAGCAAGAAATCTTGAGTTTGAAAGGGCAGCAGAGCTGCGGGACAGGATTAAAAGGTTGAAAGAGAGGCTCTTACAGCTTGGTCAGAAATAAAAGCTCCTGATCTTTTAACTGCTCTGAAAGCACCTCCCGCATCAGGTTACAGGCCTGTATCACCTTGGGATTTGATATGCTGTAGTAGATGTTTACCCCCTCTCTCCTTGACTTTAGTATGCCCCTGTTTTTTAGGATTGAAAGGTGCTGTGAGACATTTGCCTTTGGTATGCCAAGGATTTCTACAAGCTCTGTGACGGTCTTTTCCCCTTCCTTAAGTGCGTGTATAATCTCAAGGCGCTTGGCATTGGTGAATATCTTACACACCTCGGCCTGAAGTTCAAATATCCTTTTGTTACTGTCCTCCATTTGGAGCTATTTTAAAATTATCACTGACTAAAGGTCAAATTCTATTAAGCACTCTGTCAATCTCCATGACCCTGAAGTCAAGCATGATGTTGATAAACTCCCTGTTTTGCAGGGGGTTCCTCCTAAAACCAAACAGATGGCCACTGCAACTGCAATCGCCAGAGCCAAAACCCTTTATCTGCCAGTCTGAAATCCTCTTTACTGTGTGTGCAAGCTTGCATTCTCTTGAAACCGATGACCTTATGGGAAAGGAATACACTACCACTGAAGCGGTCCTCAGATAATCAATGTGCCAGTGCAGTCTCTTCCTCAATCTGAGGTGTCTCTTTATTCTTCCTGAAAGTCCCCTTTTTGCAGAGCCGATGTAGACATAAAAGCCAGCGGGAAACTCAATCCTTCCAAGGGAGCCGACCTCTACCACCCTGTCTCTTTCAACCCTGAGCACCACCGCATAGTAGCCCCTGTCTTTAAGCTCTCTTCCGATAGGTTCAAGCCCAACCCTCAGGGGTCTTACCTTTTTAGCAGGCTCCATCTTTTCGTTCCAGCCTACAGAGACTGCAAGCACCTGAATTTTATCCCTCATTGAATACAGGGTGGATGCAAACTCCGGGTCGGTGTGGTAGTCAGGAACAAAGACCTTTGCCTGAGGGTCGTGAACCACAAAAAGCACCGCACCCATTCCAGATTCAGCAAGCTCTTTAATGTGTCGTCTGCCCCTTTCTGTAGGGGCATCAGGAAACATGGCAATGCCCCTGTGAAAGAGGGTGCAGGATTTAACCTCAAGCAAAAGCTCACCCCTTCTGCCTGAAAGCAGAAAATCAAATCTGCTTCCTCCTCGCCTGACCTCCGCCGCCTTGATTTTATAGCCCTTTAATTCCGGAACCAGTTCCCTTTGTATAAGCCACTGAGCCACCCTGTTGGTGTGGTGGGTGTGAAGCATCACCACCCTGCCTGACTTCTCAGCACCGTAAACAACGAAGGGATACCCTGAGTTAGCAGTTTTTGGTTTTAGATACAGAGGGGTTTCAGGAAGGAGTATCTCTATAAGCCTTCCTGGATTTGGCAGGTAGGCAGGCACCTCTTTTCCATCTACCAGACACTTAAGGACAAACCTGTTCAGCCTCTCAAGAAAAAGACCTCTTATGAGCTCCAAGTATCCTACCTCTTTCTTACAAATTCGCCACTCTTTCCGCCTCTTTTTTCAAGTAGCATCACATCTGTTATGGTCATCTCCCTGTCAACCGCCTTACACATATCGTATATGGTAAGGGCTGAAAGGGTTACCGCAGTAAGTGCCTCCATCTCCACACCTGTCTGTCCAATGGTCTTAACCCTGGCGGTAACGGTCACAATGCCATCCTGCCTGTTAGCAGAAAAATCTACATCCACCTTTGTAATGCTCAGGGGATGGCAAAGGGGGATCAAATCGGATGTCCTCTTTGCAGCCATTATCCCTGCAATCCGGGCAACCTGAAAGACCTCACCCTTTGCGACCTTGCCCTCGAGTATCAGCTCAAGCGTTTCAGGCTTCATCCTTACCGTAGCCTCTGCTACTGCCTCTCGTGTTGTGGGAGGCTTTTCCGAGACATCCACCATCTTTGCCTTACCGCTTTCATCAAGGTGCGTGAGTTTTGACATAGCCAGTCTCCTTTCTAAAAGGTTTCTCCCTTCATCCTCCTTTTTAACACAGAGGATTTCGAGTTGAAACAAAGGAAAGATAAACTTTATAATATCATATAATGCTGCCGAAGTGGTGGAATTGGTAGACACGCAAGATTCAGGATCTTGTGGGGGCAACCCCGTGGGGGTTCGAATCCCCCCTTCGGCACCACTAAAAGATGAACACCACGACAACACCTGATGAAACCTCCTTTACCGGCTGTCTCCTTGGACTTGCCCTGGGAGATGCCCTTGGTGCACCCCATGAAGGAAAACCACCGGGAATGCACATACCTGATTGTTCAAGCACCCTTACATATACAGACGACACAGAGATGATGATTAACCTTGCAAGGGCCATACTGGAATGCACTACCCTTTCAAGACAGGAGATTGTCCGATATTTTGCAAGTAACTATAACCCCGCAAGGGGTTACGGTGGTGGCACACTTAAGGTGCTGTCCCTCGTAAAGGATGGCCTGCAAGTGGATGTGGCAGTAAGGTCTGTGTTTCCTGAAGGCTCCTATGGAAATGGAGCAGCAATGAGGGTAGCACCTGTGGGACTTGCCTTTTACAGAGATGAAGAACTCCTTGAGCATGCAATCAGGGAGTCAGCCCTTGCAACCCATGTCCATCCCGTGGGTGTGGACGGTGCCAGGATGATGGCACTCTCGGTTGCCTTTGTACTGAGGGGAAGGCCTGTTGAGGAACTGACTGAGTATCTCAGTAAAAAAGCACAAACTCCGGAGTTTAAGAAGGCCCTGGACAGGCTCAAAATCACCATATCCGGTAACCCTTCCCCGAAGGAACTGATAGAGATTCTTGGAAACTCGGTTGCCTCTGACCGTTCAGTGCCAACCGCAATCTATGCCTTTTTAAAACACGGAAGGGATTTTATGAAAACCATCTCCTTCTGTCTCAGCCTGGGTGGTGATACTGATACCATCGCTGCGATGGCAGGTGCACTTTCAGGCTGTCTGGTTAAAGAGGAGGGACTTCCCGGGGAGTGCCTTAAGAGGCTTGAAGACAGAAGCAAGATAAGCTCGCTTGCAAAAGGGCTTTATCTCACGGCTCAGTCCTGAGCAGTTCAATCATTCGCAGGGCATTCTTTACGGCAGAGGCACCATGGCAGTTGTTAAACATAACAAAGGTCCTTTTTGCCCTCTTTGAGAGTCTTTTTACATCAGGCACAAAGCCCTTTAACTCCTCATCAGAGTAAAGATAGTCGTATCGCAGGGATGTCTCTATGCCCTGTTTAAGCCAGTTTTCTCTGTTTCTGCCGTGCAGTCTCAGGTAGGCTATATCGGTCGTTACCTCGGGGATGTATGGAATGGTATCGGGGGTGCCCATCTGGGGTTCATCTGCAGTGATGTACGTGATATTGTGTTTCCTTAGAAACTCAAATACCTCCCTTTCACGCCCGTACATAAACCAGCTACCCTGTCTGAACTCAACGGCCAGGTCGTAACCCTTAAGGAGGTCGGCTGTTCTTAGTATCTCATCAAAGGACCTCCTTCCGTACCTAAACCAGGGTGGATACTGAAAGACCAGGACACCAAGCTTTCCACTGTCTTTAAGTGGTCTCAGGGCATCCCTGAATCGTTTAAACAGCTCTTCAATCAATGCCCTGTCTTTGATGTAAAGGCGGCCCTTTCTAAGCTCCTCCCTTGAAAGGCTATCCCTTAAGTCAGGTGGCAGTGTCTTGGGGTCAATGCCGTGGCCTGTCAACGCTCCGTAAGCCTTTATGTGAAATGTAAAGGACTCTGGAGTCCGAAGACTCCAGAGTTGCACGGTCCTTAAAGAGGGGATTGCATAATAGGTGGAGTCAACCTCAACGGTACTGAACCTCTCTGAATAGTACCTCAGCCGGTCTTCTGCTGTCTTTACATAAGGTGGATAAAACTCCCCACTCTTTACGAGGCTCTTTTCAGCCCACGAACAGGTTCCAACGAAGACTTCACCCACTAATACTTGCTTACACGAATGTTTGTAATCAGGAGGTACCTGCCCTTTTCTATGTCTCCATACTGCCTAATTGAAAAACCGTCGTTGTTTGCTGAAAGCCAGAGCCCATCAGAGTCAGAGGAGTAGACCTTTTTGCCGTCAACGAATATCCTGAACTTACCGTCCTTGTTCTGCATTGCGATGTGATGTATGGTCTTGGTGGATGCCTCTGCAACCTTCTGGTCGTTTCGCGGGTATAGAAGGTAAAATACCCTGTTATTGTCACCATATGGGCTGTGAAGATAAAGACCCGGGCCTTTTCCGGAAAGTCCAAGTATTATGCGTGCATCCGGGGCATTGTCGGTGCTGTAGGCATCAAACTCGATTGCAAAATCACCACTCAGGTCCAATCTCTTTTTAACCACTGACTCAGGGGTAGAGTTGACAATCCACTTACGGCTTGCAAACCCCACACACTCCACTGTGCCCTTGGCTATCTCCACCGTGGTTGGCGACTCAGAGCAGCCTGAGAAATCCTCCTGAAAGATAATCTTCTTTCCGGGCTTAAATGCCACAGTGGGACGCTGAAGGCTTCCAGTGATCTCATGTGTTGGCCTCTGAAGACCTGCTGGCTGAGCTGGGGAGACCTCCTCACCGGTTGCTGAGTATCTGAAATAACTCGGTGGTGTCTGGGATGCTATGTAATTAACCGCATTTTCAAGCATCACCCTTATTGCCTTCTCCATTGGTGTATTTTTGTAAACACCCAGGGCACCCACTAAAAACCCTGCACTTCCAAAACCACCACCAAGACCACCGATAGCAAAGCTTGATGCCTTACCCTCCACTGTGGTGGTGTTTATTATACGACGGGTCCTTACATCAACGATCCTGAGGTCCATTGCAATGTAGGCGTCGTTTTTCTTAAGACCAAGTCCACCAAGAAAACCTCCTGCCAGGCCACCAAGCCCACCTCCAATACCAGAGGCATGTGGCTCAAAGGCAGTGATTGCACCAAGGATGATTATGTCTGCTGATTCCCAGCCACCTGCCTGTGGAGCCTGCCCCTCTCTGACATAGCCTGACTGTCCGAGGTCTATCTCTTGTTTGATTTCCTCAATCTCTTCTCTGCCGCCGAGCACTACGAACTTATTGGTCTTAAACAGACTGCTAATCAGCATGTCCCTGATACCATCGCCGATTGCACCACTACACTTTGCGGCCTTGCACTTGATCTTTGCAACCGAGATACGGGCCTTAGGGCCTGTATAGGTTGCTGCCTCCTGCATGGTTGGCGCTGTGGGTTGCTGCTTTACCTCTGCTGTGGTTCCAGCACAGGAGTAAATAAAGAGAGTTAGCACAAACAGGCTGATAAAGGGATAAAACCTTTTTAACATAGGCTACCTCCTACCAGATATTTATTATCTCATCGGTAGTGACGACCCGAAGTTTCACAATGTTCTGCTCGGTCTCCCTCCTTGGTTTTTCAAACACGATACCCTTTGGATGGGGGATATAGATGCTTTTTAATCCCGAAACACTGTCGTCGTAAATTATCCTGATGCCCTGTAGTTTTCCCTCTCTGTCAACAAAGAGATCAAGCCTTCGCAGGCTCTTAATCGTCCGACCGCCTATCTCACTGAAAACAACTCTGTCATCAACAACTATGGGAAGACGCAGGTGTCCCCTCAGATAGATGGTCACCTTTTTTGCGTGAACCTCTCTTTCGCTTATTACCTCAGCAAAGGCTGAAAAAGATGACACCAGTAACAGACATATAAGGACTATTGCAGATATCCTCTTCATGCTAACTATTATATCAGAAATTGCTGTTTGACAGTAACCTTTCTGTTTGATATACTTTGTAAACCGTAGGAGGTTGCATATTATGAAGATAGGATTTATTGGAACAGGTCATCTCGGAAGTGCAATAGCTAAAAGACTTATAGAGTGCGGCCACAGCCTGATACTCTGGAACAGGACACCCGAGAAGGCGCGAAGGCTGGATGCCCCTGTAGCAGAAACCCCTTCGGATGTAGCCCGACAATCCGATATCATCTTCATCTGTCTTTTTGACAGCAGGGCAGTCAGAGATGTTTTAACAGGAGAAACAGGCTTACTGAGCACCGAATTTGACGGAAAGGTCATAGTTGACCTTACGACAAACCACTTCAGGGATGTATTGGAGTTTCACGAAATCTGTAAAAACAAAGGAGCATATTATCTTGAGTCTCCTGTGCTTGGAAGCGTTGTTCCTGCCTCACAGGGTGCACTTACTGTGCTTACAAGCGGTGAACTCAGTGCCTACGAAAGGGTAAAGCCCCTGCTTCAGGACATCGGAAAGCACCTGTTCTACTTTGAAACACCTGGCACTGCTACAAAGATGAAGCTCATCAACAATCTGACCCTTGGAAGTTTTATGGCCACCCTGGCAGAGGCAATAGCACTTGGCGAGGCTATAGGGCTTGACAGGGAAACCGTTATTGATATACTTTCGGTTGGTGGCGGAAACTCCCTTGTATTAAATGCAAAGAAGGAAAAGCTAAAGAATCAGGATTTCTCAACCCACTTTTCAAATTCCCTTATCTATAAAGACCTGCACTGTCTTCAGGACCTTGCCTATGAGCTGAAACTCCCACTTTTTACGGGCTCGGTGGTAAAGGAACTCTATGGGCAGACCTGTAAAGAGGGCATAGCTGATGAGGACTTTTCATCCATCTATAAGTTATTCAAACCCAAAAGGAAAGACTGAGCAAAAGGGCCTATGTTAATAGTAATGCAACATAACGCAACCCAGGAGGAAGTCAAGCGCGTTCGTGAGACCATTGAGAGGCTTGGATTCAGGCCAGTGGCAATACCTGGTGCTGAACGGACAGCCATTGGCGTAATAGGTAATCAGGGCTGGATAGATGACACACCCTTTCAGGAGCTTCCAGGCATAAGGGAGATTATCCATGTAACAAAACCCTACAAGCTGGTAAGTCGTGACTTCCACCCTGAAGACACCATCGTAAGGGTTTCAAACCAGGTCTCCATTGGTGAAGAAGGAGGTTTCGCCGTCATAGCAGGCCCCTGTGCTGTGGAAAGCCCTGAGCAGATGACCCGTGTGGCTGAGGCTCTAAGCTCCCTTGGCGTGAGGGTTCTTCGAGGAGGAGCCTTCAAGCCTCGCACATCACCCCATAGTTTTCAGGGTCTAAGGGAGGAGGGGCTTTCAATACTTAAGGATGTAAAGGAAAAGACAGGTATGCTGGTGGTAACCGAGGTAATGAGTCCTGAGCATGTGGAACGGGTTGCAGAGGTGGCAGACATCCTTCAGATAGGGGCAAGAAATATGCAGAACTACGACCTGCTCGTAGAGGCGGGAAGGGCCAAAAAACCGGTCTTGCTGAAAAGAGGGCTTGCAGCCACGGTTGATGAGTGGCTGTCCTCAGCCGAATACATACTGGTTCAGGGAAACCCTTATGTCATCCTTTGCGAAAGAGGAATAAGGACCTACGAAAGGGCAACCCGAAACACGGCAGACCTCTCGGTAATACCACTTATAAAGGAGCTTTCCCACCTGCCCGTGATATTTGACCCAAGCCATGCCACTGGCAGACGCTCCCTCGTAAGACCAATGGCACTTGCCTCTGTGATGGCAGGAGCCCACGGAGTGATGATAGAGGTTCATCCTGAGCCAGAAAAGGCACTTTCCGATTCAGCCCAGAGCCTTGACATAATGGAGTTTTCCTCTCTTTACAGGGCAATAAAAGAGCTCTTTGAGTTCAAACTAAGCCACTCCCTTTAGTCTCCACCATTGGGTCCATTGTGGCAATCATAACAGCTGACCCTGTGTCCCTTAAGCAGTGTTTTAGAGCCATCCTCAACGGATAGGGTTCTCGTCTGCCACATCTCTGAAAGCGGACTTCCTCTGTAGTCTGCTCCATGACATTGGGCACAATCGGACAGAGCAGACTTGGCATGTTTTTTGTGCTCCTTTACCCAGCTTTGCCCCACGATGTGCATCCCATGGGGACCACCCTTTGCGGTAACAGGGGGGTTTTGATGACAGGTGGCACAGTTTGAGATGGTACCGCTGTAGCCCTGAAGGTTGATGCTCTGGATGTTGTCATTACCGTGGGTGCTTGGATAAATTGCATGGGTGGAGCCGTGGCAGGCCTCACATTGAAGACCACCGTGGCCAGTGCTGAACCTGTAAAGGGAGATACCCTTCATCGGGGTATCAGGGTCAGTGGCAAACCTGTTTGAATAGACTGTCCTTAAAGTGGTCCCACTGGAAAAGACGGTTTTGTATCTCGTGAAACTTCCATTAGGGCCTGTCTTATTGTGGCAGTACTGACAGGCTGGCATGCTTAACCAGCCCTGTCTTGAGGGGTCAGCCACAGCTGACATGCTACCATGGCAGTCCTGACACTCAATGTTGTTTCCACCCATTGCACCTCGAAGACACCTGGTCTGAGAGCCAGGATGGCATTTGTAACAGGCCCTCCTGTCAGGTATGCTGTCAAGGGTTTTGCCTGTTGATGGGTCTTTTACCCCTGAGTGTCTGTGATGAATTGCACGGGTAAGCGATGGTACTCCGCTTACTCCCTTTGCCTGAAGTGCGTTTGAGCTGTGACAGTCTGCACAGAGAATCGGTTGCCCATAGGTCTGCACTGTGTCAAAAAGCCCCGTGCCCTGATATCTGGCAGAAAGACCTGCGGAGGTTATGGCATCAGGGTTTTTTTCATCGTGAAGCCTCAGGATGTTTAGCTTCCAGTCCCTTTCAGGTTGAGGGTCGTTGACCCATCCCTGAGAGGGCCTTGCATCATTGTTTCCTGACTGTGAGCTGTGACAGCCCGAGCAGTCAAGCTCATCTGACACGGGAAGCACTGTGAGGGTTTCAGCCAGAACACTGCCTGAGAAATCCCTTGCCACCACCTTTACCATGGGATAGTAATTCTTTGTGCCATCGTCGTTGTAAGGGGTGAGAGGTATTCCCTCTGCCTCCCACCACCTGTATTGACTGTTAAAACTCATCTCAGCAGGCAGGTCTGAGGGTGTTGGGTTTGACTTAGAGGGGTCAGAGAGGTTAAGTCCATAGTCAGGTGAAGGATTGTATCCAAAAAGGTTTGACACATAGTCCCAGAAGTTGGTCTTTGTGCTGCTTATGGTGTTTTTCTTTGATGTGGAGGGGTCAGGATAGGACTGGTATGTAAGGTAAATCTGGCCTTCAACGAGCCTTCCGTCAGACCTTCTTATCACCTGAGCATGCAGGTTATTGTAAGGAGGCAATATGCTGAAGACCGAATAATCCTTTCCATCCATGCAGTGCATACCAAGGTCGTTCCAGGCAATCACCACATAGGCATCTGTAACCGTAGAGGTAAGCCCGCCCGAGCCTGACGAGCCTTCGGCACTATCGTCACCTCCACCACCGCCTCCCCCACCACAGCCAGCACTTATGACAAGAAAAAACAGAAACAATACCGTAATAAACCTCTTCATCCTTATGCACACTCCTTTTTTATATTTTATATATATTAATATTTCTTTATTGTCTAAATCAAACATTAGAGATATGAAATTAATTATTTACATTGAGATGCCCAAAGGGCAGATCTATGTGCTCGCTGTGCATATCCCCACAGGTTTTGGTGTAAAATAAAGGCATGGCAAAGGCCTATTTTAATGTAGAAGGCATGTACTGCATTGAATGCTCTCAGGCATTAAGAAAGTTCATTGGCGGGCTTAAGGGTATCAACAGGGTGGAAGCAGAAGGCGGCCGTGTAGTGATTGACTACGACGACCGCCTTATTGACGAGGGCTCTGTAAAAAAGATAGTCACCGATACGGTTGAACGCCTTGGCTACAGGCTGAGCTAACTGCTCAGCAGGAGGAAGGCCCTCAGGTAGGAGCCGAAAAACCTCCCCCACCGCCTGAGCCAAACCCCACAGAGCATGAAAATGCAGAAAGCAGCTTTTTGACCTCACTTGAACCGCAGTGAGGACATTTGGTATCCTTTTCTGTGCTCCCTACTTTCTGGAGCAGAGAAAAGGTCTTGCCACAGCTCAGGCATGTATATTCGTATATGGGCATAAAGACCACCTCCTTTGTTTAAGAGTTTCTATATATTTTAACTTATTTTTAGGTGTATGTACAAAATACAGGGAACAGGGAAAAGGGGAGTTATTTGTGTTGAGTGAGTTGTTTAGGAGTCTTTAACTCAAATATCATAATTTTACACTTAACATCCCTGCCCCCTACACCCTGCACCCTGTTTAAAAGGGGGGCTATCAGTTGTCAGGAAAAGAAGAGATCTTGGTAGTTAGCTCAGACAGGCAGACTCTGAATTCAGTAAAGTCAGTGGCTGAGTCAATGGGGTTTGGCCTGATAATAAAGGGAAGCATTAGCACTGCTGTGAAGGCATCAAAGGACCTGCAGATAAGTATCATAGACTGTAGCCTTCCTGACGGTAACTGTATAGAGTGCCTGGAGAACCTGAACACCCTTAATCACGGTATGCTTAACATCGTTATAGTAAAGGAGGAAGACCGCAAAACAGGCGTTGAGGCACTCATAAACAATGCCTTTATGTACATCTACAAGCCCATCAAGCCTGAAGAGCTTGAGGCAGTGCTTAAAAGGGCCAAAGAGGTCAAAAACCTCGTGTGTCGCGAAAGGGAGCTTTACTCCTGCAACCTTGAGGACTTCCTGAGAAGAAAACTCGAGGGCTACTTAGAGCACATTAATCGGGTAGGCAATGTCCCCCTTTACGACATTGTGGTGTCAGAGGTTGAAAAGGCTCTCCTGAAGCTTGCCATAGAAGAGACCGGGGGGAATCAACTAAGGGCATCAAAGATGCTCGGTCTAAACAGAAACACCGTGAGAAACAAGATCAAAAAGTACAAACTCAACCTTCGTGAAAATTCTTCTTAAGCACCTCTAACCACTGTTTTTTAAACTCCCCGAACCTCCCCATAAGAATTGCCCTTCTCATCTGACGGAAGAACTCAAGATAAAAGTGCAGGTTGTGTATCGTATTTAGTCGCATGGAAAGTATCTCCCTTGCAAGAAAAAGATGTCTGAGGTAGCCCCTTGAGTAATGCCTGCAGGTGTAACAGCTACAGGAAGGGTCAATGGGTTCAGGGTCGTCCTTGAACTCTGCCCTCTTTATGCTTATCCTTCCTTCAGTAGTAAAGAGGGTGCCATTTCTTGCATTTCTGGTGGGCATAACGCAATCAAACATATCAAAACCTGCCTCAACCGCCTCAAGCACATCCACCAGGTCCCCTATCCCCATCAGATACCTCGGTCTGTCAGCAGGCATCACGGGTGTTATAAAATGTATGATTTCGTACATCTCGGCCTTTGGCTCTCCCACACTTAGCCCGCCCACTGCATAGCCATCAAAGCCAATGCCAATAAGCTCCTCAAGGCTCCTCTTTCGAAGGTCTTTATACACGCTGCCCTGAACTATCCCAAACAGTGCCTGTCCCCCGGGGTTGTCCCCAAGTGCCTCCTTACAGCGTATTGCCCAGTTCGTGGTAAGCTCAAGGGAGTTTCTGGCATACTCGTAGGTGGCTGGATAGGGGGTGCATTCGTCAAAGCACATGATAATATCAGCACCCAGGGCCTGTTGCACGCGGATGGAAAGCTCAGGTGTGAGAAAGTGTCGGGAGCCGTCGATGTGGGAGCAAAACTCCACCCCCTCTTCGGTTATCCTTCTTAGACGGGAAAGGCTATAGACCTGAAAACCTCCACTGTCGGTAAGTATCGGTCCCTGCCAGTTAATAAACCTGTGAAGCCCTCCCAGTCTTTTTACTGTCTCGTGTCCTGGTCTTAAGTAAAGGTGATAGGTATTTGAAAGGATTATCTCAGCACCAAGCCCCTTCAGTTCGTCGGTTGTCATGGCCTTTACGGTGCCCTGTGTGCCAACAGGCATGAACTGGGGGGTCAAAACCATCCCCCTTTCTGTCTCAATCACCCCTGCCCGTGCCTGCCCGTCTGTCTTTATCAGAGTGAATTTCATGGAATAGTTATTATAAACTATTTTAAAAGATGAAGACCCTGGCCATAACAATGGGTGATGCCGGAGGCATCGGTCCTGAGATAGCCATCAGGGCAGCCGCCGCTATAGGCTCTTCAGATGTAAGACCCGTTATACTTGGTGACCCACAGGTCATAGAAGATGCAGCAAATATGCTTGGGCTTTCTACGAAGAGCCTGGTAGTGGAAGGGGTATGCTCAGCAGAGGGCTTTCAAAAGGGCGGTCCCACCAGGCAGTCAGGTCAGGCAGCCTATGAGTGCATAGAAAAGGCTGTCCAGGGATGTCTCGATGGCCGCTACCATGCAATGGTAACTGCGCCCATATCAAAGGAGGCCCTTCACATGGCAGGGCACAAGTGGCCAGGCCATACAGAGTTGATTGCATCACTTACCGGCACAAGGGATTATGCCATGATGTTAATGGGCGGGTCCTTAAGGGTACTGCTTGTCACCACCCATGTTCCCTTAAGGGATGTGCCAGGACTCATCAGTAAGGACTTACTCATAAAGAAGTTTCGGCTTGCCAGAAGGGCCTGCGAAATGCTTGGCATAAAAGATCCTCGCATAGGAGTGGCAGGGCTTAATCCCCATGCAGGCGAGGCAGGGGTCCTGGGCACCGAAGAAAGGGATGTGATAGTACCTGCCATAAAGGAGGCTCAGGATGAGGGGATACCCCTTCTTGGGCCCTTCCCACCGGATATCATCTTTCACAGGGCTTACAGGGGAGAGCTTGATATGGTGGTCTCCATGTACCACGACCAGGGACTTACACCCCTTAAGATGATAGCCTTTGAAAGGGGTGTAAATGTAACGGTTGGCCTGCCCATTATCCGCACATCACCTGACCACGGAACCGCCTATGACATTGCATGGAAGGCAAAGGCAGACCCCTCAAGCATGTTAGAGGCCTGCCAGGTCGCCCTGAGACTCTGCCACAGTTCCACCTCGTAGGTGGATTTTCCCCATTTGGTGTTAGCACAATGAAGAATCCATAAGGGTTTTCGGTTAACCTTTTATCTTCTCTATCTGTGTTAAAATAAGAAAATGTCTCAAAAAGAGATTGCGTACATAAACAGATTTCTTTACTTTGTTTTAAAACCCACAGACACAGGGGACATACTTTATTGCTCAGGGGTAAATGTTATTCCCTTTTTACCAATCACAAGGGGTCGACACAAGGCAATGAACAACCCTGTTATCAGGGGGCTTCAGAATGTCAACCTTGATGTGCGAGACATGGCCTTACAAAAAGGTGCCACGCCAGTTACTTACAACGGAACAGAATGCCAGGGGATTGCACCAACCAGAGATGTCTGGTACTCAGAGCAGATACTTATCAAAAATCCTCCAGAGGGGTTTGAGCAGGAGGTGCTTGATTATGTGGTTGTAAATCTACTTAAAAAGATGGACAAGGCAATCATGCTTAATGCAAACCTGCCCGAAAGACCACTCCCACCACAAGAGCTTGAGTCCTTTTTAGAGGGTCTATGCAAGCAGTATGGCAGAAAGAAGGATTAACCAACCCTCTTCTGTGAGCTTTTCTGCACTTCTGCTTGGCTTTTCCTCCCTTCTTGCACAGACCGTAATTATTAGAGCCCTGCTTTCGGTCTTTTCAGGAAACGAACTGATAATAGGTATAGTGCTTGGTATGTGGATACTGTTTGTTGCCCTGGGTAGCATGCTTTCAGAGCTTCTGAAGGCTGACACCTCGGTGCTTTCTCTGTCCTTTCTGTCTTCAGGATGGCTTTTACAGATTGTCACCTCCTCGGCATGGTATGTCTATCCTGTGGCAGGTCTTTCCTTTGGTGAGGTAATACCACTTCACATTACGCTTCTTTACCTCCTCTTTCTTATGGCACCTGTGTGTCTTTTGTTTGGTGCAGAGTTTCCTTTGATTGTAAGGCTCTTTAAAACACCGCCGTCTGTGGTTTATGGACTTGAGAGTCTGGGGGCTTTTTTTGCAGGAGCAGTATTCAGTCTTTTCATGGCAGGCTACATACCTGACCGTTTAACTGCCTTTGGGGTCTCAATGCTATTGTCCTTTGCAGCTTTATGGTTTTTGAAGAAGCGGTGGGCAGCTGGTCTTTTAGTAATCCCTCTTTTGCTTTATCTTTCTTTGCCTGATTCAATTGGCTCTGTGTTAAAAGGCAGGGTGTTAGAGCGTGCTGACTCACCTGAAGGAGAGGTTATCGCAACAGAGCTTTCAGGACAGAAAAACCTATACCTCTCAGGGAAGCTCTGCTTTTCCATACCTGAGCCTGGCTCAGAGGAGCTGATGTCTCAACTACCAGCACTTTTTAAAGAGCCTCGGGATGTCCTGCTCATAGGTGGCTCCCCAGCTGTAATAAAGGGTTTTTCAGAATACAGATCCAGGGTTACATACCTTCAGCTAAACAGGCATCTGCTTTCCATTTCACTCAGGATGCTTTCGTCAAAAGACCGAAGGACAATTCTTAAAAGACCCTTTACAGAGATAGTAAATGCAGATGCAAGGGCCTATTTAAAAAGCACAAACCAACTCTTTGACATCATCGTCCTTAACGAACCCTTCCCTTCAACGGCGAGCCTGAACAGATACTATACGCTTGAGTTCTTTAACTTGCTTAAAGCTCATTTGAAAGACGGGGGCTTTCTTTTTCTCAGATTAATGGCCGTTCCTGGGTACATGGGTAACGAGATGCTCATAGCAGACTCCTCAATCTTTCAGACCCTCAACAGGGTGTTTCCCCATGTCAAAGTGACCTCCATGGAGTATGCCCTTTTGATTGCATCAAACAGAGCCTTTGATGCCTCTTCACTCAGTCTAAAAAAGAGGTTTGAGGAAAGACATCCCCACACACTATATCTCAACAGCTCAGTTATAGAGGATATGTTTTTTAGAGAAAAGTCACAAAGGTTTCAGAGACTCCTTAAAAGCCAAAGCTCAGAGATAAACACCGACAGACACCCTGTATCTTACCTTTACAATGTGGTCCTCTGGACAGAGACACAGGGTGGAAGGTGGCTTGCCTTCGTTGTCAAAAACCGCAGAGCCTTCCTGGTACTGCTCGTCCTTACGGTGCTGTTTTTTATGTTTTACACAGGAAAAAGACGGGAAGGCCCTGCCTGTGTGGTCATCTTCAGCACAGGCTTTACCACCCTGTCTCTGGTTACACTTTCGGTCTTTCTATATCAATCTGCTGCAGGTCACATTTACAGGATGATAGGACTCATGGGTGCACTTTACATGCTTGGTTCAGCCACAGGTGCACTCTTGGCAAAAAGGAAAGTGGAAAAAAGAGGGGTTCTGCCTTTGTTTATTCTGGCAATGATCGCCTTATTACTGCTATATCCCCTGGTAGCCTATAGGGCATCCATTATATTTGGCTCTGTGTTTGTCTTCGGAGTAATGGGTGGTGGGCTTTTTACCCTCTGTGCATTCAGAATAAAAAGGGCTGCCCTTACATACAGCCTTGACCTTACAGGCGCCCTTTTCGGGGCATTCCTTACAACGGTCTTCCTCTTTCCACTTTTTGGACTGTATTATACAACTGGATTTTTAGTATATTTAAACACCCTTTCGTTGATTGTCCTATGGATGTATCAGACAAAAAGAGCTTAAACAGGATAAGAACAACAATCCTTCTGGTGACGATTCTGTCACTAATAGCAGCAGTATTTGTAAAAAAAGAGCGGATAGACGAAAGAAAACTTCTTAATGGGCTTTCAGGTGAGGGGGTCAGGTTTCTTGAAAAACAGGGTCATCCACCCCATTACCCGTCAAACACCGATGTGGTCGCCTTTAACTCCTACGACATAGTGCCCTCTGTAAGGGGTTATGGAGGCCCGATAAAAACCCTCATTGCCATTGACTCAAAGGGCATAATAAGGGGAATAAGAATCGTAGAGCACAGGGAGACGAAAAACTATGTCCACTACATGCTTACCCCGGAGTATCTAAGGCAGTTCGTTGGAAAGAGCGTTAAAGACCCTCTGGAAGTGGACAGAGACATTGACGGCATAAGTCGTGCAACCATTAGTGTAAGGGCATTGACAAAGACAGTGCGTCTTTCTTCACGAAGGGTTGCCCGGGAGCTCTTCGGGATCAAAACATCCCCCACTGAAAGGGCATCTCTCTTTGAACTCAAACCCCTTGCCTACCTCGTGCTTTTTTTACTTGCCCTTTCCATGTACTACCTTACGAGGAAGAAAAAAGAGCTCCTCCGTTACAGAAAGGGTTTTCTGGTTTTAAGCCTTTTAGTAGTGGGGGTTTACATATCAACACCCTTTTCAGTGCTACATCCCTTAAACCTGCTTTGTGGAAACTACTCGACCTCTCTTATGTGGATCGTGGTGGTTGGCTCCACACTGCTTGCACTCATACTTGCTGGGAGGCTTTACTGTGGCTGGCTTTGTCCCTTTGGTGCAATGCTTGAGCTTTTAGACAATTTAAGAGTGAAGAAGTGGAAGGTAGACCCCAAAGCTGACAGCCGTCTAAGGCTAATAAAGTATCTGCTTTTAATCCTCCTCATCCCCCTCGTGGTTGTTAGCAAAAAGCCTGATTATGCAACCTTTGAGCCCTATCTCACCCTGTTTTCCCTTCACGGAAATCTCCTTATGTGGGCACTTGTGTTGTTGATGGTAGTTTTAAACCTGAGGGTCAGGAGGTTCTGGTGCAGGTATCTGTGTCCTGTAGCAGCACTATTGGGAATCTTAAGCAGACACGAAGATGGCTACCCCTCAGCCCCATCATGTCCCATGGGAAACCCCGGAAAGCCCCACATATCAGAGTGTATAAGGTGTAATATCTGCTATGGCTCTCGAAGCTCAGACTCGGAGTAGAGTTTTTTTATGAGCCATGCCATGTTCTGTCCAAGGTCACGCATGGTCTTTATACCCTCTTCGTCCTTTAAAACCTCACCTGGCTGACGGCCAATTCCAAGGTTCCAGTAGCTTGAACCAGGCACTATCATCTGACCGATGAAGAAAAAGTAATTGAGGGAACTGAACACATGGGTTGCCCCGCCACGCCTTACAGCCACAACCGAGGCCCCCACCTTTCTCTTAAACATGTCATCGTTTGCCCTTGCCACCATGCCTGCCCTTTCCACCAGTGCCTTCATGTTTGCCGTGAGGTCTGCAAAGTAGGTGGGTGAGCCAAGTATTATTCCCTCAGCCTGAAGCATCTTCTCAATATACTCGTTCAGTTCATCATCCACGCCATGACACCTCTTGTCCTTTTCCTTAAAACACTTAAAACAGGCAATGCATCCCGACAGGTTTTTGCCTGCCAGGCTTATAAGCTCGGTCTCAATGCCCTCCTTCTGAAGCTCCTCAAACAGGATCTTTATCAGGGCCTCTGTGTTACCACCCTTCCTTGCACTGCCGTTAAAGGCTACAACCTTCATACCACACACCTCCTTTTCAGGGATTCGAGTCTGTTGAAATGGTTAAAAATTTAGATACTCTTTTCAAAGACTGAAAAACTCTCTCCATAGGATGGTATGTAAACCTTCTCTGCAAGCTTCTCTGCTTTAAGGGTCTTACTGAAGGACCTTTTGGGTCCATCTTCACCATGAACCAGAAAAACCTCCTTTACACCCACACAACCTCTCAGCCACTTCAGAAGGATATCCCTGTCAGCATGGGAAGAAAAACCACCTATGGTGTGCACGCTTGCATTAACCCTGTAAGTCTCGCCAAATATCTTAACCCTCTTTTTCCCTTCCACGATCTTTCTTCCAAGGGTTCCCTCTGCCTGATATCCCACGAACAGCACTGCAGATTCCTTTCTCCAGATGTTGTGTTTGAGGTGATGCTTGATCCTGCCACCAGTGCACATCCCTGAGCCTGCAATGATTATAGCATGGCTCTTTATAAAGTTTATCTTCTTAGACTCCTCTATCTCCCTGGTAAACTCAAGGCCAGGGAACCAGAAAGGGTCCTCTCCCTTCATTATAAGAGTCCTGGTCTGTTCGTCAAAACATTCGGGATGCCTCCTCATTATATCCGTTACCGATATACCCATAGGGGAATCAAGATAGACCTTACAGGGTGGGATATCGCCATTTTTTATCAACTCCCTGAGCACAAATAACAGATCCTGTGCCCTTTCTACTGCAAAGGCAGGTATCAGGACATTTCCCCCTCTTCGAAAAACAGTGTTGATTACATCCCTGAGCTCCTCCACAGACTCCTTAAATCCCCTGTGTAACCTGTCTGCATAGGTGGTCTCCATCACCACTGTATCTGCAGAGTCAGGCATCCAGGGGTCACGGATGATGGGCTTGCTGGTGTTTCCAATATCACCGGAAAAGATTATCCTTCCCTGGCCCTTTATATCCACCACCACCGATGATGCACCAAGAATGTGTCCTGCGTCCCTGAAGGTGATGGTGACCCTGCTGTTTAGCCTTAACGGTTCGTCATAGTTAACTGTCCTGTTAAAGAGCCTTATGGCATCAAGGACATCAAGGGTTGTGTAAAGGGGTGGCCTTGGTTTTTCACCTCTTCTTAACCATATCTTTTTCCAGTGGGCATAGTCCTCCTCCTGAAGTCTTGCAGAATCCATCATAACCACCTTTGCAATGTCGTAAGTGCCAGGGGTACACACAATGGAGCCCGCAAAGCCTCGCTTAACAAGTAAGGGAATCCTTCCCGTGTGGTCAAGGTGTCCGTGGGTCACTATGAGGTAGTCGATGCTAAAAGGGTCAAAGTCAAAGGGTGCACGGTTTAGCTCTTCCCATTTCTCCTCACCCTGAAACATCCCGCAGTCAATAAGTATCCTGAGCCCCTGCGTCTGAAGCAAAAAGGAAGAGCCTGTAACGGTTTCCACTCCACCATAAAAGCCAAGGCTAGTCATGTTATATATTAACCAAAGGGATACAAAAAATGCCTGTTAATCCTATCTGAAGTGATAAGCAGGATGTGTGGATTTTACCTTCTGGTAGGCTCGGGCTTTTCTCTGGAGGCGGCGGCCGGATTCGAACCGGCGAATAAAGGTTTTGCAGACCTCTCCCTTAGCCACTTGGGTACGCCGCCGTGAATTTAATCCTGGAGCGGGCGACGGGATTCGAACCCGCGACCCCGACCTTGGCAAGGTCGTGCTCTACCAGCTGAGCTACGCCCGCATTCTTTATGTTATTTTACACTATAGCGGCCTTTGTTAATTTATTCTCCTTTCAGGGTCACAGGAGTCAAGCACTTTACAGAGGTGTTCGTTCTTTCTTTGAAACTCCTCAAGCTGTGAGAGCCTGAACTCAAGCTGATTTATTCTGTCGTTAAAGTTCTTCTCCAGATTATCAAGTTTTGTATCAAAGTACTTCCTTAATGACTCGATCTGATGCTCAAGTTCCCGAATTCGCCTCTTATAATAGAGCCTGTCAAACTTTTCTCTAATCAATCCAGCTACCTCAGGGATAAGTTTCATCATATATTGATAACATATTGTTAAAAATTAAGTCAAATCACTAAAGAGGTCTGTCACCCTGAGGTATCAGGCTCTTGAGAGTTCTTCCTGCACAAGCTCAGTACATCTTCTGAAGTCTATCTTTCCACTTCCCATCTTTGGCAGGTCCTCTATTATCATAAATTCCCTTGGCAGGGCGATGTTTGGAAGCTCCTTTGACATTGCCTTAATTATGGCCTTTTCGTTTACCTCCTTTGTGACAGCTGCAATGATTCTTGCCCCCTTTCTGGCATCAGGCACATCTACCACACAGCACTCCACGCCATCGGGTAAGAGCTTCTGCAACACATCTTCAACCTTTACCAGAGAGACCATCTCACCACCCACCTTTACGAACCTCTTGAGTCTTCCAGCGTGCCAGAGAAAACCATCCTCGTCAATATAGCCCATATCACCGGTATCATACCAGCCATGACGGAGACGCATTGAGGTCTCCTCGAGGTCGTCCAGGTAGCCCTTCATCACATTGGGCCCCTTTACGAGTATTCTTCCAACCCTGTTTGGCGGGCAGATCTCACCGGTTTGATAGTCCTCAATCCTTACCTCAACCCCTGGTATGGGAAGGCCAACGCTTCCGGGTTTGTTTGCCTCTGGACGGTTCACTGATATAACAGGAGCCGTTTCTGTGGTGCCATATCCCTCAAGGAGCTCTATTCCGTGTTTCTTTCTGTAGCCCTCTCGAAGGGCATCTGGGCATTTGTCAGCACCTGTTACTGCAATCCTTATGCTCTGGAAGTCACCAGGCTCTGAAACCCTTAGGTAACCGTTAAGAAACGATGGAGTCCCTACCAGCATGGAGGGCTTTTGCTCCCTTATAATCTCGGTTATCTTTTTAAAATCCAGTGGGTTTGGATAGGTAATCAGGGTCATACCGTGATAAAGGGGTGCCCAGAGCGTAACGGTCAGCCCAAAGACATGAAAATATGGTAAGATGGCAAGCATCCTGTCTCTCTCTGAAAGCTCTATCACCTCAGAGAAGGACTCGATGTTGGAGATGATGTTTCTGTGGGTAAGCTCCACTGCCTTGGGGTCCTTTTCGCTTCCACTGGTAAAGAGTATTACTGCATCGTCATTTTCACTTACCCTAACAGAAAGCCTCTTTATAACCGCTGTGGGCATCTTTGATATGGTGGCAGCCCTCAGTTTTTCAACCTTGCTTACGGAATCAAGTATATCCTCAAGGAATATCATTCCCTCCAGTTCAGGACATCTGACCTTCTCAAGCAGTTTCCTTGATGTAACGATTGTGTGGAAGTCGCACTTTCTCTTTGCATACCTGGCGTTTTGCTCTGCTCCAGTAGAGTAGTTGATCATCACAGGTACCTTACCTGCCATTAAGGAGGCAATCACTGTAAGCCCTGCACCTGCTGATGTGGGAAGCATTATGCCAAGGAAGCCATCCCTTAGGGCACGGAATCGCCTGGCAAGTATCAACGAGGCTATCAAGGTGCGGCTGTAAGAAAGCTGCCTCTTAGTAAGACAGTCAACAAAGGCGGTCTTTTCTTTTTGTCTCTTTGCGGTCTCTATGAAACGGTGATGAAGCAGCATAAGGGGCTCTCTTAAGATTAAGACATATCTGTAAGGATATAGTCAAGAAAGGGCTTTTTAGTGCATGGGCATCTGGGTGATCTGTCTAGGTCTTTTCATAATAAACACAAGGGGAAGGACAAAGACCATAAGTACTGACAGCAGAAAAAAGGCATCGGTAAAGGCCATAAGGCTACTCTGCCTTAGAAGCTCACCGTACAAGGGGGCATCAGGAGAGACAAAGTGCATCCCTTTAAGTGAGAGCAGGGCTTCGGTTTTACTCCTTGCAATCTGATAGGCCCTGTCAAAGGGTGTAATGTGTTCAACAAGTCTGAACTGATGAAACTGTGCCCTTCTTGAAAGCACGGTCGTAACGAAGGCCACCCCCACGCTGCCACCTATGTTTCTTAGCAGGTTGTACATTGCTGTGGCCTCGGTCATCTTTTCCTTTTTAATGTGAGAAAGCGTCATTGTGGTAAGTGGGATGAAGAGAAACCCCATTCCCACACCAAGAACCACCCTTGGCCAGACAAAGGTCCAGAAATCACTCTGAAGGTTAAAAAGCGACATCAGATAAGTCGAAAAAGCACTGACCAGGATACCAAAAACGAGCACCCTTCGCGGGTCTGTCCTGTGAACAAGTGCCCCTGCAATGGGAAGGGCTATCATGGTTGCCACTCCACCAGGGCCAAGCACCACGCCTGCAAGCCAGGCAGTGTAACCCATCATCTTCTGAAGAAAGATGGGTAAAAGCACTATGCTTCCAAAGAGATTGAAAAAGGCAAAGAACATAAGTATGTTACCCATCGTGAATGTCCTGTCTTTAAAGAGTTTCAGGTCAATGATGGGCTTATCTGAGAAGAGTTCCCAGAGGACGAAAAAGGAAAGGGAAACCACCGTTATTATGCTGAATGTAACTATCAGCGGAGAGGAAAACCAGTCCTCCCTCTGACCCTTGTCAAGCACAAACTGGAGGCTACCAAGCCCGAGGGCAAGCATGCCAAGACCGATGAAATCAATCCTCTGCTTTATCCTCTTCATGTAAGGGGGATCCTGTATCAGAAAGACCGTAAGCAGAACCGACAGAATCCCTATCGGGACATTTATGTAGAAGATCCATCGCCATGACCAGTTATCAGTTATCCATCCACCAAGGAGGGGCCCCACGATGGGGCCAAACATGATACCAATGCCAAAAATTGCCATGGCAAGACCGTGCTGGTAGGGTGGAAAGACCTCAAGCAGTATTGCCTGTGAAAGGGGCTGAAGCGCTCCCCCTCCAATGCCCTGTATGATCCTGAAGAAAACCAGACTCCTCAGGCTCCAGGCCGAACCACAGAGGAAGGAACTGCCTGTAAACATCAACACCGAGCCAATCAGGAGGTTCTTTCTGCCAAAGACCCTGCTTAGCCATCCTGTTATGGGTATTATGATGGCGTTAGACACCAGATAGGCAGTAATAGCCCAGGTAGCCTCGTCAATGCCTGCTGACAGGGAGCCCCTTATGTGGTCAAGCGAGACATTGACCACCGAGGTGTCAATAATCTCAATAAGGGTGGGAAGCATTACGGTTATGGCTATCAGGAGTTTATACATATCCTGCCCTGAGGGTCCTCTACTTAACAAGCACGGTTGGCACTACAGACATCCCAACCCTGAGCGGATGAGCACTGTCAAGGCCCTCTTTTATGATTATCTTTACAGGTATCCTCTGAACCACCTTTACATAATTGCCAGTTGCGTTTTCAGGTGGGAAAAGTGAAAAGGATGCCCCTGTGCCAGCCATGATACTGTCAACCACTCCCCATAACTCAAGCTCAGGATAGGCATCCACCTTAATCCTCACCTTCATGCCCTTTTTGATGGAGCCTATCTTGGTCTCCTTGTAGTTTGCTATTATGTAAAGCCCACTGGGCGGAACCACAGCCATCAGGGGTTGACCTGCGCGAATCTGCTCGCCAGGCTCAATGGATTTTCGGGTTATGTATCCTCGAGCAGGTGAGTAGATGTTCGTATAAGAAAGCATTAGCTCTGTCTGGGAAAGCAGGGCTTCAGCTCTTTTTAGCCTGCCTTTCTGCGTCTTTATTGATGCCTGAAGCTTTTTTAAGATCGCCCTTTCAGCCTTCAGTGCTGCCCGTGCCTGAAGTATCACCTTATCAAAGCCCTCTACCTTTAACTCTGCCTGTCTCTTTAACTCCCTTGCTGCAGAAACTGATGCCTCCATGGTTTCGTAGGCTGTCCTTGCATGGTCGTACCTCTGCTCAGGGATAACACCCTTTTCAAACAAGGCCCTTGCCCTCTGGAGGTCCTTCTTGCTCTGCTTAAGCTGGGCGAGTTTTGCCCTTAGCTCTGCATCCCTTACATTAAGCAGGGCCTCAAGCTCCCTCTTTTGTGTTAAACGCCTCTGAAGCTCTGCCTTCTGTGCCTGAACCTTCCTTTTCTGGGCACTGAGCGCAGCCTCAAGCTCCTTTAGTGCTGCCTTCTGTGCCTGAACAGCAGCCCGAGCCTCGGAGACCTTTTTTTCGTAAGGCTCCCTGTCGAGCCTTAATATCAACTGCCCCTTTTTAACAAACTGGTTGTCCCTCACCAGGACAGCCTGAACAGTGCCGTCAATCCTTGCCGATACGGTATAAATCGAGCCCTCCACAAAGGCATCGTCTGTGCTTATGTGGGTCTTTTTATAACGAACATAGAAAAAACCTGTTACAAGGCCGAAGATTATTACCAGAAAGAATATCCCGAAGGCTATCTTTTTCCCTTTATGATTGCTCTTTTTTTCTTCGCTCATCCTTTCACCTCCGTTATCTGTAAACCTCTACCAGCCTTACGCCAATTGCATAAAGAAGGCCTGCCTCTGCCTTCTTCACTGCATAGATAGCCCTCCAGTAGTTGGTCTTTGCCCTGGTAAGCAGAGTTATGGCATCTGTTACATCAGTGGCAGTACCCACTGCCTCGTGATACCTCAACTTCTGAAGCCTCAGGTTCTCCTCTGCCTGCTCTATGGACTGCTTCGTAACCCTGAGTCTCTGTCTTGCACTTTCAAGCTCAAGCCACGCACTCTTTACCTGAAGTCTTATGAGGTCAGAAATCCTCTGGCGCTCCTCTTTTAGCCTCTGTATCTCAAGCTCTGCCTTCTTCAGCTCTGCCCGTGTCCTGCCACCTGAAAAAAGCTCCATCTTAAGACCTGCTAAAAGCATCCAGTTACCCTCGTGAACCATGTATCGGTTTTCCTGATATTCAAAACCACCTGAAAGATATGCCTGGGGCAGGAAGTCTGCCCTTATTGCCCTTAGCCGTTCTCTCAGGGCATCAAGCCTGAGGTCGGTCTGTTTTAGCTCAACCCGATTCTCCATTGCCCTTGCCTGTGCATCCTGAAGGCTCCTTGGCAACTCGATGCCCGTTTTTTCAGGCTCTGCTGTGCTTAAGGGTTTACCGAGGTCCAGCCCGAGCATCCTGTTAATGGCCGAAAGCCTTATCTTTCTTAGATTTTCAAGCTCTATGTGTCGCTGTCTTGCGTCTGAAAGCATGACCTCAGCCTGAAGAAGGTCGTTTTTAACCACAACACCAGCATCAAAAAGTGCCTGGGCGTCTTTTTTGTGTGACTCAAGGGACTCTATCTCCTTTTCTGATACCTTAAGCATCTTTTCCGTCTCAAGCAGGTCAAGATAGGCATTGATGAAGTCCTTTGAAAGGAGGTTCAGAATTCTTTCCCTCTCCAGTCTCTCAACAGAAACCATCCGCTTCGATGCCTCAACCACTGAGCCTGTCTTTCCAAAGTCGTAAACCAGTTGATTTACCCTGAAGCCATAGGTAAGGTAATCTCTTTCAGAAACTGGCACTGGACCAAATAGACCAAACTCTGCCTCTGGCTGATACCTTAGCCATGTCTGGTTTGCATAAACCTGCACCTGGGGCAGTCTGTAGGAGTTTGCAATCCTGACATCCTTTGAGGCCATCTCAGCTGAAAGCTCTGCTATCCGTAGCTCTCTTGACTTTTTCTCTAACAACCTCAGCCCCTCTGATATGGTCAGAGCATATACCGGTGAAACCATAATAATGCCTATCAAAACAGGCCCTATAACCTTAAACACCTTCCCTTTCATGGCTTCACTCCTTTAATTTAATGTTAGTAACTACTAACATAACAAATAAAAAGAGATTTGTCAAATCAGGCTCTGAAGCATATGGGGCTGTATCAACCAAGGATGGTCTTTATCAGGTGGGAGGGTATCCCGGGGTTTGATGCAAAGTGTATGTGTATGTAACTTGAAAGGGTCCTTCCCTTAAGAAAGCCCTCTCCGCCAAGGTAGATGTTCCTTAGGGATTCCGTTTTCTCTGAAAGCTCGGAGTAGTGAAACTCGTGGCCCCTCATGGTCTGTCCCTTTTTTCCAATAGGTGCATCCTCTTTCAGTCTTACCTCACGGTAACCAAGGCTTGCCCTTTTGTTTTTAAATCTCGTTTTCACTGGATAGACCCCTGCCATCTTAAAAAACCTTCCCCTGTCGTCTTCAATCCCCTGTGTAAGATACATAAACCCACCGCATTCTGCATATACCACGCCTTCACTTTCTGAAAAGTCCTTTATACTTTGAAGCATGGAGTGGTTCTGTGAAAGCCTCCGGGCATACAACTCAGGGTATCCCCCACCAATGTAAAGGGCATCGGCAGGGGGTACTTCACTGTCTTTAAGGGGGCTGAAATAGATGAGCTCTGCCCCCTGGTTGCTTAGCATCTCGAGGTTGTCCTCGTAATAAAAACAGAAGGCCCTGTCTCGGGCAACTGCTATTCGGCACTGTTTTTCCTTTTTCGGGGCTTCTTCTCCGTAAGGCTCGTCGTTAAAATCCATCGTAGTCAATTCAAGCAACCTCTTAATGTCTATCCCTGTTTTTATCTGCTCTTTAAGTCTTTCAAGAAAATCATCGTTTATCCAGCCATCCTCTGCAGTATAAAGGCCAAGGTGTCTGCCCGGTATTTCTATCTCTCTGTCAGCCCGAAGGCATCCAAGCACCGGAATGCCACAGTGCTTCTTGATAGCCCTCTCGGTAAGCTCAAGGTGTCTTTTGCTTCCCATTCTGTTTAATATCACGCCTGCCAGTTTTATGTCCCTTCTAATCTCCATAAGCCCTCTTACTGGAAGGGCCACAGATTCCGCAGAACTCCTTGCATCCACCACCAGAACCACAGGCACTCCAAGCATGGCTGCCACAGAAGCTGAAGATGCCTCAGCACCGTCGAGCACTCCCATTACCCCCTCTATCAGGCCAACCTGGGCTCCCTTAAGAGACCGTCTAAAAACCCTTCTGACATAGTCGCTGCCACACATCCATGGATCGAGATTCCGTGAGGTCCTTTCTGCCACAAGGCTGTGAAGCCCTGTGTCAATGAAGTCAGGGCCTACCTTGAAGGGCTGAACCCTGTACCCCATGGATTTAAGCGTTGCGATAAGGCCAAGGGTTATGGTGGTCTTTCCTGCGCCCGAGTGAGTGGCAGCAATTAAAAAGGCACTGGTTTTCATTGGTTTTGAATCTTCTTTTTCAGTCTCTTAAGTACCTTTGCCGTAAGTTCGTTAAGATATTCTATCAGCTTTATGAGCATTCCGTAAAAGGTCCTCTTCCTTGCCTTTATCTCGATGTGGTCTATCTCCTCAAGCACCTTACCAGGCTCTATGTAGATGCTTGGAGACTTTGTGCGGGCAATCACCTGGCTTGGATAGACGCTTCGGTGTCCTGTTATCAGATAACTGATAATACACACCATCGAGGTGTAGGGAGCTATGTCAGGCCCGAATAGCTCCACAGCCATAATGCTTGCTGCAATTGGTGCATTGGTGGCACCAGCCAGTAGCCCAACGAGCCCAATGGCTGAAAAGGTTGCAGGGTCAAGGCCTGTCAGTGTGGCAAAGAAACT
>WFMM01000012.1 GCA_015484595.1 Nitrospirota bacterium | reverse complement strand
TTTTTAAGGGAAAGACACTAAAGATGAAAAACTCATACTCCGAGGCTGAAGACAGGGAGCTTTACTGCCTCATAAACAGCCACGGACTGCTTGAGCTATTCGTCTACCGTGGCAACGCAGCCAGAGATTACCAGATCCAGATAGGAGACAGGGTGGGTGTGATCTTCACATAAATGATGTCAATCTGTTGACAATTTTGTTTTTCTTTTGTAAACTTCACTATATGAAAAACATACTGGTTATTGACGATGACCCAACTGTAAGGGATGTCTTAAAGGAATACCTTTTATCTCAGGGTTATGAGGTAAGCCTTGCTGAGGACGGCGTAAAGGGGCTTGAGGCATTAAAGAGCACCCCCTATGATGTGGTTTTACTTGACCTAATGATGCCGGGCATGCACGGCATCGAGGTATTAAAAGAGATGCAGGAGACCGTTAACTCCCCTACCCCATGCATCATCATTACAGCCCACGGAACCATACAGAACGCTGTAGAGGCTATGAAGCTTGGTGCCTTTGATTATGTTACCAAACCCTTCAGGCTTGATGAGGTAGGCATAATCATCAACAGGGCAATAGAGTTCAGCGGTATCAAAAAGGAAAACCTCCGTCTTAAACAGGAGCTTAAAAGGCGGTATAAGTTTCACGGTCTGATAGGGTCCTCACCTCCGATGCAGAAGATCTACGACCTCATTGAAAAGATAGCTGACACAGATAGCACCGTGCTCATCACAGGTGAAAGCGGCACTGGTAAGGAGTTGGTGGCAAAGATACTTCATTACAATAGCAGCCGTTCTGACCGTAAGTTCGTCCCCCTTAACTGTGCTGCCATCCCAAAGGACCTGCTTGAAAGTGAGCTGTTTGGTCACGAAAAGGGAGCCTTTACAGGTGCTGTTACAACAAGGATTGGCAGATTTGAGCTTGCAAACGGTGGCACCCTGTTTTTAGATGAGATAGGTGAGCTTGACCCCAACCTTCAGGTTAAACTACTCAGGGTGCTTCAGGAGCGAGAGTTCGAAAGGATAGGTAGCACAAAGACGATAAAGGTTGATGTAAGGATCATTGCTGCCACAAACAGAGACCTCGAAGAACTGGTTAACGAGGGAAAGTTCAGGGAAGACCTCTTTTACAGATTGAATGTGATACAGATACACCTTCCACCACTTAGAGAGCGTAAGGAAGACATACCGCTTCTTGTTGACTTCTTCTTACAGAAACAGTCGGAGCTGAAAAAGAAGGACCCGCCTATCATTAACAAACAGATTATGAAGGTCCTCCTTGGTTATCACTGGCCTGGAAATGTTAGAGAGCTTGAAAACCTTATAGAGAGGCTCACCATCCTTAACTCTGGTGAGGAGGTTAAAGTAAGTGACCTCCCTCCAAAGTTCCACAGCATAACACCTTCCATGACAGAGGATACCCTGTTTCAGGATGTTGAGTTGACAGAGCCTGAGATTACGGTTACACCCGAGGGAATTAACCTTAACAGGATACTTGACGACATAGAAGAAAAGCTTATCCTTCAGGCCCTTGAGCTTTCAAAGGGTGTAAAAAGCAGGGCTGCTGAGCTTCTTGGCTTAAACAGAACCACCCTTGTTGAAAAGATGAAGAAAAAGGGTATCCAGTTTGCGTCAAAAAAATAACGCCTGAAGAACTGCCTCACTATATTTTCCCTTTAATTTCAATGCTTTAGCATCTGGCACGGTAGTTGCTTTTACTTTTCCTGATGAAAAATAACCTTAAATATGGCCTCTTAGTTGCTATTATTATGGCAGTGGTTTTTTCTGTTACTGTTACAGAGTCTGCCATGTCTCCACTTGCAAGGGCACTCAGGTCGATTGACAAAAGAGTTTATTACAAGGCACTGAACATCCTCGAGACCTATGAGCCTGACCCTGATGAGCTTCCCCTTTACTATTACATTAAAGGAAGGGCACTTAGCGGCCTTAAGAGGTATTCTGAGGCCATTGAGTTTTTAAACAGGGCCTTTATTACATCAAAGGACGAGGAATTACGACGGGAGGCACTCTTTGCACGGGGACTTGCCTATCTTAAGGGTGGCTTTTATTACGAGGCATCCTCAAACTTCAAGCTCTATATAAAGAAGTACAAACACTCTGAAAACCGCGAGCAGGCATACATTTACTTTGCTCAGGCACTTCTTATGTCGGGCAGATACCAGGAGGCCCTTCGGTACTTCAAGGCAATAAAACTAAAAACCCCCGAGGTGCTCTTTGGAAAGGCAGAGGTCTTTCACAGGATCGGGCTTTACAGAACAGCAGCAGGGCTCTTTAAAAAGGGGCAGAAGCTCTATCCTGATTACATACAATCCCATCCTGATGTGATGCTTTCCTTTGCTGAAAATCTGCTTAAAACAGGCAACTTCCGTAGGGCAAAGCCCTTTTATTACCTTCTTACCGAGACCCCTTTAAAGGAAAAGGCCTACATTGGGCTTGGTGAGATTGCAATTAAAGAGGGAAAACTCAGTGCAGCTTTAATGCACTTTAAAAGGGCAAGACACTCAGCAGACAGGGTCATAAAGAGAAAGGCGATCTTAAACATAGCCCTAATTATGAGCAGAAAAGGCGAGACTGAAAAGGCAGTAAAGGGTTTTCTTGAGCTACGGGAAAACTACCCCTACACCCCAGAGGCAAAGAGGGCACTGCTTGAGCTTTCACGGATTTACAGAAAGAGGGGTAAGTTTCTCCTTTCAGAAAAATACATTAAAGAGATAATCTTTGGCAGTAACCCCTCTGAGGAGGCACTTAAGGAGCTGGAACTCCTTGTGCTTGACACCCTTAAGAAGGACAGAAGGAGCTTTATAAAGAC
>WFMM01000011.1 GCA_015484595.1 Nitrospirota bacterium | reverse complement strand
CTGGTGATATGGATAACAGGGCTTCCGGGAAGTGGCAAAAGCACCATAACCGAGGGGTTTGTAAAGAAACATCCTGATTTTGTCGTCCTTAGAATTGACGAGCTCAGGAAAACGGTTACCCCTGAGCCAACCTACTCTGAACAGGAACGGGAGTATGTGTACAGGGCACTGGTCTTTACTGCAAAGAAACTCCAGGATGCTGGATGTAATGTGGTGATTGATGCAACCGCCAACATGAGGAGGTGGCGAGAGCTGGCAAGAAAGTTAATCACCAACTATAAAGAGGTTTACCTCCGCTGCGACATAAATACCTGTGCAAAACGGGAAAGGGAAAGGAAAGACCGACATCACGCACCAAAGGACATATACAAAAAGGCAAGTGAGGGATGGCCGGTGCCGGGTGTGAATGTGCCCTACGAAGAGCCCGTTAATCCTGAGCTAACCATAGACACTACAAAGACCACTGTGGATGAGGCAGTATCGCTGATAGAGTCCCTTATATAAAACTTGCCAAGTTAAGCTCTCCAAGCCCCTTTAGCTGTATAAGGACAAAGATGGAATAATCACCTGGCCTTTTGTCATAGGTGATCTTAATGCCCCAGCACTGGGAGTTGTAGGAAAGCCCTGCGGTGTAGTTCTTAAGTCCCTCTCCCTTTGCATCGTACCAGGCACTTCCTGTAAGACCGATCTTCTTTGAAATGGGGATGCTGATACTGCCTGTGTAAAAGAGGATCTCATAGGGGCTTGAATACCTCTGTCCCACCGACAGTGTTGCACCCAGCACATTCATTGAAAGTGAGATATTTGCCTTGTCAATGTGACCACTTCCACTGTTGTAGGTAAACTCCGTATTAAGGTCAAGGGGTTTAAAGAGCCTAAGCTGTAGTCTTAGTGGTTGAAAGGGTCTGTCGCCCTCGTGAAAGTCGTAGGGCTGGGTGAGTCTAAAGGATGCTACAAGGGTGGAGTTACTGTAAAAGTAGTTACTCAATCTGATGTTTACCTGAGACACCCTGTTGTACACATCAACAGAATCAACCACGGGTATCTCTTTGTTAATCTGTGGTATAAAGGTGTAAAAGAGTTCAGGTTCGATGATGTGACGAAGGATGCTATAGTTTTTAACAAAGGCTGTCTTTAATGAAAGATTATAATCAAAGGATGTCCTTGACTGAGTGTCAGGGTACTGGTCAGTGTTGGTTATCCAGTAGGCTGTCTCCCTTACCCCTATGGACTGACTCAATCGGATTATGTCACCCATGGTGTGCCTTAATCGGGGATAAAGGTCAAGTCTGTATACCCTGCTTAAGTCCTCTGAATACAGCGAGGTAAGGGCTGTTTTTAAAGACAGATAAAGGGAGTTGAATTTATGGGGGTAAAGATAAAGACCCACCTCAGGGATGTGTTGATGAATCTGGCCTGTCTGGTGGTTGCTCCTCAGGTCCTGCCAGAACCTGCCATCCAGATAGACCTGATAGTCGTCGGTGCTGTAGGCAATCTGCCCTGTGGATGCAAGAAACCTGCTTGACCATGCCTGCACTTTATGGCTGAACTGTCTGTAAAAATCAACCTTATTAATCAGGTTTATCTTAAGAAATCCAGTGGTTCCTTGTGGTTTGCTAAGCATGTGTCCAGATTCAAATTCGTAGTAATGATTACCTGTCTGTTTGTCTTTAATGTGATAAATCCAGACATTCCCTCCGCCTATATTCCTTTCAATGTATCGGTATTCCAGTCCCTCACCAACGCCCTTTCTACCCTGAAGGTCAAGGTAAAAGGTGGCATCTCGATTGTCAGAGATAACAAGATAAAGGGGCTGTCGCCATAAAATGCCGTTTTCACTGTTAACACCAATGGTGGGAAACAAAAGCCCGGATTTTCTCTCAGTCTGCACAGGTGCAATCAGATAGGGGGTGTAGAGGATGGGTATATCCCTTATCCTGAAGGTAACATTGGATGCCTTCAAGGTGTCACCGATCTTTAGTTTTGCCTTTTTTGAGCTGAAACACCAGGCAGGCACAGGCGGGTTACAGGTGGTGGCGCTGACATTGTAAAGGATGTATTCTGTTTCACTTATCCTTTCAATTTTTGTTGCCCGGATACGATAGTTATCGTCCTTAAAAAGCAACTCGGGATTGTATAGCACACCTGTTCGTTCTCTGGTGTTTATTTCAGCCCTTTCTGAATGAATAACCACATTTTGGTCTTCGTAATAGACATTACCCAGGGCTTTAACGGTTTCGGTCTTTTTAAAATAATCAATGCTGTCTGCCCTGATTATCTGGTCACCCTTTTTTATAAAGACATTGCCCCTTAGATGGTATATGTCGTTGAGTCTGTCGTGCTTTAAGTTTTCTGCCTTTATGGTGGTTTCTGAAAACACAACACCTGGCATCCACAATGACGCAACGATTATCAGTGCTATCAATGTGCTTTTCACCTTACCTCCCTCAGGTCACCAAGGACTGACCTGTAGCCGCAGACCTCAAGTGCCTCACCTGCTGTGTAAAAGGAACCGGTTACCACTATCAGGTCCCTTTCACCTGTTAATCTCTCAGCCTCTTTCAGCGCCTCCTCTACGGTATCTGTCTGTATCGTGTTAACTTTGGGATTTCCATTTACTCCCAGTATCTCCGAAAGGGTCTCTTTTAGCCTCTTAACAGAGGCTGACCTCTCATAGGATGCCCTTGTAAGAATCAGGGTATCCGAGACCTCTGTGAGGGGCTCTATTATGCCCCTTGTGTCCTTGTCTGACATAACTCCAAGGACCAGGACCACTGATTCGTATGTGCCAGAGTCAATAAGTCCTCTCAGGGTCCTGCTTAAAGCCATTGAGGCATCATGATTGTGGGCACCGTCAAACATTACATCCCTCTGGTTAATCCGTCTTATGTCAGAGCGGCCTGGAAACCTTACCTCCCTCAGTGCCTTTAAAATCACCTCTGGTGCTGGTCTGCCCTGGTCTGACACCAAAAGCAGGGTCTGAAGTGAAAGTGCAGCGTTTCTTATCTGGTGTCTCCCGTAAATTGTAAGCCCTACATCCTTCAGGGTAAACTCAAAGGGCCTTTTTGAGTAAAAGTCAAAGAAGATTCCCCTGTCTTCTGTCTCCTTTTCTGTAAAGAAATCCCTCTTATAAACATAAAGCTCGCTTCCTGTCTCCTCGGCCTTTGTTTTTATCACATCCATTGCCTCTTTTTTTTGATTGGTGGTTATTACAGGGACGGATTCCTTTATAATTCCTGCCTTTTCACAGGCAATTCTGTCAAGGCTTTCACCAAGGAACTCGCTGTGGTCCATTCCTATGTCGGTTATCACCGAGGCCCTGGGCATCAGCACATTGGTTGCATCAAACCTGCCACCCATACCTGTCTCCACAACCGCCCACTGAACAGAGTTTTCAGCAAAGTAGTAAAAGGCCAGGGCAGTGATAAACTCAAAGAAGGTAGGCTGTAAGTCGGCTCTGTCCCTGATTGCATCCCTTATCCTGCCTGTAATCCTTACAACATCCTCCTCTGTGATTTCGGCTCCGTTTATGGATATCCGCTCTGTAAAACTTACAAGGTGAGGCGAGGTAAAAAGAGCGGTTTTGTATCCTGAGGCTTCAAGGAGTTTTGCCAGCATCCTTGCAGTGGAGCCTTTTCCATTGGTGCCGGCTATATGAATGGAGTTGAATTGTTTTTCAGGGTTTCCAAGGATTCTTAGCAGGCTCTGTGTGTTTTTCAGACCTAATTTTATGCCGTGCTTTGTGAGGTTATAGAGGTATTGCAGGGTTTCTCTGTATGTCATCTCAGTAGTTTCAGGATGCGAGCTACTGTGTCTTTAAGTGACTTTCTGTCAACCACCATGTCAATCAAGCCATGTTCAAGGAGAAACTCGGCCTGCTGGAAGTTCTCGGGTAGTTTCTGCCCAATGGTCTGTTCTATCACCCTGGGACCTGCAAAGCCTATAAGACTGCGTGGTTCGGCAATTATGATGTCACCCAGCATGGCAAAACTTGCGCTTACCCCTCCAAAGGTCGGGTCAGTGAGTATTGAGATGTAAGGGATGCCCCTGTCTTTTAATCTTCCGATAGCTGCAGATACCTTTGCCATCTGCATAAGTGAAAGCATACCCTCCTGCATCCTTGCACCACCAGAGGCTGAAACGATTACCAGGGGCAGAGCCTTATCAAGTGCCCTTTCTGCTGCAAGTGCCACCTTTTCACCAACCACCGTTCCCATACTGCCCCCCATGAAATTAAAATCCACTACCACCACAACCACCTCTATCCCCTTTATCTTTGCCTCAGCAGCTATTGCAGCCTCTTTAAGACCTGTCTTCTGCTGATAGTCCTTAAGGCGTTCGCTGTAAGGTTTTGTATCCCTGAAGCCAAGGGGGTCGGTGGGCAGGATATCCTCTCCGAACTCCTGCACAGAGCCCGAGTCCACAAGGAGCTTGAGACGCTCGGAGGCGGATATACGGAAGTGGTAATTACACTTGGGGCAGACCTGAAGGTTACGGTCAACCTCTTTTTTGTAAATAATCTCCTTACAGTTGTTACACTTAATCCAGAGACCTTCAGGTATCTTTACCCTTTTTTCTGAACTTTTACTGTTTCTCTTTTTAAACCAGGCCATAAAATACCTATAATTATCTTAAAACTCTAAATACTAATTTCTAAATCCTAAACAAATTCTAAATTTAAAAACCAATTTTCCAATCAATAGAAAATACCAGCTCATTAAAGAATATCGTTTAGGATTTAGTATTTCGTGCTTAGTGCTTTATGTTCTATATTGCTTTTCTTAACTCCCTTAGATATTTCCGAAGCTTTCTCAGGTCACCTGTCATCTGTTTAACGATTGAGCTACCCACTATCACACCGTCTGCAATCTCTGCAATCCTTTTTGCCTCTTGGGGTTTCTTGACTCCAAAGCCTACACAGACCGGAACCTCTGTATAGCTCTTTATCTTTTTTATCATCTTTTCCATCTCTCTGGTTATCTGAATCTTTGAACCGGTTATGCCTGTTATCGAAACATAATAAACAAATCCCGTTGACCTTTCAGTGACCAGTCTGATACGGTCATCCGTAGAAGTCGGTGCAGCAAGAAAGATAGTGGCCATACGGTACTTTCGTGAATACTCTATCAGTTCATCAGCCTCATCAGGTGGAAGGTCGGGCACTATTAATCCATCTACACCTGCCTTTGAGGCGTCCCTAAAAAATCTCGAAAGACCGTATTTGTAAACTGGATTGTAATAGGTCATAAGCACAACGGGCAGACTGTATGACCTCCGAAGGGATTTAAGCAGTGAAAGCACTCTCTTTAAGGTTAACCCGTTTTTAAGCGCCACACTGGCTGCCTCCTGTATCACCGGTCCATCGGCAAGGGGGTCTGTAAAGGGCACACCCAGTTCCACCACATCTGCTCCCACATCCTGAAGCATGGAAAAGACCTTCTCTGTGGTCTTAACATCTGGATAACCGGCCATGATGTAGGGTATAAAGGCCTTCCTGCCCTGTGCTTTAAGTTTACTGAGATGTTCTTCTATCCTGTTCATAGGACTCAACCCTCAAATGAAAATTAAATTCTTACAATTTCTATCTCTTCAATGCGTTTAAAATCATCAATATTATTGGTAACTATTTTAGATATACCGTGAGAAATTGCTATACTAACTATCTCAATATCATGTATCCACAAACCACGAGGTTTGTATTTGTTAATTAAGTTATAAAAGGTCTTTAAAGTCATTGGGTCAGGATATAAGATATCAATATTTGATAAAAGGCTATCTAATATCTGCAGACAGGTTGTTACAGGTATATCTATCCCGGCCTTTCTTGTTAAAACGACCAAAAATTCAGAAATATTTTTTATTGTTGTAAAAAAACTGATTTCTGTTGCTGACAAAAACTTAATAAAACTATTATGGAACTTTGAATCAGCATCGATAGCATAAATTAATATATTTGTATCAACTAAAATGGAGCTATTCATATGCAATTTTTCTTATATTTAAATTATCAAACTTACCCTTTAAATGAATGGTTTTAATCTGTTTTTCCCTGATTTTTTTTCTTTTTAATGCCTCAAGATATCTTTGAATTTCTGGTAGATATTCCTCTGGAATTGAATCTATTTCGTGTTTTATCTTTTCTTTTAACTCCATAGGAATCTCCTCCTTAATGAATATTCACAGGCGAAGCATATCCTGTGGTTCTGCCGCATCGTATCTTCATTTGCCTGATATTATAACATTTTCAAAATCCTTTTTATCTGCTCATTCCAGCCTGAAGGACCTGGTTGAGAACTCTTCAGTGCACCTTCAATCTTAAGGAGTTTTTCATTAAAACCTCCGTCCTGTTTCATCACTATAACAGGTATATCAACCTCCTTTAGCATTTCAAAGTCATTACTGCTGTCACCAAGACCGACTGTCCTGATATCACCAAGGGCATCTTTGTATAAATCTATAAGGAGTCTGACAGCCTTTCCCTTGTCGTTTTTACCAAGTATATGAAGGAACCTTCCCTCGGTATAATTAAACCCCATCTCTTTTATCCTTTTCTTTAATAAACTAAGCGTCTCTTCTTTTCCGTAAAACACAAAGGGCTCGTCAAACTCCCTTTCCCTGCAGAGCATGGCCTCTTTTTTGGAAAGACCTGTAAGCTCCATTATCTCCTCTAAATCCATATCATCAAAGCCCTTTATGTTGAAGCCCTCTTTTTTAAGTGCCTTAAGTGCTAAGCAGAGGCTCCTGTAATCAGTGCCAAGCCTGATGAGATGGTATCCATCGGCTTTTTCAGCATCTTCCGGAATCTTAAGGTCAAACTGATAATCAACGGGGATAAAGATACCGCCTCCGTTTTCTGAGATAAAAGGATGGGTGTTTGAGAGTCTTTTCCTGTAAAGCTCTATTTCTGCCCTCGTCTTGCTTGATACTATAATGAGAGGGATGTTTAGTCTTTTAATCTCTCTTAGGGCCTCTAAGGCATCAGCATAACTGTAGGTTTTACTGTCAAGCAGGGTGCCGTCAAGGTCTGTGAAGATTACGACTTTGCTCATGGTCTTATGAGAACTATCTGGATGTCCATTACATTGGTTCCTGTTGGGCCTGTGATGAGAAGCTCACCTGTTTTTTTGAAAAAATTATAAGAGTCGTTTCTGTTTAAGTAATCGACAGGTTCAAGCCCGAGGCTTTTCGCCCTCTTTATTGTTTCACCATCAACCACAGCACCTGCTGCATCAGTGGGGCCGTCGGTTCCGTCAGTGCCTGCTGAAAGCAGGGTTATCCCTTTTAAGCCGTCTATTTTCATTGCAAAGGAAAGGGCAAACTCCGTGTTTCTTCCGCCAAGACCATTACCCTTAACTGTCACAGTTGTCTCACCACCGGTGATAATACAGAGTGGTCTTTTAAGGTGGAACCTCTTTTTGACCTCTGAAAAAAGCCACTCTGCAGCATCCCTTGCCTCTCCCTGAAGGCTATCCGTCAGCACCTCGGCTTGATAGCCTGATTCCTCGGCCTTTGTTTTTGCCTGCTCAAGACAGTGACGGTTACTTGAGATTATGTGGTTTTCTACCCTTTCAAACACGCTGGAGTCTGGCTTAAGGGTCTCAGGGAGTTCTCCCCTTGCTCCTCTCTGAAGCAGGTTTAACACCCTCGGGGGTAGGTCCTTTTCTATACCGTATTTTTTAACCACCCTTAAAGCATCCTGATAGGTTGTAGGATCAGGTGTGGTGGGACCTGAGGCAATTACATCAAGCCTGTCTCCGATTACATCTGACACTATTAAAGACAGCACATTGGCTGGATGGAGGGTCTCTGCAAGCCGTCCGCCCTTTACAGAGGAGATGTGCTTTCTAACCGTGTTAAGCTCAAATATGTCTGCCCCTGCCTTTAAAAGGAGCTCTGTGGTATTCATCTTGTCTTCAAGGGTAAGCCCCTGAAAGGGGGAGCAGAGTAAAGCTGAGCCACCGCCAGAAATTAGTGTCAGCACCAGGTCCTTTTCAGTAGCCTTTGAAAGCCCCCGAAGTGCATGCTCTGTGGCCCTAACACCCATTTCATCTGGCACAGGATGGGCTGCCTCAAAGACCTCAATCTTGTCAGGAAAAGAAAAGCACCTGCAGTGGTGGTATTTGGTGATAACATAGCCTTTTGAAATCCTGTTTTCAAGAACCGTCAGGGCAGATTTTGCCATAGTGCAGGCCGCCTTTCCAAAGGCAAGAAGGTAGAGGTTATTTACATTCCTGTAGCTTTTAAGATGAGCCTTAATACCCTCCTTGACCGCCTTTTCTGGCTTTACCGCCTCCAGGGCAGACTTAAATATCGAAACAACATCATCTCTTTCTCTGGACATAGGAATATTATACTTTGAAATACCCTTTTTCTGCATTCTATAAATTTATTATTGACATATGCACACAATTATATTATAATGTGTATATGCACATAATTAAATTTATTTAAAAAAGATAATCTTATGAGGAGGTGGTAGCAATGAAGGTATGTTTTCCGGTTTTTGAGGCCAATGGTATTGAAAGTGAGCTCTATGGTCATTTTGGAACTGCAAGATACTTCGTTGTTTACGATACAGAAACAGAACAGGTAAACACTATCCTGAACAACGACTCCCATCATGCCCACGGTTTTTGTAGCCCTCTCAGGGCCATAGGTGACGATAAAGTGGATGCAGTGGTTGTAAGCGGTATCGGAAAGGGGGCTCTCTTTGGTCTTAACCGTGCAGGCATAAGGGTTTATCAGGCAGTTTCAAAGACCGTAAAGGGTAACATTGAGCTCATGGAAAAGGAACTGTTAAGAGAGGTTACGCCTGAAGATGTATGCGGTGGACACGGCACAGGCTGTGGTCATCACTAATAAAAATTTTTGACAAAAAGGAGGATTACAATGATAACGGCAAAACAGATAATGTGTAAAAGGTCAAGGATTAAGAGTGGCTCAACCGGAAGGAACTTTGTCTTTAAAATGATGTCCACCAACTGTCCAGGCCTGCCAGTGGTAAATGACGATGGAGAGGTAATTGGTGTGGTAACAGCAAATGATATCCTGCATGCCATTAAAGAGGGTAAAAAAATCGACAGCATCGTTGTGGACGACATTATGTCCAGTCCTGTAACCATTGACCCTGATACCCCCCTGGACAGGATTGTTGAGCTGATGGTTTCAGAGAATCTTACCATCATACCTGTTGTCAAGGGTAAGAAACTGGTAGGCATAGTGGGAAAGATGGAAGTAATCGATGCTTCCCTTGAACCTGAACTGTATTCCGTCTAAAAGGAGTAGCTCAGAGTGTCTCAAAGCAGATGGTTCAAACTCGTATGGGTCTTTCTGTTAGTTTTGAGTGCCTTTACGCTTGGATATACGCTGAAACCATGTAAAAGGACCGCTTCGTTTCCTCCTTTTATGATGAGGAGTTACGGATATAAACAAAGCTATCCTTTCAGATAAACGGACGGGGAAAAGGGCATTATGAAAGGACATTTATTTGAGACCCTATTAAAATTTTTCAAAAAAAGACCTACCATACAGACCATCTCCCTTGTCCTTTCTAATGCCTATTTCCTGTCCTTTCTCCGTTTTATCCCCTGTGGGTATCTTCAATGCTCAAACTGCATTGCCTCAACATTTTCATGCCCTCTGATAATTATTGAAAGAGGGGCAGTTTTTGCTTCAATGGGAATATTCAGTGGTATCTTTGGAACAGCCATGATTACGAAGATCCTTGGCTCTGTGATTGCCGCACTGGCAATGCTTCTGTTCTTTGGAGCACTCTTTGGGGCATGGGGTTGCGGCTGGCTATGTCCCTTTGGTTTCGTTCAGGATCTCCTTTGTAAGATTCCCTCTAAAAAGTTTAAAATACCCACAGGCTTTGGAGTTTTAAGGATACCTCTTTTTTTGGTTCTTGTGATCCTGATACCCTACCTTACGAGGCGTCTGTTCTTCTGTGAAATCTGTCCAAGTGGGACGATAAATCGCATCTGGCAGACCGCAGCAGGCATACCGATTTTGTTCAAAACCCCTCAGGGCACATTGGCACTAACTTCATTGGTGTTTCTCTTTGTTATTGTCCTTTTGTCAATCTTCAGCCATCGTCCTTTCTGTAAACTCTTCTGTCCAATTGGCGGGGTACTTGGACTCTTAAATAAACTCTCAGGTATTTACATAAAAGTTAACAAGGATAAATGTGTATCCTGTAACAGATGCGAACGGATATGCTCCTTTGGAATAAATCCAGCCCTTCAGCCTGCCCATACAGAATGTAATAGATGCCTTGAATGCACCAGTTCTTGCAAACACATCAGTCTTGCGTTGAGGCTTTAGATAAAGAAACTTGATACTTTTTCATGTTTGCTGTTTAAATATAAGTGAAGGAATTATGTCGCCAAGAAGAAAGAAATCAAGATGGTGTAGCTGTCCCTTTGAGGATTTCAGGGGCGAGATATTTAAGCCAAGGGCCATTCCCATGTCAGAACTGGAGACAGTTACCCTTTTTCAGGACGAGCTTGAGGCAATAAAGCTCTGTGACCTTGAGGGGCTCACACAGGAAGAGGCTGGAAAAAGGATGGGCATCTCTCGTGGCACGGTTCAGAGGTTGATAACCAGTGCCCACAAAAAGATTGCCGATGCCATAGTTAACCTAAAGGCCCTTACCTTCAAGGAGTATAAGTAACTAAAGAGGCCTGTAATAGGCACCCTCAGCACAGGCTCTGCAGAGGGTCTTTCCATCAACGCTCAAATCTCTCATATCCTGCACATACTCTCCACAGCTATCACACTTGACCCTTTTGAGCGGACGACCCGGCATGTCCTGTTTTGGGATTTCGACTTTTACATACTGATGATAAAATAACTCATCATCAGGCATTATCTTGTAAGCCTCAAGCTGACATTGATACTTGTTCTCAATGTCAGGGAAGTATTCCTTTGCCTTTTCCCTTGCCTCCTCACGAGCCACAACCCTCACCGCCTGGCCGGTCTCAAGATTTACAAAGGTGGCGGCCATCTTTCCGTAATCAACAAACCTCATTGAGCGTTTTCCAAGACTGCAGCCTGTAACAGACTGCAGGGCATCGGTTGCACAACGGTCAATCTCAACAAAGAGATAGAGCTTTTTACGGTCAGCACCCTTTGGGTCGGCAATGCCTATCTTCTCAAGCCCATAAATGGACATCCTGACTCCGAGCACCTGTCCTGGACAGAGATGCCCGTGAATCCTTACTGATTCATCAAGCAGCCTTTCAAAATCATCTCTGAGTGACATTTTCAATTATCTCCCTTAAAAACAATACTACCAAAAAGGGCCTCTCCAATGCTACCCGTATGCTGTGAGTTTAACTGAATTCTGACTCCCTTTACAAGGCCAGGTTCTTTGTTAAACAATCTTTTATAATCTTCGTATATGTTTCTTTCAATTGTAATCCATTTGTTTAAGTCCTTTGAGCCTGACTTTAGCACAAGCACCTTTATTTTTATACTAAAAGGCCAGGGAACTGATTCCTCCATTACAGAGCCTTCAGGTGCGGTGGTATCCCAGATATAGCTTATAGCTCTTCCTTTTTCAAAAAGCACCATTACCTGAGCAGCCTGGTCATTGGTCCTTCTGTGACGAAAATCACCACCTGCGGGAAGCTTTATTACCTTCCATTTCCATTTTATATATGGATATTCTTTTACATTCAGGCTAATCTTTCTTTCAATTGAAAAGGAGGCATCTTCACCACGGAAATAAAGTATCTTTTCACCATTTTCTTCCATTACTCTGTATTCTGCTTTGCCTGACCTGCTTTTTAGTTTCCAGCCATCTGGAACACCTTTTCTGGATAGAGCCCCTTCAAAGTCAAGCTTAATTACTCTACCAGAGGCCATTAAAGTGGTTACATTAAAAAATATAAAAAGCAAAGAGATTAAAATACCAACAGAAAACCTATACCTTTTCATAATCCACCTCTGTTATGAAGATTATCATTCTATTATGAAGATTATCACTCTATATTTTAATAATATAGACATTGTTTTTTAAAGAGAATGAAGTGCTTCACAGAATGAGACACTACTTTCACTTTTTCTCCTTTATTTTTTTAAGCAGGGTTTTCATCTGGTAAGTGCTGTTTTTTGGTGGGGTTCTGGAAAAGCGCGTTTTGATGTAAAGCTCAATAAACTCTTCAACTGTTTTTTTAAGCCCTGGCTCTTTCTTCGTAACAACCTCTGAAACCTCAAGGGGGGTAAGATTTTCTCTTATTCCAAATGTGGTTTTAAGTTTCAAAAATAGCCTTGAGGCAGGGCTTAATTTTCCTGACATCCTCTTTTTTATAAAAATCACAAAGAAGACCGAGGCAATGACAATCAAAAGAAAAGCCAGAACCCAGCCTCTTACACCCTGGCTTCTTATCCAGTGCAGACTGAGGGGTCTTGAGAATGTCCTTAAGAGTCTTATCTGGTCGTAGCGGCTGAACTGAACAACATATCGCTCCCACCTCAGTTTCAGGTAG
>WFMM01000010.1 GCA_015484595.1 Nitrospirota bacterium | reverse complement strand
TGGCACCATTGAGCAGATAATGATATCGCCCCTTGGCACAGGCAGGCTGATACTCTTTAAGGTGCTTTCCTCTCTTGGGTTACTTCTTTTTATGATGACACTGACCTATGAGCTCGTCCTTAAGGGATGGCTTGGATTTCCGGTCAGGGCAGCACTCTGGGAGTTTTTGCTGGTTGCAACCATTTACATGCTTTCTACGCTTGGGCTTTCCTTTGTTATTGCCTCTGTGGCAAAGAGGTTTAGCCAGATAGGGATGCTTGCCATCGTTATCTTTGCCCCGATGATACTGCTTTCAGGTGGATGTGTACCGCCCGAGGCACTGCCTGACCTTTTAAGGTCTCTTACGGTGGTATCACCTCTAAAGCAGTTTATGGACATAGGGGTAAGCATGGTTTTAAGAGGGGCAGGACTGGGGATTTTATTCCCCAGGCTTCTCTGGCTTTTTGTGATAGGGGTGATTATACTTTCCCTTGGAGTCATGCTTTACAGAAGGAGAATTTTATAAAATAAAAAAACCAATGGGTGAAACCGCTGAATGGAAGGAAAACATACACTTTGTACTCGTTGAGCCCCGTGAGCCCGGAAACATAGGTGCATCGGCAAGGGCTGTTAAAAACATGGGGTTTAAAAACCTCGAACTTGTCAATCCACCGGAGCGGTTTGCAGAGGGGCACGACTTCTGGCTTGCCTGCCATGCCGAGGATGTGCTTAAGGGAGCAAAGACCTATGGAGATTTCAAAGAGGCAATAGCTGACAAGGCCCTGGTTGTTGGAACCACCAGAAGAACAGGTAAGAAAAGAGGGCTCTTTTTCCCGATTCAGGAGGCAGTTCAGAGGATAAGAAGGGCTGCAGAGAAAAACCCTGTGGCAGTGCTCTTTGGAAGGGAAGACAGGGGGCTTACGAACGAAGAGGTTGAGGAATGCGGATTTCTTCTTTACATCCCTACCAATGAGGAGGCACCTTCGCTTAATCTTGCACAGGCAGTGCTGATAGTTGCCTATGAGCTTTCAAGAGCAACCCTCAGGGCTGACATGCCTGAGCTGGTGCCCTATAAGGAGCTTCAGGCACTGTTTGGCCATATCCGTAAGTCACTGAGGCTGCTTGAGTACATACCGAGAGGAGACCTTGATATGGAGGCACGGATAATGCGTAACCTTAAACACCTACTTGGCCGTTCCGGGCTTGCACCCTGGGAGGTAAGGATGTTACACGGAATCTGCAGCCAGATAGAGAGAAAGATGAAGGGAAGGAGGTAAGGATTTCAGATTTAAGATTTAAGATTTAAGATTTCAGATTTATGATTTTGGATTTTGGAATTTGTTTAGGATTTAGAGATTAGGATTTAGAATTTTTGTTTATTATGTGCTCTGTGCTCTCTGTGGTTTTTTGTAATCTTTGGAATTGAGAATTTGCCATTTGGAATTTATTTAGGATTTAGAATTTTTATTTTTTGGATTTATCCTGTTTTTATAGTATAATTTGAACACAAAGAACTCTTTAAAAAATTAACGCAATGAACTCAATGAACGCGACAAACGCTATCAACGCAATAAACGCAATCAACGCAAACCCGGAGGTAACACTATGAACGCAACGGTATTGCTTGTTGCAGGGCTCGTTATATACTTTGTCCTTTACCGTGGCTATGGTGGTTATCTAAGACACACCGTAGTGGGTGAGCCTGAAAGGGAGGTGCCATCAAAGAGGCTTTACGACGGGGTGGATTTTGTGCCTGCAAACAGGTATGTGCTTTTTGGGCATCACTTTGCCTCTGTGGCAGGTGCTGCACCCATCATTGGCCCTGCCATTGCCCTTGCATGGGGGTGGCTGCCTGCGCTTTTGTGGATATGGGTAGGAAATATCTTCATAGGTGCAGTGCATGATTATCTTTCTCTTATGTCATCTGTAAGATACGATGGACACTCAGTGCAGTGGATTGCCGGCAGGGTCATAAAGAAACGCACCGGATATGCCTTTTCTCTCTTTATCTTTTTTGTGCTCATACTGGTGGTTGCCGCCTTTGGAGCAGTGCTTGGCAAGCTCTATGTTAAACAGCCCGGTGTGCCCACTGCCTATCTGTTTAAGATTGGCTCTGCCCTGTTTTTAGGCTATCTGCTATACAGGGTGAAGATGGAGTTCAGGCTTGCCACCCTTGTTGGTATCGGTCTTTTGATTGCATCCATTGTGCTTGGAAAGCAGCTACCCATTCTGGCAGGCTACAAGACATGGCTTGTGGTGTTTTTCTTTTATATAATTATTGCCTCATCCATCCCTGTAAACATCCTTCTTCAGCCAAGGGACTATCTAAATGCCTGGCTTCTGGTGGGCGGGCTTGTAATAGGAGGGCTTGCGGTGGTGCTTTCCTTTAAGGGGATCACTGTCCCGGCCACCACGGTCTACAGCGCACCTGTGGTCTCAGGAAGGCCAACCCCCTTCTGGCCTGTAATACCCCTCATCATTGCCTGTGGCTCTCTGTCAGGCTTTCACTCTATAGTGGCATCTGGCACTACATCCAAACAGCTATCCGATGAGAGGGATGGACTCTTTATCGGTTATGGTGGAATGCTTACCGAGGGCTTCCTCTCAACCCTCGTGGTGGTTGTTATAAGTGCCTACGGCATGACCGTGCTTACACCTCAGAAGGCATCTCTGCTTTCTGCAGGCGGTGCAGAGTTTGCAAAGAATTACATATCAGCTGCCAAGTCAGTGGGTGGACCGATCGGTATATTTTCAAAGTCCTATGCTTCTGTAACAAACAGCGTGCTTCATCTGCCAAAGGACTTTATGGTGATTCTTGCCTCCATGTGGGTTGCCTCCTTTGCCATGACCACCCTTGATACCACCAACCGTCTTGCCCGGTACACCTTTACAGAGATACTGGAGCCCCTGAAGAGCCGTGCGCCCATACTTTACAGGGGACTTACCAACCGCTGGGTTGCCTCCACTGTGCCAGCCTTCGTGGGTATTGGGCTTGCCTGGAGTGGAGCCTGGACCACCATCTGGCCTGCCTTTGGTGGGGCAAACCAGATGCTTGCCTCTATTGCGCTTATGACTGCTGCAGCCTGGGCTATCAGGGTGAAGAAGGTACGGGGGCTTAACATCCTTATACCTGCGCTATTTCTCTGGCTTACCGTAACACTTGCGGTCCTTTGGTATCTCCTGAATGCAGTGCCGGTTTTTTACCAAAAGAGCCCTGCTCAGGCATTGGTTCTTGGCGCCATGACAGTGGTTATGCTTGCACTAAACCTTCTTCTGATTTATGACTTCTTCAGGCCGGAAACGAGGGAGGCGCCTCAGGGTGTCAGAGCAGAAAGGTAACAGGGGATTTTTTAAAAGGCTCCTTGAGGCATCAAGGCTCTTTGCAAGGGGGTTTGCTGACTCGGCAACCACTGTGCTGGAGGCTGAGCTTAAGGAGATGGAAAACACCTTTTCGCTTGTGATGGTCGGCTCGCTTGTGGGTCTTCCTGCCCCTTCGTCCTTTGTGGGGGTGGCACTGCTTCCGTACATGGAGCGTGAGCTGATGGTGATGTTGTCACGCTCACAGGGGCTTGATGATAAACTTGCCGAGTGGTTCGGAGTGCTTGATTTTGGATAACCCTGATGAAAGGATTGATACTTTTTCTCGGTAAAGGTGGAGTTGGTAAGACCACCCTTTCTGCAAGCCTCGCCTCTTTGCTTTCAAGAGACGGTAGCAGGGTGTATCTTGCATCCCTTGACCCTGCTCACAATGTGTTTGACTTCTTTGGCCTTGAGCCCCGAAGGGGTGTAATGCAGTTAAGAGAGGGGTTTTATGTTGAAGAGGTGGATGAGGAGGAGTGGCTTAAGAGGTTTCTTCGTGAGACCACAGAGAAGATGAACTCCACCTACAGGTATCTCACGGTGATCGGGCTTGAGGATATGTTTGATGTGCTTAAACACTCACCAGGCATGGAGGAGTTTGCACTGCTTAGTGCCTTAGACAGTATTGTAAGACACTGGTCTGAACAAACAGACTACATCGTGATTGACACACCACCAACAGGACTTACCATGAGGCTTTTCTCTCTGCCTGCTGCCACGGTAAGGTGGATAGAAAAATTAAAGGGGCTAAGAAGAAAGATCATAAAACGAAGGGCTGAGATTGCGCACATTAAGGGCAGTGAGGCATTCCCTGAAGGGGTGGCCATCACTGAGGAGGATGACCTTGTGATAAAGGAGCTTGAGCAGCAGAGGGCCTTTTCTGAGAGGGTTTTGAAACTCCTTACTGACAGGAACAAAACCAGGAATGTACTTGTCCTCAATTATGATGAACTCTCCATAAGGGAGGGTGCTGACATAATCAGGGACCTTCGGAGGCTCGGGATGGATATCTCCCTGGTTGTATTTAACAAGTCAGACATCCTTTCTGTAAAAAAGGAGGTGCTTGAGGAGTTTATGGAGGTTGTAAGGGGGTTGCCTGTTTACGAGGTTCCCTTTTTCAGTGATAAGGCACCGCCAAGGGAGAGAGACCGTGAGATAGCCTCGGTTTTTCTTAAGGAGTTCTGTTCCTGACACAGATGAAAAAGATACCAGACAGGGATGATATAATAGAGATCCTCAGGAGTGTAAAAGACCCTGAAACAGGTGCAAGCCTGTTTGAGCTTGGTGTCGTAAAGGCAGTGGATTACATTGAAAAGGAGCAGAAGATAGTCGTAAGGATTGACTTCAAAAGAAGACTTCCATCCTGTGCAGGCTGTGTGCCCATAGCCTGGACTGTCCAGAAGGGCATAACCGATGAGCTTTCAAGTCGGTTTCTTGCCTATAGGGAGGTAGAGGTTGTCCAGTTCTCTGAGTAATGCAGGGGTCTTTGGTGCACTGCTTCTTTTTTCCATCCTTCTGGTTGTCGCCTATTACCGTGGAGGAAGGAAGAACCTTAAGATAATCAAGGCTACAGGAGAGATGCTCGAGGGCACCCTGAGACCGGCTGATAAAAGCTACACTTGGCTTGGCGGCACCATTGGGTTCAGGGCAGAGTACAGGGTGAGTGGTTTTCAGAGGGTAGAGGCGCTGGTTACGGTTTTGCCAAGGCAGAGCCTTCTTTATATGCCCTTTGCCCTGTTAAGGGGAAGCCGCGACAGACTTGAGTTGATATTTTTTCTTAAAGGAGGTTTTCCCACAGAGTTTCACCTTATTAGAGACTCTGAACTTAGGGCCAATCCAGCTTTAAGGAACGGGAAGTTAAAGGAGCTTGAGGTTTCAGACCTTTCGGGTTACAGAGTCTTTGTATCACCCTCAGGGACAAAGGAAGCCTCTATGTATCTTAAAAGAAAAGACAAATTCCTTACACCCTATCTCCTTCATCTTGCCCTGGTTCCTGAAAAAGGGACAGCCTTTATGAGTTTCAGACTCCCCTCCAACAATCCATCCCTTCTTTCAAAAAGCATAAAAACGGTTATGAGAGAGATGAGGGAGAGGTGATTTCCTATTACTTCATCGTTGATGGTATAATCTATGAAACACACAGCACAGGAAGGGGTAACCAGGGTTAAATGAAAGGGTTTAAACTTTCCCTAAAGGGGAAGCTTATTGCTGACCTTCACATACACTCGCGCTTCTCAAGGGCCACCTCAAAGCAGATGAACCTACCTTCAATTGCCTACTGGGCTGCCATTAAGGGCATCGGCCTTATGGGAACAGGGGATTTCACCCATCCAGAGTGGTTTAAAGAGCTAAACGAGGGGCTTGAGCCTACTGAAAAGGGGCTTTACAGACTGAAGGAGCCTCCTGAGACCCTGCCTGACACATGCACTGAAGAGGTCTTTTTTGTCCCAACCGCTGAGATAAGTTGCATCTATTCAAAGGCAGGTAAGACACGAAAGATACATGTCCTTATCATCATGCCCACCCTTGAGGATGTTGCGGTTTTTAATGCAAGACTTGACCGTGTTGGAAACATTACCTCCGACGGCCGTCCCATACTGGGTCTTGACGCAAAGGTGCTCATGGAGATTGCCCTTGAAGTAAGTGAAAGGTCTCTGGTGGTGCCTGCCCATGCCTGGACACCTCATTTTTCGGTGTTCGGCTCTGTGTCAGGCTTTGACAGCCTTAAGGAGTGCTTTGAAGAGCTTACGGAACGGATATACGCAATAGAGACGGGCCTTAGCTCTGACCCACCCATGAACTGGATGCTTTCAGGGCTTGACAACATCCTTTTAATCTCAAACTCCGATGCCCATTCACCCCTTAAGATAGGCAGGGAGGCAAATGTAATGAGCATTGAGCCCTCCTACGCCGCCCTGTACGAGGCAATAAAAGAGGGGAAAAACTTTGATGGAACCATAGAGTTTTTCCCTGAAGAGGGAAAGTATCACTTTGACGGACACAGGGCCTGCGGGGTATGTCTCTCTCCTGAAGAGACCCTGAAGCAGGGTAACCGCTGCCCTGTGTGTGGAAAGAAGATGACCCTTGGTGTTGCACACAGGGTTTATGAGCTTTCAGACAGACCCTACGGGGAAAGGCCCCCTGGTGCAAGACCCTTTGTATCATTGATTCCCCTTCAGGAGGTCATCTCAGAGGCACTAAAGGTGGGTGTCTCCTCAAAAAGGGTCCAGCAGCTTTATATGAAGATGATAACAGAGCTGGGACCTGAGTTTTACATCCTGAATGATGCAGCCCTTGAGGACATAGAAAGGTCAGGCGGTGTGGAGATAGCAGAGGGTATAAACAGGATGCGCCAGGGAAGGGTAAACATCAGACCAGGTTTTGATGGAGAGTTTGGCAGGATAAGGCTTTTTGAAGAGCCTGAGCGTTACGAGATAAAAGGGCAGGTTGCCCTGTTTTGAGGTTATGAGGGTATTGGTCATAGTCGCCTTGTTTGTTTTTGCCTCACTTCCCTTGTTTGCCTTTCATTTAGCTCCTGAGAGGTGGCTTGAAAAAGGGCTAAACCAGGTTCAGGCAGAGATGGGCAGGGAAGTTCAACTCACTGTTAACAAGTTAGAAAGGGCCCTTCCTGCCCGCATTCTTATAGAGAGTATCCATGTGGGTTATAAAAGTAAAGAGCTCTTTAACCTTTACGACACTGAGTTAAGGCTTAACCCCTATCTTTTTTATCTGAAATCCCTTGGTTTTACAATGAATACGGAACTTGGCGGTGGCAGAATTGAGGCAGAGGGTATGGTTTCTTCAGATAATGTTAAAGGATGCATTAAGGTAGAGCCCATAAAGGTTCAGGACCTTTCCATCTCCCGTTATATAGGGGCAGTAAAAGAGGGTATCCTTTCTTTGAATCTATGTGGTAATGGAGACATGGCCATTGGAGAGATTTATCTTTATAACTTAAAGATGGAAGACCTCTCATACAGGGGTATAGTTTTCCCTGCTGGTAAGATTAGAAGCATGGCCTTAGCCTTCAGGGTTAAAGATGACGGGGTTTTGATTGATGCCCTGAAGATAAAAGCCGATGACTACGAGGCGGTCTTTTATGGAAAGATAAAGGGAAGAAAAATAGACGGTAAGGCCCTGATTTACGCAGGGCAGGGTTTTAGAGATCAGGAGCTTGGTAGATTAAAGGACTACAGAGTGTCTCAGGGGCTTTATATAGTACCTGTTAATTCCCTAAATGTGGTGAATCTGCTTAAAAAGAAAAGAGGTTAGTTTCTGTAAAAACCTGCACTTACCACTTTTTGCCTTTTCCTCGGTTATCTCTCCTATCTTCAAAAATCTTTCACCAGGGCTTTGAGGGGGCAAAGCCCCCTCAAACTCCCCAATATGGTTAAAATTTTTTCATTAATATGGGGTTCCAAAGGGGCGGAGCCCCTTTGAGGGGGGGCAAAGCCCCCTCAAACTCCCCAATATGGTTAAAATTTTTTCATTAATATGGGGTTTCAAAGGGGCGGAGCCCCTTTGAGGGGCGTTGCCCCTCAAGCTCCCCAATTTGATTAATAATATTATCCTTATTGGGGTTCCAAAGGGGCAGAGCCCCTTTGAGGGGGGCAAAGCCCCCTCAAACTCCCCCATTTAATTAATAATTTTATCCTTATTGGGGTTCCAAAGGGGCGGAGCCCCTTTGAGGGGGGCAAAGCCCCCAGTGTAAAACCATTGATTTCCTGAAAAGCCTCCTCAACATGTAGAGCAGTGCTTTAGTAGAAAGCACAATATATGGTGTTAAATTTCTTTACACATTTTTTCCTTGACATACAGGGGAATTTATATTATCATTAGTGGTAATTAGTGGTAAAAAGTGGGAGGGCTGATGCCGGGCTTTTCTGGCAAGTATTACTGTTCGGTAGACTCAAAAGGGAGGGTAATGATCCCGGCCAGGTTCAGAGCCATCCTCCAGAACAATTACAGCAGCAACAAGATATATGTAACCAACGCATACTTTGATAAGTGCCTCCTCCTTTACCCCATAGAAGAGTGGCAGAGACTTGAGGAAAAGGTCAGGTCTCTGCCGCAAAACAAACGCTCTGTAAAGACCTTTAGACGGACTGTCATTGCATCTGCCCACGAGTGTGAGTTAGACCGTCAGGGCAGACTGCTTATACCTTCGGCATTGAGAGAGGATGCAGACATAAATGGTGAGCTTGTGGTGGTGGGTCAGATTGAAAAGATAGAGATATGGAACAGGCAGAAGTGGAACGAGGCTATTGACATCTCGGAAGAAGACCGTGAGGCCTTTGAAGCCGAACTTGCTGAGCTGGGCCTTTAAGTGACCCACATACCTGTACTGGTTGAGGAGGTATTAGAGTTACTTGCTGTTAAAGAGGACGGCCTTTATGTAGATGCCACCCTTGGAAGCGGTGGTCATACAGAGAGGATACTTAAGAAACTGGGTCCATCGGGACGGGTCATCGGGATTGACCGTGACATTGAGGCCATTAAAAGGACCAGGCAGAGGCTGAAAGACAGGAGATTAATAACAATCCATGCCTCTTTTTCAGGGCTGTCAGAGGCTTTAAGAGGCGCAGGCTTTAAGGAGGTTGACGGCATTATGATGGACCTCGGCGTATCAATGAATCAGCTTAAGGACCCTGAAAGGGGGTTCAGCTTTCAGTCTGATGCAAGGCTTGACATGAGGATGGACAGGTCTCAGACGCTTACGGCAGAGGAGATAGTAAACCAATGGAGTGCCCAGAAGATTGAAAGGATAATCAGGGAATATGGAGAGGAGAGGTTTGCAAGGCCCATTGCAAAGGCAATAATAACCGAAAGAAAAAGGGGACCCATCTATTCATGCAGACAGCTTGCAGATATCGTGATGAGGGTAAAGAGAAAAAGAGGAAGGATACACCCTGCTACGAAGACCTTTCAGGCATTAAGGATTGCCGTAAACAACGAGATCGAGGAGCTTCAGCAGGGGCTTGAGCAGTCTGTAAAACTCTTAAAAAAGGATGGACGGCTTGCCGTGATATCCTACCATTCCATAGAGGACAGGACAGTAAAGAGGTTTTTCGTCAAGGCTGAAAGGGATGGGCTTATGCAGAGGATTACTAAAAAGCCCATAGTCCCTTCTGAGGAGGAGGTAAGAAGGAATCCATCAGCAAGAAGTGCAAAGTTAAGGGGAGGCAAGAGGATTTGAGTATTTACAAAAAAAGAGGCTTAAAGATTGCAATCATATTTAAGGCCCTTCTTGTGATCCTTCCTCCCCTGATTGTTTTTTCTATCATCTGGGTCAGGTCAAATGTCGTTGCAATAGAGTATGAGCTTGGCAAGCTTCAGGACAAAAAGGCGCAGCTCATTGAAAAAAGGCAGGAACTCCTTGCAAAAAGGGCGGAGATAAGCTCTGCATTGAAGGTTGAGTTCGTGGCTGAAAACCGTCTCGGACTCGGTTATCCTGACAGAAAGAAGGTCTTTTATGTAAAACCCGACCGTTCCGTAAGACCTTACAGCGCCAGGCTCAACTCTTTTCAGTAAATCCCTTTTCAAAGAGGCTGAATCGATGGGCAGAAGAACTGTTTTGGTGAAGGTGGTGGTGTTTGCAGCCTTTTTAATTATCCTATTCAGGCTTACTGATTTAATGGTTCTAAAACACGACTTCTATCAGACAATTGCAAGGCTTCAAAGAACATTTGGCCGAAAGGTGCTGATAAGAAGAGGGGTAATCTATGACCGTAACGGCACCGAGCTTGCCATCAACCTTGAAAGACCATCGATTTACTGTGACCCAAAGGTGCTTAAAAAACCACAGAGGGTTGCCGTTAAGCTAAGAGACCTGGTAGGGAAAAGCACAAAGGAGATAATGCAGTCTTTAAGCGAGCACAGGAGGTTTGTCTGGCTTGCAAGGAAGGTCTCACCCAAGGTGGCACGAAGGGTGGAGAGTTTTGGTTTCCCTGGAGTGGGGATATTGCCTGACACCAGCAGGTTTTACCCCCTTCACGAGATGGCTGCCCATGTGCTTGGCTTTGTGGATATAGATAACATTGGACAGGAAGGTGTCGAAAGGGTGTATAATAAAGAACTGGCCGGAGATTTGAGGAGCAGATTTAACAGAAGGGTTTACCTGAAAAGGGATGCAAGGGGTAACCTTCTTTACAGTGGTGTTGACTTTGAAAGCAAGGGAAATAGCGTTGTCCTTACCATAGATCAGGGTCTTCAGGCCATAGTTGAATCGGCCCTGGACCGTGTGATTGAGAAGCACTCTCCAAGAGCAGCCTCTGTAATTCTGATGGACCCCTTCACGGGTGAGATACTTGCGCTTGCCAACCGACCAACCTTTGACCCCAATGAGCCGGGAAGATTCAGGGCATCCAACAGAAGGAATCGGGCTGTAACAGACCTTTACGAGCCAGGCTCTACCTTTAAACTGGTAATGGCAACGGCAGCACTGGAAGAAGGGGTGGCAACCCTTAACACAAGGGTGGACTGTTCTTCAGGATTTATCGAGGTGGCAGGAAAGAGGATAAGGGACCATCACAGGCACGGAAAACTCACACTTAAAGAGATAATCCAGAAGTCTTCCAATGTTGGTGCCGTAAAGATTGCCCTTAAGTTAGGTCCTGAGCGGTTTTATAAGTATGTAAAAAGGTACGGCTTTGGAAGAAAGACAGGAGTTGACCTCACTGGTGAGTCACCGGGAATAGTTAAGCCACCTTCTCAGTGGTCTGGCACCACACTGGCCGCAATGGCTATAGGTTACGAGGTGATGGTCACCCCTATTCAGGTGCTTAATGCCTATGCCGTTGTGGCAAATGGTGGTTACAGGGTAAGACCTCATCTGCTTAAGGCAGTAATGAGTAAAGATGGCGAGATATTAAGGGTTATCAATTCAGGCCGTGGTGAGAGGATAATATCTCCAGAGACGGTCAGATTGTTAAAAGAGGCCTTTATGTCTGTGGTATCCATGGATGGCACTGCTCCAAAGGCTGCAATCCCTGGAAACAGTGTGGCTGGAAAGACCGGAACCACCAGATTAATAGACCCGAAGACAGGCAGATACTCCTATAAACACTTTGTCAGTTCCTTTGTGGGTATGGTCCCTGTTGACAGACCTGTATTCGTTGCAATTGTGGTCATCTGGGACCCAAAGCACGGCTACTATGGTGGTGAGGTGGCTGCACCGGTTTTCAGGGAGATTGCCGAAAAGGCACTTGCCTATCTCTCGGTGCCAAGGGAGGATAACCTTAAAGAGCACATACTGGTTTATAACGATCTTGAAGGGATGGAAGTAGTAAGGTGACAAACTCTAAATACCAAGCACTAAATACTAAACAGTATTTTGGAATTTGGATAATTGGAATTTAGGATTTGTTTAGGATTTAGAAATTCGAATATAGAATTTTTCTTAATCAGTTAGGTTGCATTTGCTATGAAACTCAGGGAATTGATAAAGGGCTACGAAGTTCAAGAGCAAAGGGGTGACCTTGATGTGGAGGTCTCTGGTATCACCGATGATTCAAGGTCTGTAAAACCGGGTTACCTCTTTTTTGCCCTGAAGGGTGAAAGGGTGGACGGCAGAGATTTTATACCACAGGCCATAGAGGCTGGCGCAGTGGGTGTGGTGGCTGAAGGTGGGGTGAATTCCCCAGATGCTCCCTATATCGGTGTTAATGATGTCCATGATGCAATGGCCTTTGTGGCTGACAGGTTTTACGGGCATCCCTCTCAGGGCCTGAAGCTTGTAGGCATTACGGGGACTAACGGAAAGACCACCACTGCCTACCTTGTGTATCAGATGCTTGAGACACTCGGTAAAAAGGTAGGGCTTACAGGAACCATCAGGTACATAATTGGCTCAAAGACACAGAGCGCCCCTCTTACCACCCCAACATCAATTGAGTTTCAGAGGATTCTTTCCGAGATGCTAAGGGAGTCAGTTGAGATTGTGGTTTCAGAGGTCTCCTCCCACGCACTTCATCAAAAGAGGGTTTCCTATACAGACTTTGACATCGGCGTGTTTACCAACCTGAGCCACGACCATCTTGACTACCATGGCGACATGGAGAGTTACTTCAGTGCCAAGGAAGGGCTCTTTAGAGACTTTAAGCTAAAAAAAGCCGTGATTAATGTGGACGACCCTTACGGAGAGAGGCTAATTAAGAGCCTTAAAATCAGGGGGAAGGAACTCATAAGCTATGGCCTGAAACATGATGCAACCCTGCGTGCAAAGGAGGTCGTAACTGACATCCACGGAGCATCCCTTTTGCTTGAATTTGAAAACAGAATTTACAGGGTCAGGACCCCGCTTCCCGGCATAACCAATGTTTACAACCTGCTTGCGGCCCTTGGCACTACGGTGGCACTTGGTTTTGGGATTGAGGATGTAATAGAGACGCTTACCAGGCTTAAGCCAGCCGAGGGAAGGATGGAGCTCATCAAAGAGGGACAACCCTTTACCGTGGTGGTTGATTATGCCCATACACCTGATGCCCTTGAGAAGCTTCTTGAAACGGTAAGGGGTTTTACTTCAAACAGGATAATCACCGTCTTTGGATGCGGCGGTAACAGGGATAAAAAGAAAAGACCCGAGATGGGAGAAATAGCCGAGAGGCTCAGCGACATGGTGGTGGTTACCTCCGACAATCCAAGATACGAAGAGGAGGAGCAGATTATAAGAGACATCCTCAGTGGTATGAAGATGAAAAAACACATCGTGCTAAAGGACAGGAAAGAGGCAATACACAGGGCACTTCAGTTGTGTGAGCTTGGTGATGTGCTTGTCATAGCAGGTAAGGGACATGAGGATTATCAGGAGATACGGGGCATGAGGATGCACTTTGATGACAGAGAGGTTGTGAGAGAGTGGATAAAAAGTCAGGCTGTAGGCAATAGGGGATAGGGAATAAAATGAAAGAGGTTGTATACACACTGGATGAGATAGTTGAGGCAACCGGAGGCCGTTTGTTAAGAAAGGGTCCTGAGGTCTTTAGTGGTCTTTCAATAGATTCAAGGACCATTAAGGAAGGTGAGCTTTTTATTGCTTTAAGGGGTGAGCGTTTTGATGGACATGATTTCCTTGAGCAGGCACTTCAGAGGGCAAATGGTGCACTCCTTAGTTTTCCTCCCTCTGTTGTATCAGGCAAGAAAAGCATCATCCATGTCCACAATACACTAAAGGCTCTGCAGTCAATAGCCCGTTTCAGGAGGCTTTCAAGAAAGGTCAGCGTCGTTGGTGTAACCGGCACAAACGGCAAGACCACGACAAAAGAGATGATTGCATCCATACTCAGCACAGGACACAGCGTTTTAAGTAGCAGGGGGAATCTCAACAACCAGATAGGTCTTCCGCTTAGCCTCTCAGGGCTTAACGGACAGGAGGTCGCCGTGCTCGAGCTTGGTGCAAGCCAGCCTGGGGACATAGATGAGCTTTGCAGAATTGCCTATCCTGATGTGGGAGTGGTCACAAACATCGGACCAGGCCATCTTGCTGGATTTGGCTCCCTTGAGGTCGTCAGAGATACAAAACTTGAGATAGCAAAGTACGCAAAGACCCTGGTGATTAACAATGACGACAGGCTGTTAAGTGAAAGGGTGGATGAGCTTAAAAAACAGGGACTGAGACTTATAACCTTTGGCCTTAGTGATGGCTCAGATATAAGGGCTTCAAAGGTAGAAAGAACACAAAGGGGTGTCTCCTTTGTGGTAAGCGGAGCCTGGGGTGAGTTTACTGTTAATCTGCCTTTAATTGGTCTTTTTAATGTCTATAACGCCCTGGCAGCCATCTCAGTGGCCTTGATGTTTTCCGTTGATATTAGCTCCATAAGGGATGAACTTTCAAGGTTTAAGGGCGTCCCAATGAGGGTGGAAAAAAGGCAGTTCAGGGGAGCACTGGTTATCAGCGACCTCTACAACGCAAATCCAGCCTCCATGGAAGAGGCAATAAAGGAGCTCGTCTCGCTTAAGTCAAAAAGGGCAATTGCGGTTTTAGGTGACATGCTTGAGCTTGGAGCCTACGAGGAGACTGCACACAGAAAGATAGGCCGTATGCTCTCAGAGCTGCCTGTGGATGTCTTTATATCAGTTGGAAAGAGAATGGCCTTTGCAGGAGAGGAGTTCGAACGGTTTGCCAATGGTTCAAGAAAGCACTACCATGTCTCAGAGCCTGAGGAGGCAAGGAAGGTGCTACAGGGGATAATCAGCAGTGATGACACAGTGCTTATCAAGGGCTCAAGAGGAATGAGACTTGAGAGGATACTGGAGGAGGAGTAGTGTTATACCAGTTGCTTTATAGTTTACACAGGTATTATTTTCCCTTTAATGTGTTTAGATACATTACCTTCAGAACTGCCCTTGCTGTTCTGACAGCTGCCTTGCTTACCTTTGTTTTTGCACCATCGGTGATTTCGCGGTTAAAGAGACTGAGCCTTACACAGCAGATAAGGGAGGATGGCCCGAGAACGCACTATTCCAAGAAGGGCACGCCCACGATGGGCGGTGTGCTTATTTTAGGGAGCCTTTTGCTTACAGCACTCCTCTGGATGGACTTAAAAAACCCCTATGTGTGGACAATGATCATCGCCACAGGTGGCTTTGGTCTTATAGGGTTTGTGGATGACTATATGAAGATATCAAGAAGGAACCACAAGGGGCTCAGGCCCTGTTATAAGTTTGGTCTTCAGATTATACTTGCCCTGGGGATAAGTCTGTTTCTTTACAGAAACCCCCTTGACCCCTACAGCACAAAGCTGAGTGTTCCCTTTTTTAAACAGCTACTTATAAACCTGGGTTTCTTTTACATTCCCTTTGCGATATTTGTGATTGTCGGGGCATCCAATGCTGTAAACCTTACCGATGGAATAGACGGACTTGCCATCGGGCTTGTGGCAATTGCAGCGCTTGCAAATGCTTTGCTTGTCTACATAAGCGGTCATGTAAAACTTGCAAACTATCTGCAGGTGCTTTATCTGCCAAAGACAGGAGAGCTTACCGTGTTCTGCGGTGCCCTTTTTGGGGCAGCCATAGGCTTTCTCTGGTATAATGCCTATCCTGCAGAGGTCTTTATGGGAGATGTGGGCTCCCTCGGGCTCGGAGGTGCCCTGGGCACACTGGCCGTTATTACCAAACACGAGATAGTGCTTGCCATTGTGGGTGGCATATTCGTGATTGAAACCGTATCGGTAATCCTTCAGGTTGCATCCTTTAAACTTACCGGAAAGAGGATATTTAAGATGGCACCCATTCATCATCACTTCGAGATAAAGGGATGGGCTGAACCAAAGACGGTTGTGAGGTTCTGGATCGTGGGTATTCTGCTTGCACTGCTGAGCCTTTCAACCCTGAAGCTGAGGTAAAGGGATGATTACAGAGATGAAAGATAAAGAGCACCTGTCAGAACCGGTCTCAGGGAAGAGAGCCCTCACTGCCCTGGTGGTGGGTCTTGGAAGGAGTGGTCTTTCCGCTGCAAGGCTACTTAAAAGGCAGGGCTTTAAGGTGATGGGCACAGACAGAAAAGAGGTATCCAGGCTCCCCACCTGGCTTGAACTTCTGTCCTACGGAGAGTTGCCAGAGGATGTGGAGCTTGTGGTTCAGAGCCCTGGTGTGCCAGATGAGGAGCCAGTAATAAAAAGGGCAAAACAAAGAGGCATAGAGATAATCGGAGAGCTTGAGCTTACATACAGGTTGTTCAGAGACTACGGTATACCCTGGATAGCCATCACGGGGACTAACGGTAAGTCAACCACCACGACTCTTATTGACCTTATGCTCAGGGAGGCAGGATTTAATGTGGTGACAGGTGGTAACATCGGAAACCCAATTGGAGACGAGATGCTTGAGGTCTTAGGTCAGGATGGAATTAAAGGTGTTGATTTCGTGGTGGTTGAGGTATCCTCTTTTCAGCTTGAAACCATAAAGGCTCTGAGACCCCATGTAGCTGTGGTTTTAAACATCTCACCTGACCACCTTGACCGCTACCCCGATATGGATGCATACATAGAGGCAAAAAGGGCAATCACCAACGCACAGACCGAAGAGGACATACTGGTTCTTAACTACGATGATAAAACAGTAAGAGGGTTTAAGGATTATACCAGGGCAAGATGCCTTTATTTTTCACTAAAGCAGAGTGTTCAGGGTGCGTACCTTTCAGGCAAGACCCTTGTGATTGATGTAATTGGTAAAATGACAGAGCTGCTTACCACAGGGCAGATGGCTTTAAGAGGGATGCACAATGTAGAAAACGCCCTTTCCGCTGCTTTGGTTGCATACTGCCTCGGAGCAGAGGCTGAGGCAATTAAAAGGACACTTAGAGGATTCAAGGGTCTTCCGCACAGGATGGAATGGGTGGCTGAGATAGATGGCATTACCTACATAAACGATTCTAAGGGGACAAACATAGGTGCAGTGATTAAATCTCTTGAGGGCTTTTCAGAACCTGTGGTGCTGATAATGGGTGGTAAGGACAAAGGTGCTGACTTTTCTCTCCTTAAGAGGCACTGCAACAAGATAAAGGCCATTGTGTCAATGGGAGAGGCAGGGAAAAAGATTGGAGACAGTCTTTCCGATACATTCATGGTTAAAGAGGCAGTGGACATGGCTGATGCAGTAAAGAAGGCAACAGGAATTGCTGAAAGGGGTGACACCGTCGTCCTCTGTCCGGGATGTGCAAGCTTTGACATGTTTAAAAACTTCGAGCACCGTGGTGAGGTGTTCAAAGAGGTCGTTATGGGGATGAAAAGAAGATGAACGAAAAGGCTCTGACAAAAAAACACTCACCTGACAGGCTGTTTCTTTTTTCAGTGCTCTGTCTGACAGCAATCGGTGTGGTGATGGTTTATAGCTCAACCGCTGTCTTGCCAGTGGCTGAAAAGGGTGGCGTGGTGTCAGGTTTTTCATCCAAGCAGTTTTATTTCTTAAAGAGGCACCTTCTCACCCTTTTGATATCCCTCATGGGCATGGCCTTTTTCTATAGGATGGAGCTTAAGAGATTAAGCAGACTCTCAGGGGTTTTCCTTGTCCTTGCCTTTTTCATGCTCCTGGCCGTCTTCGTGCCAGGGCTTGGAGAACAAAGAAACGGTGCCATCAGATGGCTAAAGCTCTGGCCCTCTCGATTTCAACCGAGCGAGTTTGTGAAGTTTGCAATGATTGTATATCTTGCCCGCTATCTGTCTGAGAGGGAAAACAGTCTCAGTGAAAAAAGGGTATTTGTTCAGCCCCTTTTGATAATGGCTCTGTTTCAGGTGGTGATGCTTAAACAGCCTGACTTCGGAAGTGCCTTCACCCTCGGTGTGCTGACGGTAACCATGCTCTTTCTGGCAGGAGCACCCATAAGATACCTTGCCTCACTGGCACTTCTTTCAGCACCGGCAGTTCTTTATCTCCTGATGACACCCTACAGAATGAAGCGAATACTTGCCTTTTTGAACCCCTGGGCAGACCCCTACAACAGTGGGTTTCAGCTGATACAGTCGCTTGTGGCCATAGGAAGCGGAGGCATCAGGGGAGTGGGGCTTGGCGAGAGTGTTCAGAAGCTTAACTACCTGCCCGAGGGAAATACAGACTTTATATTCTCACTGCTTGGTGAGGAGCTTGGCCTTATCGGTGCTGTGGTTACGATAGTGCTCTTTATGCTGTTATTTGTAAGGGGAATGAAGATAGTTGAGAAGACAAAAACTCCCTTTGCCTATTACCTCTCTTCTGGTTTTGTGCTGATGATAGTTTTACAGGCAATCATAAACATAGCAGTGGTTACGGGGCTTTTGCCCACAAAGGGGCTTCCTCTGCCCTTTATAAGCAGGGGTGGTTCATCACTTCTTATAAACTTTGTTGCCGTTGGAGTGCTTTTAAAGATATCAAAGGGTGATGGAGAGTTTAAGAGCGTTATCACAAAGGAGGACATTATTAAAAAGAGGGTTCGCTTCAGGACAAGGCAGTTAAGGAGGCATGTGCTGTGAGGGTCGTGATTGCAGGTGGTGGAACAGGAGGACACCTCTTTCCCGCACTGGCAGTGGCTGATGAACTGAGAAAACGGAATCCCGATACAGAGGTGGTTTTTATCGGTACTGAGCGAGGGGTGGAAAGCAGGGTGGTTCCCCGTGAGGGCTACGACATAAGGTTTATCACTGCTGAGGGCATCGTCGGAAAAAGAGGTGCAGGAAGGATTCGTGCCCTGTTTAGGTTCCTTAAAGGCATTAAGGAAAGCTACAGATTGATTAAGGAGACAGGGCCTGACATCGTAATAGGCTCGGGTGGATATGTCTCGGCAGCGCCTGTGATTGCAGCATGGCTACAGTCCATACCGATTGTGATAATGGAGCAAAACACGGTCCCGGGCAGGGCAAATCGGTTTCTTTCCCGCTTTGCCTCTGCTGTCTGCATAACCTATCAGGAAAGCATGGCGTACTTTCCCTACCACAAGGTGCATCTTACGGGAAATCCCGTAAGAGAGAAGATACTTAAGGGCAGCTACGAGGCAGGGCTGAGGCTCTTTTCCCTCAGGGAAGACCTCTTTACGGTGCTTGTCTTTGGTGGAAGCCGTGGGGCAAGCTCTATAAACCGTGCAATGGTTGAGGCATTGCCTTACCTGACAGAGATAAAACAGGACATACAGTTTCTGCACCAAACAGGACAGGAGGACTACAGGTTTGTCAGGTCTTCCTATCAGGACATGGGTTTTCAGGGGACGGTTACGCCCTTTATCTATCAGATGGCCGAGGCATACGCAGTGGCAGATATAGTGATTTCAAGAGCCGGGGCGACCACCCTTTCGGAGCTATGCGTTACTGGAAAGCCCTCCATACTGATTCCCTATCCCCATGCTTCAGCAGACCATCAGCGCGTAAATGCTGAAAAGCTTATGAGAATGCAGGCTGCCGTGATGATTACAGACCGTGAACTAAGCGGTGAGAGGCTTTCTGAAGAGATTTTGAGGCTTTTCAGGGACGAAGACCTCAGAAGGGAGATGCGAAAGAGGGCTGTCAGCTTTGGAAGGCCCGATGCTGCCCGACGGGTTGCAGATATCGTTGGTTCACTTACTTCAATGAGACAGGGGAGTTACAGATGTTTGAAAACTACAGGATAGTTCACTTTGTAGGTATTGGTGGTATAGGCATGAGTGGTATTGCCGAGCTGCTTCATAACCTTGGCTACGAGGTAACAGGCTCGGACATAAGGGAGTCGCAAAACACAAGGAGGCTTGAGAGCCTTGGTGTGAAGGTGCATATAGGACACAGGGCTGAAAATGTTGACAGTGCCCATGTAGTGGTCGTCTCGTCAGCCATTGAGGAGGACAACCCCGAGGTCATAGAGGCAAGAAAACGGGGCATTCCCATCATACCCAGGGCAGAGATGCTGGCAGAGCTTGGCAGACTCAAATACAGCATACTGGTTGCCGGTGCCCACGGAAAGACCACAACCACCTCGCTGGTAGCCTCTGTATTCTCTCACGCAGGGCTTGACCCCACGGTTGTTATCGGTGGAAGACTCAAGGCAACAGGCTCAAATGTGAGGCTTGGTCAGGGTGAGTTCCTGATTGCCGAGGCTGACGAAAGCGATGGCTCCTTTCTTAAACTCACCCCCACCGTTGCAGTGGCAACTAACATTGACCGGGAGCACATGGATTACTTCAGGACAATGGATGCCCTTTACGCAGCCTTCAGAGAGTTTTTAGACAGGGTGCCCTTTTACGGTTTTTCAGTGCTTTGCTCTGATAACATCTACCTGAAAAACATAAAGAAGGAGCTAAACAGGAGGGTTATCAGCTGTGGTTTTTCTGAGGATGCAGATGTGAGGGCCACAGAGGTATCCCACCAGGACTATGGCATGAGTTTTAAGGTCCGGTACAGGGAAGAAGACCTCGGGGAGTTCTTTGTGCCTCTCATTGGCAGGCACAATGTGCTTAATGCGCTTTTTGCCATAACCGTGTCAAAGGAGATGTTTATTGATGTGGAAAGCATACGGGAGGCCCTTAAGGGGTTTTCAGGTATTCAGCGCAGGTTTGAATTTAAAGGACAGTACAGAGGCTGCAGGGTCTACGATGATTACGGACATCATCCTACAGAGATAAGGGCTACCCTTGGTGCACTGTCAGGCATTGTGAAGGGAAGAACAGTGGTGGTCTTTCAGCCCCATAGATACACGAGGACGAGAGACCTCATGAGTGAGTTTGCCACGGCCTTTGATGGCTCGGACAGGCTTTACTTAATGGACATATACCCCGCTGGTGAAAGACCAATCGAGGGTGTAAGCTCAAAGGTCCTTTACGATGAGATAAAAAAGAGACATCCAGAGGTTATATACATGAGTGATAAAGAGGAGCTGCTCTCAGAGTTAAAAGAAACACTCAAGGATGACGACCTGCTTATAACCCTTGGTGCTGGTGATGTGTGGAAGATAGGTGAGGAGCTTTTAAAGGCAGAAGATGGTGAAGGAAGGAACCAATCTTAAAGAGAGATTGTCCTTGATGGGCTGTGAGTTCAGGGAAGAGGTCACCATGAGCCAGTTCACTACATTGCGAATTGGTGGAAGGGCTGAACTGGTGGTCCTGCCCGAAAGCTCAGAGATGCTCCTTGGCGTGCTTGATGAGCTGCGAAGTAGAGAGGTGCCCTTTGTGGTGCTTGGTGGTGGAAGCAATGTACTGGTCCTGGACGGGGGACTGCAGGAAGTGGTGATAAAGCTCGATGCCCTTAACAGGGTTGACATTGTTGAGACCGACCAGAAGGAGGTGCTCCTCTATGTGCAGGCAGGGAAAAGACTGCAGGCCCTCCTTTCCTTTCTTTTAAGGGAGGGACTGTCCGGACTTGAGGGGCTTACAGGCATACCGGGCACTGTAGGTGGTGCCCTTGTGGGAAACGCAGGTGCCTATGATTACGAGATGATGGATGTCGTGGAGGCAGTAAAGATTGTTCGAGGTGGTAAGGTGGAACTGGTAAGCAAAGACAAGATTGACAGTGGATACAGAAAGGGTGGATTGGATGATGCCGAGGTGGTCCTCGGTGCACTCCTTAAGTTAAACAGAGACAGCACCGAGAGGGTTGGCAAAAGGATGAAGGAGTTCCTTAACCAAAAGAGGCTTACCCAGCCTATAGGAGAGCCCTCTGCGGGTTGTGTCTTTAAGAATCCATCCGGGCAGTCAGCCGGTAAACTGATAGACCTTGCAGGTTGTAAGGGCATGACAAGAGGTGACATAGAGGTAAGCAGGGTCCATGCAAACTTCTTTATTAACAGAGGCAGAGGTACTGCTTCTGACTTTATAGGGCTGATGGAGGATGTCAGAGAGAGGGTTTTTAAGAGCTTTCAGGTTGAGCTTGTGCCGGAGATAAAGATTATGGGGAGCGGTATTGAATGAAATTCTAAGTACTAATATCTAAATTCTAAACTACAAGGAATGATTTTTTGGAATCTGAAAAAAACTGGAGTTTAGAGATTGTTTAGATTAAGAGTTTAGGATTTCGGAATTAAGCGATGAAGATGTTAAGGCAGATGAAAATAGGTGTTCTATCAGGTGGCGTTTCAGCAGAGAGAGAGGTCTCCCTTAAAAGTGGAGAGGCTGTTTACAGAGCACTTTTAAGAAGGGGCTATAATGCGGTCTTTATGGATGTGGGCAGGGATGCTTGTGAGCAGATAAAACAAAGTGGCATTGAGATGGCCTTTCTGGTGCTTCACGGTGGATGGGGTGAAAACGGTGCAATTCAGGGGATGCTTGAGATTATGGGCATTCCCTACACAGGCTCAGGAGTGCTTGCATCAGCCCTTTCCATGGACAAGGTGGCCTCAAAGAGGCTTTTTATGCAGGCAGGGTTAAAGGTGCCCGAGTTTTTCCTTGCAAGCTCTTTGGATGTGGAGCAGATGCCATTTGAGCTTCCGGTTGTTGTGAAGCCCTCTTCAGAAGGTTCAAGTGTGGGGGTTAGTATAGTTGAGCAATGGGAGGATTTCCAGAGGGCACTCAGTGCTGCAGCCAGATATGGATGGCCTGTGATTGTTGAGAGATACATAAGAGGGCGGGAGATACAGATTGGAATACTGGAGGACGAGGTGCTTGGGGGTGTGGAGGTAAGACCAAAGAGGAAGTTCTACGATTATACAGCAAAGTATACACCCGGTAGCACCGAGTATATCTTGCCACCAGAGATTCCCCCAGGGATATACGAGCAGTGTAAACAGGCAGCTTTAAGGGCACACAGGGCGCTTGGCTGTAGTGGTGCCACCAGGGTTGACCTGCTTTTGAAAGATGAGGATATCTATGTGCTTGAGGTAAATACCATACCTGGAATGACAGAGACCTCGCTGCTACCAAAGATTGCTACCCTTGCAGGTTATGACTTTGATGATCTCATTGAGAGGATTATCGAGATAACCATTAAGAGGTTCAGAAAATGAAGAAAAAAAGAAAGAACTCAAGAAGGAAGAAAAAAAGAGACCTCGGAAAGACAGCTTTAAGGATAATTAAAAACAGGCTCTTTCAGAGGGCCCTGGTGTTTGCTGTGTTAGTTTTGGTTGTCTCTGCCTCAGGCATTTATCTTTACGGGCTCGTTAAGAGGGAACTTTCGTTAAGGTGCTTTGTTATAGCAGGAAACACCCATCTTTCTGACAGAGAGGTTATCAACCTTATGAAGATAAAGAGGGGAAGCAGTCTTCTTGAGCTAAACTCAGTAGACCTTAAAAGGCAGCTTCTCAGGAGTCCCTGGATAAAGAGGGTTTTAATTAGAAAGGAGCTTCCCCATACATTGATAGTAAAGATAAAGGAGGCATCACCTGTTGCAATACTGAAAAAGAAAAAGGAGCTTTATCTTGTTGATATTGAAGGGACATTGCTTGAAAGGATTAAAGAGTCGCCCTCTTTTCTTCCTGTTATCGAGCTCAAAAGCGGAAACAGGAGGCTTTACAGAGAAACACTCTTACTTGCAAGGGTCGTAAAAAGCATGGATTACTTTAACGACCGGGAGATACTAATCGTCGGGAAGAGACCTGAGGACATATCACTTGTGGTTGATGGACTGCTCATAAAGGTAGGAAGCGGTGATTACACAGAGAAGCTCAGGCACCTGATTGCCCTTAGTGACCGTATCAAAAACTTCAAGATCCCTGTAGAGTATGTTGACCTCAGGTTTAAAAGGAAACTCATAGTAAGGCCCGTTAAGAGGTTAGGCAGTGGCAGGTAAAGACATAGTGGTTGGCCTTGATGTGGGGACCACAAAGGTCTGCGCCCTGGTGGGTGATGTTGACGAAAAGGGGCTTTACATCCTCGGTATGGGCTCTGCTGAATCAAAGGGCCTGAGAAAGGGTATCGTCGTAAACATAGAGTCCACGGTGCAATCCATCGAAAGGGCAATAGCAGAAGCCAGCGCCTCTACAGGGGTTGAGATAAGGTCGGTCTATGTTGGAATAGCAGGTGGCCATATAAAGAGCTTTGAAAGTTACGGAGCCACAGGGATCAAAGGGCATGAGGTTACCGAGGCAGACATAGAAAGGGCACTTGATGCAGCAAAGGCCGTGTATGTGCCGCTTGACAGGGAGGTGCTTCATGTAATACCTGTGGAGTACACAGTGGATGGTGAGACAGGGATAACCAACCCCCTCGGTATGTCAGGTGTGAGGCTTGAGGCAAGGGTTCAGATTGTGACAGGCTCTGTAACGGCTGTGCAGAACTTAGTGAGGTGTTGTGAAAAGGCAGGGCTTGAGGTGGTGGACATCGTCCTTGAACCACTTGCCTCTGCAATAGCCACATTAACGGATTCAGAGAAACAGGATGGCGTGGTCCTGGTTGACATTGGAGGAGGCACAACGGATATTGCCTTCTACAAAGACGGGGTTTTACAGCAGACTGCAGTGATAGCGATTGGAGGAAACCACATAACCAATGACATTGCCATTGGGCTGAGACTGCCTGTTGAAGAGGCTGAACGGCTAAAACAGAGCCACGGAAGCGCACTTCCTGTAACGGATAACAGGGATGACATAGAGATACTCCTGGCAGGCAGAGAGAAAAAGAGCATCCCCGTTAACTATCTGAACGAGATAATCAATCCCAGATGTGAGGAGCTTTTTGAGATAGTCAAAAAGGAGATCCAGCAAATGGGTGTTTACGACAGGGCAGCCTATGGGGTGGTGCTAACAGGTGGGGCATCAAAGCTGAAGGGCATTGACAGGCTTGCAGAGGCGGTAATAGGTATGCCTGTCAGAAAGGCTGTGCCAGAAGGGGTGGGAGGAATGCTATCTGCTCTGAAAGACCCGAAGTATTCAACCGGCGTTGGCCTTTTGCTTTATGGAATGGATGAGATAAGAGAGCCCGTAGGCTACGGAGACATCTTCAGTAACATTCTTTCGAGGATGAAAAAATGGGTGATGGGATTTATCACAGAAAGGAGGTCTTATTATGTTTGAGATTGAAGAGGTAAGGGAACTTAAGGCCAAACTCAGGGTGGTTGGAGTAGGTGGTGGAGGTGGTAATGCCGTCAATAATATGATAGGTGCAAATCTGCAGGGGATTGATTTTATTGCGGTCAACACAGATGCTCAGGTGCTTGAGACATCCCTTGCACCTGTTAAGATCCAGATTGGACAGGAACTTACAAAGGGACTTGGTGCTGGTTCCAATCCAGAGATAGGAAGAGAGGCAGCCCTTAAAGACCGTGACCTGATTGCTGAACACCTTCAGGGCTCTGACATGGTATTTATCACAGCAGGAATGGGTGGTGGAACTGGCACAGGGGCTGCACCAGTGGTTGCATCGGTGGCTAAAGAGCTTGGGGCCCTTACGGTTGCAATAGTAACAAAGCCCTTCTTTTATGAGGGCAAAAAGAGGCAGTTAAATGCAGAAGAGGGAATCAAGGCACTAAAGGAGCAGGTGGACACCCTGATCGTGATTCCCAACGACAGGATAATGCTGGTTGTGGAAAAGGGCACACCCCTTTTGAAGTCCTTTGCAATAGCAAACGATGTGCTCAGACAGGCAGTTCAGGGCATATCTGACCTTATACTGACCACAGGGCTTATAAACCTTGATTTTGCCGATGTAAAGACCGTTATGGAGAATGCTGGCAGGGCGGTGATGGGAGTGGGGGTTGCAAATGGTGAAAACGGCGCCTCAGTGGCTGCAAAGAAGGCAATACAGAACCCTCTGCTTGAAGACTCAAACATAGATGGTGCAAGGGGGATACTGATAAACATCACCGGCGGGATGGAGCTTTCTCTTCACGATGTTCAGGCTGCAACAGAGCTTATTTATGAGTCTGCCCACAAGGAGGCAAATATCATCTTTGGTGCAGTAATTGACCCTGACCTTACTGACGAGGTGAGGGTTACAGTGATTGCAACAGGATTTGAGCCAAAGAAGGAAAAGGTCACGGTTGACGAGGAGGTAAAGAAATTCAAACCCAAGGCATTCTCAGTTCCTCCAAGGAGCAGAAAGGTTCTTTCCTCAACTGAAAGGGTGCTTGCAAAGAGCATAAAGACACCGGTTGCAGAGCTACCATCGGAACTGCTTAACTATGACGAACCCTACGACCTTCCAACATTTATGAGAAACAGGGGAAGGGGGCAGATGTAGGATTTGTATTTGATGTGAATGATGAAATAATATAAAAGCTATGAGACGGCTTAAGAACAGGCTTATTGCACGGTTGATGACCGTCAGCCCTTCTCTTTCAAAGCACATACTGAGTTCCTTTGAGCCTGTAACCATAAAGGAGCCACCACCCTGGCATCCACCTTCTGTTGCACCTTCCAGTGCCAGGGTAGCTCTTGTAACCACTGCAGGTGTCCACAAAAAAACCCAGAGACCCTTTGACATGAAAGACCCCGAGGGGGATGCATCCTACAGGGTTATCGAATCCCGTTGCCCTTCTGAGGAGCTTCTGATTACCCACGACTACTATGACCACCGTGATGCTGACAGGGACATTAACACCCTTTTCCCCATTGAGCGGCTCTGGGAGCTTAAAGAGGAAGGGCTTATAAGTGATGTCTCAGAGAGACACTACAGCTTTATGGGACACATTACAGGCGAGAAGGTAAGAGAGCTCTCTGAACAAAGGGCACCTGAGGTTGCCCGTATGCTCCTTGATGATGGGGCTGATATAGTGATTTTTACGCCTGGCTGAGGAATTTGCAACCAGTCCGTTGGACTGATACAGAGGGTTATAGAGCGACATGGGATATCAACCATTGGTGTCTCACTGGTTAGAGAATACACAGAAGCTGTTAACCCACCAAGGGCAATACATCTGAAGTGGCCCTTTGGTCATTCCCTTGGCCTGGCCTTTAACAGGCCCCAGCAGATGACCATACTTATGGAGATGCTGATTGCCCTTTACACCATCAAAAGCCCTGGCAGTATAATAACCCTTCCATACGAGCTTGGTGCCAGTGGATACGACCGTCTCATGGAGGAAAGAAGGGATATCCTTTTGATGATCGATAGAAACCTGAAATAGAGGTCAACCACCCACTGCCTCAAAGGCCTCCTTTAGATTTAGCTTGCCTGTGTAAAGTGCCTTTCCGGTGATTGCTCCCCAGAGGCCCTCTATCTGGTTGAGTTTTATTATGTCCTGAAGTGATGATATACCACCAGAGGCTATAACAGGCACTTTCACTGCCTGGACCATCCTCTGGGTGGCCTCGATGTTTGGGCCTGTCAGCATCCCATCCCGTGAGATGTCCGTGTAGATTATGCCTGCTACACCAAAGGACTCCATCTTTTTTGCAAGCTCCAGTGCATCTACCTCTGTTACCTCTTCCCAGCCCTTTACAGCCACCCTGCCGTCCTTTGCATCTATGCCAACCAGAACCCTGCCAGGAAATTCACTAACAGCCTCTTTAACTATCTCTGGTTTCTTTACGGCAATGGTGCCAAGGATCACCCTGTTAATGCCCAACTCTAACCAGTTTCTTATACCCTCCATGTCTCTGATTCCACCACCAAGTTCAAGCTCAACATCAACTGCCTCTCTTATGGCCCTGACGGTGTCTCTGTTTTTCTGATTTCCTGTAAACGCTCCGTCAAGGTCAACGATGTGTATCAACCTTGCACCAAGGGATGCCCACTTTCTGGCAACCTCTACAGGGTTGTCAGAGTAGGTGGTTGAGTGCTCTTTTCTGCCCTGAAGCAGTCTTACACATTGCCCGTCCTTTAGGTCAATCGCCGGGATTATTATCACATCTGCCTCCTTTTATTAGGGTGTAGGGGGTAGCGTGTAGGGGAGTTTTTAGTTAAGAGTGTTGAGTGTTTAGTAAAAAGACTAACTCAACACTCAACATTCATCACTCAACACTCACTACACCCCCAGCCATTGTCAACGCTACCAACGCAATAACCAATAACTAATACACCAATATACCAATTTCTAATTTCTAAATCCTAAATTCTAAACAAAATCACAAACTCTAAATTCCAAACTACAAACTCACTAACGAATGAACTCAAATAACCCAATTAACGCAATGAACGCAAGTAACGCTATCAACTCTATCAACGCAAAGAACGCTATTAACTCGACGAACTCAATGAACGCTATAAACTCAAAGAACGCAACCAACGCGATTAACTCGATTAACGCGATAAACGCGATGAACGCGATAAACGCAAATAACGCAATTATTAAACCATCATCTCAACAAAATCCCCAGTATCATAAGCAAGGCCAGCACCACGAGGATTAACACCACGGTGCCCCAGTAGGTCTTTCTGTTCTTTTCCACATCTCCTGTTGTGTCACACCAGGGACACTCCTGAAGGGAGCACTGCTGGTTTTCAGACTTTTTTTCATCCTCTTTTATTGAAATAGTATCACCTCCACTTCCTGCCCCTCGTAAAGACCGTTTACTCCCTTTGGTATGACCACCACACCGTCTGCTTCAACCAGCGTCTTTATAAGCCCCGATTTTCCAAGCACTGGCTCTGCAATGGGTAATCCACTGTCACTGTATAATAGTTTTACCCTTATGTGCTCTTCACGGCCTGGATTTGATGAGAGGTTCCTCGAAAAGTAGGCCCTTGTGCTACAGAGCTTCAGATGCCCTTTTGGGTTTTCACCTGCTATGGTCTTAAGGACAGGTTTTATAAAGTTGTTAAAACAGACCGTTACTGCTGCAGGATGGCCTGGAAGACCAAACACTGGTTTGCCCTCTGCCGAAGCAGCAATCAGGGGTTTTCCTGGCTTAATAGCAACGCCGTGAAATAGTATTCCTGGCTTTCCAAGTTTGCTGATTAACTCTGCGGTGTAATCCCTTTCGCCCACAGAGCTTCCACCTGTTATTAACACCATGTCAGAGGAGCTGATGGCATCCATAAGCACAGACTCAAGCCTTTCAGGGTCATCCCTGATAATGCCCTTCTTTTTTGGTATGCCGCCTGCATCCATTACAAGGCCATAGAGATTGTAGGAGTTTATGTCTCTAACCTTTCCCGGCCCAATTGGTTCATCCGGTGGCACTATCTCGTCTCCAGTGGAAATAATGGATACCACAGGTCTTTTAAATACCCTGACAACGGTAATCCCAACCCCTGCCAGTGCTCCTATGTCCTGGGGTCTTAATCTGTGTCCTGCGGTAAGAACCAGCTCACCCTTTTTTATGTCCTCGTCGGCCCTGATTATGTTTTCTCCCGAGGCAACTGGTTTTAGTATCTCCACCATTGAATCGTCTATCCTGTTTGTGTGCTCGTACATGACCACTGCATTGGCGCCCTCTGGGAGCATCCCACCTGTGGGTATCTCTGCTGCCTGCCCTCTTTTTAAGGTAAAGTCAGCCCCTTTCCCCATGAGGATGCGGCCTGAGATGCTGAGGTAAGCAGGTGATGCCTCAGAGGCACCGTAGGTGTCCTCTGCAAATACAGCATAGCCATCCATGGTGGAACGGCTAAAGCCTGGCAGGTCTTCAGGCGAGAATATGTCTTCAGCAAGCACCCTGTGGTAGGCCTGCTCTATCGGGCAGTCCTCGGTGGCGGTCTTTAAAAACTCTGTCTTTTTAAGCAGTGCTGATGCCTCGTCGGTGTTGATTATATCCTTTTTGTGAAAGACACTCTTCATCTTTTTTTAGGACAGTATATCGCACTTTTGCCGAGCACCCTTGAGCATTCACCCTTTGCAAGCAGGTCAACTATCCTGTCAAGGGATTTTCTGTGTAACTTCTTTATCTGACGGGAATGAAGATAGGGTGAAAGTATGATGCTT
>WFMM01000009.1 GCA_015484595.1 Nitrospirota bacterium | reverse complement strand
TCACTCCCCTATTATCTTTATCAGCACCCGTTTACGCCTTCTTCCGTCAAACTCACCGTAGAATATCTGCTCCCAGGGACCAAGGTCAAGGGCCCCATTGGTGATGGCAACCACCACCTCTCTTCCCATTATCTGCCGCTTCATGTGGGCATCGGCATTGTCTTCGCCCACATTGTGGCGGTACTGTGAGACAGGTTCATGGGGTGCAAGTTTTTCAAGCCAGACATCATAGTCATGATGAAGCCCGGGCTCATCGTCATTTATAAACACCGATGCTGTGATATGCATTGCATTAACCAGCACAAGCCCCTCCTTTACACCACTTTCCCTTACCGCCTCCTGAACCTCAGATGTGATGTTTATAAAGGCCCTCCGTGTGGGCACCTCAAACCAGAGCTCCTTTCTGTAACTCTTCACTGTAGCCTCCTTTAGAGAATTTCTAATTTTTAAAACCTAAACTCTAAACATATTCCAAATATCAATTTCCCAATTTTTTAAATAACTACAAAACCACAGAGAACACAGAGTTCACAGAGAATTTAAATCTCAAATCCTAATTTCTAAATCCTAAATTCTAAACAAATTCCAAACTCTAAATTCCAAACTACAATCTCGCTGATTTTCACTGAATCAAATCTTATACCAGATGCTAACGCAACTAACGCTATAAACTCAATTAACCCAACTAACTCGACAAACGCAATAAACCCAATAAACGCTATGAACGCATATACACTAATATGCCAACTTTATTTTATAATAAATAAAGAAATAACTATAAAAAAGGAGAAGTCAATGAAATTAGCAGTTACAATAATAATTCTAACATTTATGCTTACGGGAGGGATAGCCATGGCAGAGGATAGATACGAAAGGGCCACCTTTGCAGGGGGCTGTTTCTGGTGTATGGAAAAGCCCTTTGAGCACTTAAAGGGTGTAAAGGAGGTTATATCTGGCTACACAGGTGGAGACAAGAAAAATCCCACATATGAGGAGGTCTCCTCAGGAAACACAGGGCACAGGGAGGCGGTTCAGGTGATTTACGACCCGAAGGAGGTCTCCTATCAGGAACTGCTTGAGGTGTTCTGGCGGCAGATTGACCCAACCGACCCGGGTGGGCAGTTTGTTGACCGTGGCAGTCAGTACACCACGGCCATCTTTTATCACAACCCCGAGCAAAAGAAACTTGCAGAGGAGTCAAAGAGGATACTTGAGGAGTCTGGCATATTTAAAAGGCCAATTGTAACGGAGATACTTCCAGCCACTGAGTTTTACCCTGCCGAGGAGTATCATCAGGATTACTACAAAAAGAACCCCTACAGATACAGGATATACCGTTTCGGCTCAGGCCGCGACCGTTTCCTGGAGTCTGTATGGAAGGGTAGGGATGACTTCAGGATTTTCAAAAAGGCCACCACCAAAAAGAACGACTGGAGGCACTTTGTAAAGCCCTCTGACGAGGAGCTGAAAAAACTGCTTACCCCCATGCAGTATAGGGTTACACAGAAAAACGGCACCGAGCCTGCCTTTCACAACGAGTACTGGGACAACCACAAAGAGGGTATCTATGTTGATGTGGTTTCAGGCGAGCCCCTTTTTAGCAGCCTTGATAAGTTTGACTCAGGCACAGGCTGGCCGAGCTTCAGTCGCCCACTGGAGCCTGAAAACATTGTGGAAAAGGACGACTGGGGATTTTTTGGAAAAAGGACAGAGGTAAGAAGCAGACATGCTGACTCCCATCTGGGGCATGTCTTTAAAGACGGGCCACCACCAACAGGGCTTCGGTACTGCATTAACTCAGCGGCACTTAGGTTCATCCCAAAGGAAGACCTTGAAAAGGAGGGATACGGCGAATATCTGAGGCTTTTTAAGAAGTAGCCCGGTTTCCTTTTTTGAAGATAACCCTTAAGTCTTCCATCACCTGGTATCCACAGGGCACAAGCACAAGGGTGATAATCGTTGCAAAGAGCACTCCGAAGGCAAGGCTCAGTGCCATGGGTATCAGGAACTTTGCCTGAACGCTCTTTTCTGTGATGATCGGTATAAGCCCTGCAAAGGTGGTAAGGGTGGTTAAAAGGACAGGGCGAAACCTCACACCTGTGCCCTTAATGATGGCACTAAGCGTGTCGAGTCCCTCCTGTTTTCTCAGTCGGTTTATCTCAACAAAGAGAACAAGCGAGTCGTTTACCACCACGCCTGAAAGACCCACCACCCCAAAGAGGCTCATGATGCTAAGGTTCATGCCCATCAGCATGTGTCCGAATATGGCACCAATAATGCCAAAGGGAATGGCAGACATGATGATCACGGGCTGACCAAAGGACCTGAGCGGAATGGCTATAAGGGTGTAGATAAGCACCAGGGCAAGCAGAAACCCCCTCATTACATCAGCCATTGATTCCTTTTGTTCCTTTCCCTCACCGGAAAGGGTGTATCTGAGACCAGGAAAGCGGCTCTTTAAAGCAGGAAGTATGTGCTCAACCATCTCCCTGCGTAGTTCATTGGCATTCATTATATTTTCGTCCACCTCTGCAGAGACGGTCACAATCCTTTTTCTGTTTCGTCTCGTTATGGTCACGTAGCTCCTTGAGTGCTTAAGGATAGCAATCTCTGAAAGTGGCACCTCACTGCCAGAAGGGGTGTGTATCCGCATATCAAGGAGGCTCTCCATCCTGTTTCTTTCCCTTTCAGGGTATCTCACGAGCACCTTAACCTCGTCGGAGCCTCTCTGAATCCTCAATGCCTCTGCACCGTAAAAGGCTGCCCTTACCTGACGGGCAAGGTCTGAAAGGGTTATGCCAAGGCTGCTTGCAGTGGGTTTAAGGCTCAGTTTTATCTCCTCCTTTCCGGGTATGTAGCTGTCTTCAATATCGTAAACCCCCGGGTACTTCCTGAGTTCGGCCTTAAGTGCCTCCACTGCCTGTTCAAGCTCTCTTTCGTTACGGAGACTGAGGTCAAAGGCGACCGCCTTTCCAGCACTGAAGAGTTCGCTGTAAAACCGCAGGCTTTCTGCATCAGGTATCTCACCAACCTTTTTACGCCAGAGCTTTGTAACCCTGGATGTGCTCAGGTTACGCCTTTTTTCAGAGCCTATCAACTGGACGATCACCTGTCCCACATGGCTTCCAGATGGCATGGGGCCTGTGCTTGCACGGTGTCCCATGGGGATCTGGGCACCAACTATGGAGTAGGTGTATCGAATTAAGGGAAGGGAGTGGTCTTTTCTGAGTCTTTCTGCCTCCCTGGCTGCTTCCACGGCAGCCCTTTCAATCCTTTTAATTACCCTTAATGTCCTGCTGTAGGGTGTGCCGGGTGGAAGGGTTACCTCGCAAATCATGCGGTCGCTTTCCACCTTGGGGAAAAAGGTAAACTTTACCCTTCCGCCAAACCACATACCAAGGGATACAAGGAGTATGAATACCCCAGCCGAAAGGGTTATATACCGCCATCTTAAAAGCACACGAAGTGCCCTCTTAAAGGGGCCTTCAATGAAGTTTCCAAGGCAGTTACTTACGAAGTTTTCCTTTCTTCCCCTTTTTGCAGGGAGTTTTGACCTTGAAAGGTGTGCAGGTAGCACAAAGAGAGCCTCAAGCAGAGAGCCAGCAAGAACGGCAATAACCACGATGGGGATGTTTTTTATCACCTTGCCCATCACGCCTGTGCCCATCAGGAGGGGCCAGAAGGCAGCCATGGTGGTAAGCACTGAAAATATCACAGGCACTGCCACCTCCATGGTTCCCTCAACTGCTGCCTGTATGCCTGAAAGGCCCTGCTCTCGTTTTCTGAACACACTTTCACCGATTACTATTGCATCGTCAACCACTATCCCCAGCACCATAATAAAGGCAAAGAGGCTTATCATGTTTATTGAGACATTGTAGTGTGGAATCAAATAAAGTCCAAAGGCAAAGGCAGTGGGTATGCCCATTGTTATCCAGAAGGATAGTCTACGGTTAAGAAATATGCCAAGCACCACTATGACGAGCACCATTCCGTAGGCCATGTTTTTAAGAAGTAGCGAAAGCCTTGCCTTCAGGATCTCGGAGCGGTCACCAAAGGTCTGCACATGTATGGTGGGCGGTAGCTGATGCCGTAGGTTTTCAATGTATTCCTTTACCTCCCTTGCCACGGTAAGGGCGTTTTCCTTGCCAATTCTGTAAACCAGTATTCCAACGGAGGGCTTTCCGTTAAAACGGGAGCCCTGCTGGGGCTCCTCAAAGGTGTCCTTAAGTGTGGCAATGTCTGAAAGCTTAACCTCTGTGCCGTCAGGTCTGCTGAGAATGGTTATGTTTCGGTAGTCCCGGGCATGGTACTTTTTGCCCTTTGTCCTTAACAGGATGTAACCTGCCTTTGCCTTCACCTCTCCGCCTCCGAGGTCGAGGCTCCATGCCCTTACGATGGAGGCAACCTGCTCAAGGCTCAGGTGGTATTTTCTTAGATTCCGCTCAGGTATTTCTATGGATATAATGGGATCACTTACACCAAAGACCTCAGCCTGCGTTACATGGGGAAGGTTTATGATGTCGTCCTTTATCTGCTCTGCGTACTCCTTTAACTTGCCGAGGGGCTGTTCACCATAGACAGCAACATTAAGCACTGGTGCCTTGAATACAAACTTCTTTATTACCGGCCGTTCAGCCTTTTCTGGAAGGGTGGTTATACGGTTTACCTCAGACTTGATGTCGTCAAAGAGTTTGTCCAAGTCCCAGCCCTTTACTGCCTCAACCTCTATAAGCCCCACACCCTCGGATGCATAGCCGTTTATCTCCTTTATCCCGTCAAGCCCTGATACAGCCTCCTCGACCTTTTTTATCACACCCTCTTCAACCTCAGAAGGTGATGCCCCGGGATAGGTGACCGTAATGGTTACCTTGTCTGCCACGGTCTCAGGGAATATCTCGACCTTGGCAGTTACGGCAGCAATCACCCCTGCCAGAAGCACAAAGACCATAAGCAGGTTTGCTGCCACATGGTTTTCTATGAACCAGGATATAAGACGCTTCATTAAAGCTCTCCGCTTTTCCAGACCTTCTGCACTACTGCGCTACTGCTCTGAAAGACAGGGTGCAGGGAGTAAGGGGAAGGGAGTAACAAATACACCCCGTCCAAACCCCGGTCACGGCTCCCAACGCTATTAACCCTATAAACGCAATTAACGCGATAAACTCAAAGAACGCTATAAACGCAATAACCAATATACCAATCATAAAAATCCTGTTCAGAATTGAATGCTTAATGTTTTGAGTTTGTCTTTTTCACACTTACCTTCATTCCCTCAACTGCTGAAGATGGTGCCCCTATCACCACACGGTCTCCATCTTTAAGCCCACCTGTCACCATGTATTGTCCATCGGCTGACTGAACAACGGTTACATATTGTTTTTTAAGCCTTTCCTTATCCGTTAACTTCCAGAGATATGTCCTTCCCTTCTCATCCCAGAAGATGGCTGATTTTGCTATGAGGACTGCTGACTTAACCTTTTTCCCTTTAATTTCTACATCCACAAACATTCCAACCGAAAGCGGTGGAAGGTTCCTGTAAGGCTCTTTAACTGAAACAACCACCGGGATGGTTCGCGTCTTTTCATCAACAGGCTCGGCTCTTAGCACAGTGCCCTTCCACTGGTGCTGCTTACCGCCGATTATTGCAGAAACCGTGGCCCGAGAGCCCTGTGCTTCAGGGCTGTTAAAACCAGGAATCTCTATGTATCCAGCCTCCTTTTCCGTAAGATTAACGATTATCTCCACTGATTCGTCTGAAAACACGGTGGCAACGGGCTGTCCTGCCCTTACATACTGGCCTTCATCAATGTTTTCATCAAGTGTAACACCGCTGAAGGGAGCCCTGATTTCTGTGCGTTTAAGGTCAAGCTCTGCCCTTTCTATGGCTGCCCTTGCAGCCTGAACTGAGGCCTCAGTGGCTTTAATGTCGGGAACCTTAAGAAGAAGCGGTGGAGCCGGTGTGTCAGGGTTTGCCTGCTTCCATTCCGCCTCTGCCTCCTTTGCCTCCTCCTTCAATCGGGTAAGTTTTGCCTCCTGTGCACTGAGTTCAGCCTTTGCCCGTTTAAGTGCTGCAATATAGTCGGCATCGTCTATCTTTATCAGAAGTTCACCCTTTTTGAACCTTCCACCCCTGACAAGG
>WFMM01000008.1 GCA_015484595.1 Nitrospirota bacterium | reverse complement strand
ATGAAGCCCTCTGGTGAGAAGTTGTGGATTATGTCCTGTAATTTTTCCCTCGCCTTGTTTGCCATTTCTTTTAATAACAAAGAGGTCTTTTATGTATGAAAACCTCTTTCTGCAAGTTTCTTTAACACAAAGGACTTTACATTTTCAGCAATCTCGATCGCTTTTTAACTTCATCTTCTGATGGAAAGAGCATTTCATCTGGATATCTAACCTCAATTGCATATTCAGTTAACCTGTCCACATTCATTTCAAATAGTCTCTCAAACTCTGAATCAATTTCACTACATTGAGTTATTAACTCGGTAAGATCGTGAGTTTTTCTGAATGGTGTATTTGTAAAGGTCAGGAAGGCTTTTAAATATTTTTCAACACACTGTTGCATATGAAAGGCAATGGCATCGGTAGCAGGGTCATCTGTTAAGATTTCATGTTTTCCTATTTTAAGGTCACTTTCGGCTTTAAGAATCCACTGCCTGGTTCTTTCTTCATTCATAGAGTTATCCCTTCCCTGAGAGCATAGTAGGCAATATAGCCGACATTGTCTTTTTTCTGTTCTGCCTGTGAAAGAGAGTTAATAATAATATCGTTGGGGATATTTAACCTGGCAAGTCTTCTTTTAATCCTTAAAATTATCTCCCATTTTGTGTCTCTGTCAATATCTCTATCAACAATTATATAAAAATCCCAATCACTATCAGGACGAGCCTGTCTTTTTGCCCTGCTACCGAAAAGAACGGCTTTAACCATTTGATAGCCGGCATTTTCTATCTCTTCCTTGATTATATCCAAAGCTATCTTAACCACCTCTGCCATTTCACTACCTTAATCTTTTTATAAATTATATCACAACCCCTGTCAGGATTCCTTTCTGTTCTCTATTGCAATGATAATCTCTTTTGAAAGGGATTTGAGGCGTTGTTTTTTCTCTACCTTCCATCTGTTTCAGGAAAACATCCTTAATTGAACTAAATATTTCTTATCTGAAGTTCTCATGGCTTTTAAAACTTGTTGCCTAAAGCGGTATTTTGTTATCCTAATAATCCTGTGGATGTAAGAGAGCACATAAGAGAGGCTGTTAAGGCACTGGGTGTGGAGGTGCCCTTTGTGGAGCTTGAGGTGCCCAAACTACAAAAACACGGTGACATCTCAACACCTGTTTCGATGGCACTTGCACGCATTCTTAAGAAAAACCCCAGACAGATTGCAGAGCAGATAAAGCAGCATCTTGAGGGCACCGGGCTTTTTGAATCGGTGGAAGTAGCAGGCCCTGGATTTATCAACATCCGGTTCAGCACCGAATACCTGGTTTCTGGACTAAGAGAGCTCCTCAGGACACCAGAGCGGTTTCTGCGAAAGGATATAGGCAAGGGAAGGAAGGTGCAGGTTGAGTTCGTAAGTGCCAATCCAACAGGCCCCTTACACCTTGGTCACGGCCGTGGTGCAGCCTTTGGTGCAGCCCTTAGCAACCTGCTTGAGAGGGCCGGGTACGATGTGGAAAGGGAGTTTTACATAAACGATGCAGGCCGTCAGGTAACGCTCCTTGCCGAAAGCATATTTGCCCGTTATAAGGAGCTAAAGGGCCTGGAATACCCCTTTCCTGAAGATGGTTACAGAGGGGATTACATTGTTGAGCTTGCAAGGGAGTTAAATGAAAAAGTCGGGGATAAATACATTGAACAGAGCTTTAGCAAAGTCCAGTCAGAGCTTAAGGAGTTCGGCGTCAAAAGGATGCTTGAGCTTATAAAGACTGACCTTGAGGCCTTCGGGGTGGTCTTTGACCGCTGGCAGAGCGAGCAGGCCCTTTACGAGGAAGGTCTCGTAAAAAGATGCCTTGACGAGCTTACCCGAAAGGGGAAGCTCTACGAAAAAGATGGCGCCCTCTGGTTCAGGGCAACCGAGTTTGGTGACGACAAAGACAGGGTGGTTATAAAGAGTGACGGTGCATACACATACTTTGCCTCTGACATAGCCTACCACTGGTACAAGATACAGCGAGGCTTTGATGAACTTATCGATGTCTGGGGGGCAGACCATCACGGGTATGTGCCACGGATAAAGGCCGTTATCAGGGCACTTGAGCAGCCTGATGAAAAGCTCACGGTGATGCTTGTCCAGATGGTAAACCTGCTGAGGGACGGAAAGCCTGTTCAGATGTCAAAACGGGCTGGAGAGTTTGTTACTTTAAGAGAGGTGATGGACGAGGTAGGGGCAGACACGACGAAGTTTATCTTTCTTACAAGAAGGCCCGACAGTCATCTTGACTTTGATATAGAGGTAGCCAAGCGAGAGTCCTCGGAAAACCCTGTTTACTATGTCCAGTATGCCCATGCAAGGATAAACAGCATATTTAAAAAGGCCACCGAGAGGGGGCTTTCCTTTAAAGAGCCAGAAAATGTTGAGCTCCTTAAGGAGGAAGAGGAGTTTTCACTGATAAAGAAACTCCTTTTTTATCCATTGATGTTTGAAGGTGCTGTAAGGGAAAGGGAGCCCCACAGGATAACCTTTTATCTACAGGAGCTTGCAAGGCTCTTTCACTCCTATTATAGCAGCCATCGGGTGGTGTCAGATGACCGGGAACTGAGCACCGCAAGGCTTTCACTTTGCAGGGCAGTGATGACCGTTATAAACGAGGGGCTTTCCATCCTTGGTGTAACAGCTCCCGAGCGGATGTAAAAGGGTTTTAAAGCCTCTTTCTGAATGCCAGGGTGTCAAGCACCACAAAGACAAGGCTAACCACCAACAGCACCAATAGGTCAAACACAAAGGGAAAGTCTGCAGTTATGTCAGCCCTTAGTGATGGAAAGATCACATTTTTCAGGGCATCAACCCCGTAGGTCAGGGGATTGAGTCGGGATATTGTCTTCAGTATCTCTGGCATGGAATGCACGGGATACATGGCACCTGAGAGAAAAAACATGGGCATCACTATAAAGTTCATAATCACCGAAAAACTCTCAAAGCTCTCATAAAAGGTTGCAATAAATATCCCTATGGCAGATATACTAAAGGCCAGAAAGGATGACACCGCAACTGCCTCAAAAAAACCCAAGGGTCCCAGACGAAACCCCAGGAAGGGAAACAGCAAAAGTATAATCACAGCCTGAAGGGTGGAGACAAAGGTACCGCTCAGTGTCTTACCAAGCACAATGGATGTCCTTGACACAGGAGCCACAAGCATCTCCTTCATGTAGCCAAACTCCTTGTCCCAGATGATGGATATGGCAGAAAAGATGGAGCTAAAAAGCACGGTCATGGCAAGTATTCCAGGGAAGAAAAACTGGATGTAGGTTACGCCGCCTTTCATGGGGACCACTCTTGACATACCACCTCCGACGAAGAAAAGCCATATCAGGGGTCTTGCCACTGTGGAAAAAAGACGGCTCCGCTCCCTGAGAAACTTCTTTATCTCCCTTATGAGTATCACATATATTGTTCTACCCTCTATCAAATCGCCTCCTGTACGCCCTTATTGCCTCTCTGAGCTGGTCTGATGAGTCCTGAACCTCCTCTCTTATCTTTTTACCCGTAAGCTTTATGAACACATCGTTCAGGGTGGGACGCTGCATCCTCACAGAGGTCACCCTGTCGCCAAGGAGCTTTATCAGCTCAGGTATGCAGGCATCGCCTTTTGTGACAGGGACGAAGATCTCGTCATCCTTTAGCTCTGCATCAAAGCCCTTATGATTCCGTATAAGCCTGATTGATTCCTGATTGTCTGTGGTCTTAAGGTATATCACATCTCCGCCGACCTGTTTCTTCAGTTCAGCAGGGCTGCCAGCGGCAATTATCTTTCCCTTATCAATAATGGCAATGCTGTGGCAGACCTCAGCCTCGTCCATGTAGTGGGTGGTCATGAATACCGTTACCCCCTGCTCCTCGGGCAACCGGATTATGAAGTCCCAGAGGGATTTTCTGCTTTGGGGGTCAAGCCCTATGGTGGGCTCGTCAAGAAAAAGCACCTTTGGCTGATGCACTATTGCCCTTGCCACTTCAAGCCTGCGTTTCATTCCACCTGAAAACCGACGGACAAAGTCATCCCTTCTGTCAAAAAGGTCAACAAACCTCAGGGCATCCTCCACCTTTTGCCTGCGAACCCTACGGGACACATTGTAAAGAATGGCATGATAAAGCAGGTTTTCGTAAGCAGTGAGGTCCTTATCAAGGGTGGTATCCTGAAAGACTATGCCGATTGATTGTCTGACCCTGTCAGGTTCCTTTAGGCAGTCAAAACCATTAACCTTTGCATTGCCTGAAGTGGGCTTTACAATGGTGCAGAGTATGTTTATTGTGGTTGTCTTTCCAGCACCGTTTGGGCCGAGAAAGCCAAAGATACTGCCCTCAGGCACCTGAAAAGAGATGTCATCTACTGCTACAAGACCGTTATAGTGCTTTGAAAGTCTATCGACCTCTATAGCATACAATTGGTAGGGATTACTTTGTTTTTGGCTTTGCGGGTGCCTTACCAGACGGAGCCTTTTTCGAAGGCTCAACAGGTTTTACGCCAGCACCGGGGGGTAGAGTCTTTTGTTTGGCAGGTTGGGTCTTGACCTTTTCAGGTATCACCGATTCTTTTACTACAGAGCCACTTTTTATGGAGACGATGGTTAAAAGCAAAGAGGTAATCATAAATATCACAGCCACGACGGTGGTTATCTTGCCAAGCACGGTTGCAGCCCCACGGGCGCCAAAGAGTGTCTGGCTTGAGCCACCTCCAAAGGCTGAGCCAAGCTCTGCACCCTTACCACCCTGAACCAGAACAATTCCTATGAGTACAAGACAGATTACTATATGAACTATCACAAGTAATGTCGTCACCCTCTATGCCTCCTTAATAGCGTTTTTGACTATCTCTGCAAAGCTGTCAGGCTTAAGGGAGGCTCCGCCCACCAGTCCACCGTCAACATCCTCTTGTGACATAAGGGATGCCACATTCTCGGGCTTAACGCTTCCACCATAAAGGATGCGTATCTTCTGGGCCTCCTGAGCTCCATAAATACCAGAGAGTTGCTCTCTTATAAACTGATGTGCCTCCTGAGCCTGTTCAGGAGTGGCTGTCTTACCGGTTCCTATAGCCCATACAGGCTCGTAGGCAATGACAAGCATATCAGGAGCATCTATCTCTTTTAGTCCACCGCTGAGCTGGGTTTTAAGCACATCAAAGGTCTTTCCTGATTCTCTTTCCTCAAGGGTCTCGCCTATGCAGAGGATAACCTTCAGACCTGCCTGATGGGCAGCCCTCACTCGTTTATTCACTGTCTCATCGGTTTCTCCAAAGTACTGTCTCCTTTCAGAGTGCCCCACTATCACATACTCACACTCCACATCCCTTAGCATGATTGGAGATATCTCACCAGTGAAGGCACCCTTTTCCTCCCAAAAAAGGTTCTGTGCCGCAAGCTTTACATTCGAGCCCTTCAGAAACTTTGCTGCCACGGCCAAAGATGTAAAGGGAGGGGCAATTACAATCTCCACATCCTGCACATCCTCTACAAGAGGCACGAACTGGGTGATAAAATCCCTTGTCTCCCCCGTGGTCTTGTGCATCTTCCAGTTTGCAGCTATTACAGGCCTACGCATGGTATTAATTAAACAACAATCCAACTCTTTATGTCAATCTCTTTTAAATAATTTAGAAGGCATCAACAGGGATGGTACCCCTTTTGCCCTTTAAAATTTACAGAAAATTTACATTTTTTATGACCTTAATCATATAAATCCATTTTGTCTTATAATAGAATCAAAAAAAACTATCAGCAATTTGACTCACGCCTTATTAATACTCTCAGGGGGGTAAATCTACGAGGTGCCAAAGGAGGTGAAAATGAGGAAAATCTCCCTTGGCATTAGTCTTGCCTGAAACCTTAAACCCCAAAAAGGAGGTTAGAAAATGAAAAGGCTTCTATCGGCAATGATTGGTCTGTTTTTTATTACGCTCCTCCCTACAGTGTCCCTTGCAAAGTCACAGTGTATCAGCTGTCACGAAAAGGTCACCCCTGGAATAGTGGAGCAGTTTCTCAGTGGAAAGATGGGAAAGGCTGGGCTTGATTGCTCCACCTGTCACGGAAGTGCCCATAAAAAAGGAGCTGAAGACGCAAAGCTTGCAAAACTTCCCACCCCTGAGACCTGCAAAAAGTGCCATCCCGAGAAGGTCTCCCAGTTTATGGATGGAAAACACTCACTTGCCTGGATAGCTATGAAGTCAATGCCCATGCTTCAGCACCAGCCTTCAATGATAGTGGGAGGGGGATACAAGGGTTGTTCAGGTTGTCATAAGATAGGGATAAAGTCTCCGGAGGAAGTAAAACAATACCGTTACGGAAGTGGTTCCTGCGACTCCTGTCATACCCGTCACACCTTTAACGTAAAGGAGGCCCTTGACCCAAGGGCATGTCAGTCCTGCCACATGGGTTTTGACCATCCTCAGTGGGAGATGTGGTCAACCTCGAAACACGGCACAATCTGGCAGATAGAAGGACAGGGCTCAAAGAGGGCACCCACATGTCAGACCTGCCACATGTCTGATGGCAACCACAGGGTAATGACTGCCTGGGGATTTCTTGCAGTCAGACTGCCAGAGGATGACCCTGCATGGTTAAAAGACAGGGTTACAATACTTCAGGCCCTTGGAGTGCTTGACGAAAAGGGTAAACCCACAGAGAGACTTGAGGTCGTAAAGGCAGGAAAGGTGGCAAGGCTTACAAAGGAGGAGTTTCAGGCAGAAAGAAATAAGATGTTAAAAATCTGCTCAAGATGCCACAGCCCCTCTTATGCAAAGGCACAACTTGAGGCAGGAGACAAGATAATCCGTGAGGCTGACAAACTCATGGCAGAGGCCATAAGGACGGTCAAAGCTCTATACGATGAGGGCATCCTTAAGAAACCTGCCAGCTGGAAATTTGCCCCTGACCTGCTTCAGTTCTACGAGGCTAAGAGTGCTATTGAGCAGGACCTTTATGTGATGTTTCTTGAGTACCGCATGAGGACCTTTCAGGGTGCCTTTCACTTGAATGCTGACTACATGCACTGGTATGGCTGGGCACAGATGAAAGAGACCCTCCAGAAGATAAAGGACGAGGCAAAGAAACTTAGAAAGGAAAAGATATAATGAAAAAGGGGCAGGCACAGAGGTGCCTGCCCCTTTTAAAGTCGTTCAACTATCTTAGATTAACCCCTTACCTCCTGAAGCACCTTGAGCAGTTCCTTGTCTCCCTCTATGTCTCCGAGGCAGGTGGCTATGATGCCGTCCACCACGCCTTCGAGCTTCTTTGCAAACTCAACGGCATTGTCCATGGTTGCAGTGGAGGTCCAGCCGATCCTTTCGAGTATCTTTTTGTTCTTTGGTGTTTCCACCACAAAATAGGGATAGATTGCCTTACCCAGGTTTTTACATTCAGCGGCAACCTCCTTTAACTTTGGAAGTGACTCCTCGTCAAGTCTGAGGAAGAAGGTAAAGTCCCAGGGCTCCTTTATGCGGGCAATGGCATCTGATGCAGGTCTTCGGGCGGTAACGAGACAGCCAAGCTTCAGGTCTTTGACCTTGGCAACCTCTCTCAGGAAGTCCCTCACATTTTCAGCAGGTCCTGTGGAGCGGCGGAAATTCTCAAACTGCTCCTCGTCAGTAAGGAGCTCACAGCTTCCGTCTTTACTAGTCTTGATGGCATAGCCGTACCTCGGGGCATCTCCTGGATCCGGGACCATACCGTCTATCCCAACTGCCTCACAGGCCTTGGCTGCTGCTGCAATCTCAACTGGCCCCTTGTAGTTGGTGATGAGCATTGGAAGGGCTATCTTATCAGGATACCTGGTCTTCAGGGTGCATGCCACTGCAGCTGCAGATGGGGCAGGGATTCCGCTTGCACTGTCTGTTATGTTCCATCCATCAAGCAAGTCCTTGATCTCTGCTGCCAGTTCAAGAAAATTCTTTTTGGGGATAAACTCATACAATACCTTCATGCCGTGGTCCTCCTTTTTATGATTTTTTAAGCCTCAAAAAGGGGCTCTATATTAACTAACCTTTATTACTTATAACTCTGAATTGACCAGTATTCTATCACCTGATTTTTTGTATTGTCAAACACTTCTGCACCCTGTAATGCTTAAGCCGTAAAAGGACCAGGGAATTAACGGTCGTCTCAGTAAAATCAGGTTTACTGGCCGTAGGGAAAAGAATCTCTTAAGGGTTAAACCGGACTTTATCAAATAGCTCTACCCGACCACCAGGCGGGCAAAATTTACAAAGGGCTCGGGGTATATGCCTATGGCTATTACCATCAGGGATGTTATCAAAAGGGCAAGCCCAAGAGGGGCTGCCGTTGAAATGTCCTGGGTTACACCCTCCTCAGGCTCATACATGTACATATACATTACCACCCTGAGGTAAAAGTAGGCAGATATGGCAGAAAATACTACTGCCACCACAGCAAGCCATGTATAGCCTGAGTAAACAAGTGCCCTGAAAAGGAAGAACTTACCAACAAACCCTGCAGTGGGTGGAATTCCTGTTAGGGAAAACATGAATATAAGCATAAGGGCTGATGCAAAGGGATGATTTCTTGCAAGCCCCTTTATCTGCTCAAGGGTCTCGATGCGTTCCTGTTCATTTCTTAAAAGCACAAGAACTGAAAAGGCACCAATGTTCATGAAGGCATAAATGAGCAGATAGTTCATGGTTGCTGAAAGCCCCTCAGTGTTTCCAGCAATAACACCAAGCACTGCATAACCTGCATGGGCTATGGAGGAATAGGCAAGCATCCTTTTGAGGTTGTGCTGCTGTATGGCTATTATGTTACCCACTGCCATGGTGGCAATACTTAAAACCACAAGGAGAAGCCTCCAGTCTGCGCTGAAGCCCTCAAGGCCCGTAAGAAACACCCTGCCAATTACTGCAAAGCCTGCTGCCTTTGGCCCAACAGACATAAAGGCAGTGATAGATGTTGGAGCACCCTCGTAAACATCAGGTGCCCACATGTGAAAGGGAACGAGGGCAATCTTAAAACCAAAGGCAACCATCACCATCACAATGGCAAATATGCTCTGAAGTCTCATCCCATTTTTCATGAGAAGGCTTGAAAGTTTCATTATATCCGTTGTGCCAGTGAGTCCGTAAAGAAGCATGATCCCGTAAAGAAGGATAGCCGAAGAGAATGCACCAAGCAGGAAATACTTAAGTGCCGACTCTGTGGAGCGGGCATCGTGACGGATAAACCCTGCAAGGATGTATGTGGAAAGGGCCATCAGCTCAAGCCCGAGGTAAAGCACTATCAGGTCACCTGCTGATGCCATTATCATCATGCCAAGGGTGGAAAACATAAGCACCGTGTAGTATTCTCCAAACTCGGCCCTCTCAATCTGGATGTATTGGATTGAGATAAGGATCGTAAGTATCAGGTTCAGCAGAAAGATAAACTTAAAAAAGCTGCTGTAACCGTCAGAGATGAACATGCCTGAAAAGGTCACCCCAAAGCTCTGAGGAATCATGTAGGCAGTGGCAGCCACAGATACGATGACCATAAGCCCAATGGTCTCTTTGCTCTTGATAAAAAGCTCTGCAAGTAATACAAAAAGGGCAAGCCCCAAAAACACAATCTCAGGCATTAAAGGCTGTAAGTCTGGCATGTTCATGGAATAGGTCCTCCTAAGATGGTCTTTACAGCAACCATTGAATCACCGGCACCGTAATTTACCCTGTCAAGAAGATGCTGCACACTTACATGCATGAAGCTTAAAAATGTATTAGGATAAATCCCTATCCAGAGCACAAACACTGCAAGTGTAGCAAGGGTTAAAAACTCTCTGAAACTCATAGGCTCAAGGTTCTTTATCTTATCATTTACACCCATGAAGAAGACCCTCTGGTAAAGCCAGAGCATGTAGGCTGCACCTATGATGATCCCCGTGGCAGCAAACACACCGGCAAGCTTCTTTGCCTTGAAACCACCAAGTATTATCAGGAACTCTCCGATAAATCCGTTAAGCCCTGGAAGACCTATTGCTGCGAGGGTAAAGAGCATGAAAAACCCTGCATAAACAGGCATCACCGTTGCCAGCCCTCCATAGTCAGCTATCTGGCGTGAATGGGTGCGGTCGTAAACTATTCCAACACAGAGAAACAGAGCCCCGGTTACCACACCGTGGTTTATCATCTGTAGAATTCCGCCCTCAAGTCCCTGTGCGTTAAGGGCAAAGATGCCAAGGGTAACGAACCCCATGTGACTAACCGATGAGTATGCAATAAGCCTCTTAAGGTCAGTCTGTGCAAGGCAGACGATACCGCCATATATAATTGCTATCACAGAAAGGGCTATCATGTATGGTGTCATTGCCTTTGCAGCCTCAGGAAACATGGGAAGTGAAAACCTCAGAAAGCCGTAAGCACCCATCTTGATAAGTATTGCAGCAAGGATTACACTGCCTGCTGTTGGTGCCTCGGTGTGGGCGTCTGGAAGCCAGGTGTGCACCGGAAACATGGGCACCTTTACGGCAAAGGCTGCACAGAACGCCCAGAAAAGCATAAGCTGCAGTTTGTACGGAAGGCTCAGTTTTGAAAGCTCCAGGATATTGAAGGTCCCCCCCTTGAAGTAAAGCACCACTATTGCAACGAGCATCAATACACTACCAATCAGCGTATAGAGGAAGAACTTAATGGCTGCATATACCCTTCTTGGGCCACCCCATACGCCGATTATCAGGTACATGGGAATGAGCATTGCCTCCCAGAAGATGTAAAACAGAAACAGGTCAAGTGAGCAGAAAACCCCGATCATGGCACCCTCAATCAGTAACAGTGCAATATAAAACTCCTTTACCTTCTGGGTTATGGAGTTCCAGGAGATAAGCACACAGAGGATGGTAATCAGGGTGCTCAAAAGTATGAATAGCACGCTAATTCCGTCAACGCCAAGATAATACTGCACACCCCACTGGGGTATCCAGTCTGCCCTTTCAACAAACTGCATCTGGTGAGTGGTCTTGTCAAAGTTTGTAAAAAGCGGCAGTGAAAGCACAAAGGTTATCACGCTTACTGCAAGGGCAACAAACTTTATAAGGGTCTCCTGCTTTCGGCTAAAGAGCATAAGCAGAAGCCCACCAACAATGGGCATAAAAACTACGGTTGAAAGTATGGGATATCCTATCTCCATCTCCACTCCTGCATAAAATTTTTTAAAACAATTCCAATCCCTTGATTCTTTTAAAATGCTGTTTATTTAAAGTCACCAACGGCACCTTTAATTCAAGTGCAGTTGCACCTATAAATATATCTCTAAACTCTATCATCTGATTTTTTGACTTTAAATCTCTGTAAATTTGTGCAGCTCTCTGAGCAATCTCTCCTGAAAAAGAAACTATCTCTACCCATTTAAATAATCTTTTTAAATCCTCAAGATGCCTCTTTGTAATTGCACCAGCGTACAGCTCAAAAACAGTAATTGTTGAAGCAAAACAATTTATTTCTTGCTCCTTCAATTTCCACAAATTACTTCTTTCTTTTTTCCTCTTTCTAAGAAATTCAATCATGACAGTTGTATCAACTAAAACTTCTCTATTTCCCATTTATCAACCTTTACTTCTTTATCACCTTTGAGGTGCGACCAGGTTGAAATTTTTAAAAAATCATTTCTCCAGTTATCAATCTTCCTGCTTTTAAGTTTTCTCTTCATCACCCTCATAATAATTTCTTCAAGCTCCAACAGTTGCTCCATCGACATCTCTGATAGTGTTTTTTCAAACTCTCTATCTCTTTTTATAATTTCAACCATAATAATCTATATCAAAAATATCATTCCTATTGCCAAAAGCACAAAGATTCCTACAGCCATAATGGATGCGTAGTGCTCCACCACACCGTCCTGAACCTTACGCATCTGTGCACCAAGCCAGCCAATAAATGCTGGCACACCGTTTACTATACCCTCTATTATTGCACCGTCAGTAAACTTCACTATTATATTGTTTGCAATGCCCAGGGCTGGCCTTACCACTATATAGTCATAAAGCTCATCCACATAGTATTTGTTCCAGAGGAGCCTGTAAAGGAAGGGAAACCTCTCAGCAAGTCGCCTTGGAATGGCAGGGTTTTTAAGATAAAATACTGCTGCTATCAGTATGCCAGCCAGCGCCACTGCCACCGATATGCCCATGGTCATCCACTCCTCAGCGTGGCTTACCTCCTTAGCATGGGGAAGCCCCACCACTGGCTCAAGAAAATGGGCAAAATGCTCAGAGCCACCAAGAAGCGGCGGAACCCCAACCCATCCGGCAGCAACTGCACCGATGCATAGAAGCACCAGGGGCACGGTCATCACCTTTGGGGATTCATGAAGGTGATGCCTCTGTTCCTCGGTCCCCCTGAACTCACCGTGGAAGGTAACGAAGATGAGCCTGAAGGAGTAAAAGGCAGTCAAAATAGCTGCTGCTGTGCCCAGAACCCAGACAAACCTGCCAACCCCACCAGAGGCATAGGCCCTGAAGAGGATCTCATCCTTGCTGAAAAAGCCTGCAAGCCCTGGAATGCCTGAAATACTTAATGAGGCAATCAGCATTGTCCAGTATGTAACAGGCATGTACTTCTTAAGCCCACCCATCTTCTGCATGTCAAGCTCGCCAGCCATGGCATGCATCACAGAGCCAGCACAGAGAAACAGTAGTGCCTTGAAGTAGGCGTGGGTGTAAAGATGGAATATGCCTGCACCGTAGGCACCCACACCGCAGGCTAAAAACATGTATCCAAGCTGACTGATTGTAGAGTAGGCAATCACCCTCTTTATGTCGTTCTGCACAAGTGCAATGGTTGCAGCAAAAAGCGCAGTAACTCCACCGACCACTGCCACCACATTCATTGCCGTATGAGAGAGGTTGAATATGGGGTTACAACGGGCAACCATGAACACACCTGCCGTGACCATGGTTGCAGCGTGTATCAGGGCACTGACAGGGGTTGGGCCTTCCATTGCATCTGGAAGCCAGACATGAAGTGGTATCTGGGCTGACTTACCCACTGCACCACAGAAAAGAAGCAGGGCTATGAGGGTTACAAGATTTACATGAAGACCAAGGATGTTAATGGTCTGTCCTGTCAGGGTGTTAATCTTATCAAAGACCGGTATGTAATGAAGGGTGCCAAGGGTGAGGAATATCATAATCACGCCAAGGCCAAACCCGAAATCACCAAAGCGGTTTACGATAAATGCCTTTTTACCTGCATCAGAGGCAGACTTCTTTTCGTACCAGAACCCTATGAGCAGATAGGAACAGAGCCCCACTGCCTCCCAGCCAAAGTAAAGCTGAAGGAAGTTGTTAGCCATCACGAGCATGAGCATGGAAAAGGTAAAGAGACTCAGGTAGGCAAAAAACCTGTAATACCCTGGGTCGTCGTGCATGTAGCCAATGGAATAGACATGCACAAGAAAGCTCACCGATGTGACCACTATAAGCATCACGGCCGTAAGTTGGTCAATGAGAAAACCAACAGAGACCTGGAACTTATCGGATATTATCCACCTGTAGAGGTCATGATTAAGGGTTTTCCCATGTAACACATCCATAAGCACCATCACTGCCACCACCAGGGAGCCAAACACCGCAAGCGTGGAGGGCCAGTGAGCCTGTGAGCGGAAGAGCCTCCTTCCAAGCAGTATGTTTAACAAAAAGCCTGCAAGAGGCAAAAAGGGTATCAGCAGATAATATTTCATAACCCTATCCCTTCATCTCCTTTATTTCATCAACATGCACGGTCTGACGATTTCTGAACATGGCAATCACTATGGCAAGCCCGATGGCAGCCTCTGCTGCAGCCACGGCGATTATGAAAAGCGTAAGCACCTGTCCCCTCAGGTCCTGCATGTAGTGACTCAGCGCCACAAGTGATATGTTCACGCCGTTAAGCATTAACTCAATGGAAAGAAACATTATGATTACATTTCTTCTTGTCAGAAAGCCAAACATTCCCACTGAAAAAACCACTGCACCAAGCCACATGTACCAGTTTAGTGGAACCATCCCTTAAAAGCCTCCTTCAGGACTTGAGTTTCTTTTTTGCAAGCACCACTGCACCCACAATGGCAACAAGCAGAATTACAGATGCCACCTCAAAGGGAAAAAGATACTCTGTATAAAGCACCTTCCCAAGGGCCTTTGTGTGTGTAAGCCTTGAAACCTCCTGTATGCTCCACTTGCCGCTTGCCTTTACAGTAAATCCAGTAAAGGCAAGCAGTGCAAAGAGAAGAAAACTCACCGCAAGGGCAAGCCCACCAGGCCAACCTCCTACAGAGTGCTCTGTGGCAATCTCCTCTTTGAGGTTAAGAAGCATGATGACAAATAGAAATAGCACCAGTATTGCCCCTGCATAGACTATTATCTGCGTGGCAGCAAGAAACTCGGCATTAAGCATCAGATAAAGCCCTGCCACATGGAAAAACATCACCAGCATCCAGAGCACACTGTGCACCGGGTTTTTCCTTGAAACCACCATAACCGAACAAAATACCACCATCAGAGCAAAGTATATAAAGAATGCCTCTACCACCTTATGATTTCCTCCACTTTGGTTGTTCCTTTGGCGTCCTGAAGTGGTCAGCCTTGGGATTCCAGAATTTATCAAAGTAGTTATAGCCTTCCTCACCCATGTATTTGTCCCAGTTCTGAAGCAGCTTTTCCTTTGTCATGTAGAGGTTATCCCTTGAGTAATCGGAGTACTCATAATGGGGTGTTAAAACCACTGCACCAAAGGGGCATGCCTCAACGCAGAAGGCACAGTAAACACACCTCAAGACCTCTATCTCGTAACGCTCTACCACCTTTTTGTGGTCAGGCCCCTCTTTGGTGTATATGTAAATACATCTTGACGGACAGATTGCAGCACACAGGCCGCAACCCACACACTTTGCCTCACCCGTGGCAGGATTCCTTACAAGGGCATGTAGCCCCCTGAAGCCAAGTGCTGCAGGCCTTTTTTCCTTTGGATACCTCCTTGTCACTGGCTTTGTAAAGAGCCTGCTAAGGGTTAAGGCAAGGCCCTTCAGGATCTCCACAAAAAACACCTTTTTTACCAGTTCCTGTACTGTCATCTCCTCTGTCCTTTAAAAGATTACCTTCAGTATTCCAGTAATCAGTATGTTAAGCAGTGCAAGAGGTATAAGTAGCTTCCAGCCAATGCTCATTAACTGGTCGTAACGATAACGAGGCAGCGTTGCCCTTATCCAGTAGTAGCAAAAGACTATGAAATATACCTTTCCTACGAACCAGACAATCCCTGGCACATACTTCAGGAAGGGAAGTATCTTTATCAGATACCAGGGTACTGTCCAGCCACCAAGATAACAGGCCGATGCAATACAGCCCATCAGTATCATGCCAATATACTCTGCTGCATAAAACAGGGCAAACCTCATACCACTGTACTCAACAAAGTACCCTGCCACCAGTTCACTTTCAGCCTCGGGCAGGTCAAAGGGTGCCCTGTTGGTCTCTGCAATGGCTGCCACCACAAAGACGAAAAATCCAAGTATCTGTGGTATGGCGTAAAAACCCGTTGGATAGGCTGCCTGAGCCTTCACTATCTCGTTAAGGTTCAAAGAACCAGACATCATCATCACACCAACGAGACTGAGTCCAAGGGCAATCTCGTAACTTATAACCTGTGCTGAAGACCTGAGCCCTCCAAGGAAGGCATACTTTGAGTTGGATGCCCATCCTGAAAGCACGATACCGTAGGAGGCAAGAGAGCTCATGGCAAGCACAAACAAAAGCCCTATGTTTATATTGGCAACCATGAAGTCCTTATAAAAGGGTATCACCGCAAGGGCAGACATTGCTGATGCAAGGGATATAATCGGAGCAATGTAGAATATCGGTTTGTCTGCCTTCTCCGGTATGATGTCTTCCTTGAAAAAGAGCTTGAGCATGTCTGCAATAGGCTGAAGCAGCCCGTGAGGGCCTACCTCCATTGGCCCCATCCTTACCTGCATCCTTCCTATCACCTTTCTCTCAAAGTAAGTGGCATAGGCAACATGAAACATAACCACTGCAATCAATACGAGTATCTTGACAACGATTATGCCTACCTTCAGGGCTGTATCCACCCAGCCTGGCTGAAATATGGCCTCAAGTATGCTCATGCCTCTTCTTTCTCCACTCTGACTTTATTTGCATCAAGGCTCATGGAGCCAAGCCTGCTTACACCGTAGGTTGCAAGGGATGAAAAGTTACCCTCTGAAAAGGTATTTGACAAAAAGACCCTTTCGTCACCGAGGGTGCTGTCTATACTGACCGTTGCCTTTAGAGTCCCCCTCTCAGTTGTTACCCTTACCCTGTCTCCATCCTTCAGGGAGAGCTTTTCAGAAAGGGCCTCTCCGATGACCACCTTGGGGGCATCCTCAATGCTCTTTAGTGCCTTTGAGTGACGGCTCATGCTTCCTGAGTGGTAAAGGGGACGGTCAGGCTGTAATACTGCTTCAACCTTTAGTGGTTTGATGTCATCAAGCCCCTGAATCTCCACCTCCTCCTCAACCCCCCTCAGTGGCTCACCGTTATATGGCCAGAGGGCATTACCCTTTGATATCTCCTCGTAATCAAGGGCAGTGTGAAGGGGGGACACATGTGTTATCTCCTCCCAAACATCCTCCACTGACCTGAACTGCTTTTCCTCACCAAGCCTTTGAGCCAGCTCGGCAATTATTCTCCAGTCACCCATATCCTCTACACTCTCAGCACCTGCCCTTACCATCTGTATCCTGCGTTCAAGGTTGGTGAAGGTGCCTGTCTTTTCAGACCAGGCCCTTGCAGGAAGCACCACATCAGCCATCAGGGCAGTCTCTGTAAGAAAGATGTCCTGAACCACCAGGAACTCAAGGCCCTTAAGTGCTTGGGTAACCCTTTCTCTGTCTGGAAGATTGAATACAGGGTTTTCACCCATTACATACAGTGCCTTTAGCCTGCCCTCGCTGGCAGCCTCTATCATCTCAAAGAGGTTAAGCCCCCTTTCTGTGGGCACCTCCTTGCCCATCACCTCTTCTGCCTTGTGTTTGAACATCTCGATGGGTCTTCCACCAGGAAGCATATCAGGCAGCACTCCCATATCAATACAGCCCTGATAGTTGGGTCTGTCAGAAAGCAAAAAGACCCTTCCGTTAAGAAGATACACTATCTGGGCGATAAGTAGCAGTGTCCTGTCAGAGTTCTGAGACTGTAAGACCTCGGGCCCAATGATAATCACCGGATTGGTCATCTCCTTAAGCCTTTCAACCACCTCGTCAACAGAAACTCCCTCAACTGCCTCTGAAACCCTGGTCTTTTGAATCTCCCCTTCAAGCCATTTATTCTCTCCACTTAACTGCACCTTATCCCTGAGCTCCTGGACAATCATCCCTGTAACTGCATCTATCACCGAAGGACCACCGGGCAGCATATAATGGGCAAACCTCTCAAGCCCCTTTGCCCTTCCAAAGGTCACCACAGTGGCAGACTCTCTACCAGCAGCCCTTATCTGTAGCCCCAGTATGGGGTTTATCTGTGTGGGGTCTCCACCAAAAATCAGCACACCGTCGGAGTTTTTGATACCAGGGATAAGGTTTGCCGTAATACCCTGACCGAATATCCTTTCAAGAAATCTCTGAGCCGGGGCGTAATAGAGCCTTGCAGCAGAGTCTATGTTATTTGTCCCGATGGTAAACCTCATCAGTCGCTGAAGCATGTAGTTGTCTTCGTTGGTGCACCTTGAAGAGCCAATGCCTCCAACTGCCTGAGGACCATGTTTTTCAGATATCTCCCTCAGTCTCTTTGCCACATAATCCAGTGCCTCAGCCCATGAGACCTCACGAAGTTCACCATCCTTACGAATCATGGGCATCCTTAGCCTTGCCTCAGACTGGACAAAGTCGTATCCAAACCTTCCCCTCACACAGAGCAGTCCGTTGTTAAGCCCAAGGCCCATCTCTGGAATTGTGCGAACGATCTGGCCCTCCCTCATTTGAAGAATCATGGTGCAGCCCACACCACAGTAACCGCATACGGTCTCTACATTGTTCTGTATGTACCACGGACGGTAGCTGTGGCGGTGAAGCCTTGACATGATTGCACCAACAGGACATACGGTAAGACAGTTACCGCAGTACTCGCAGTCGTATCTTCCACCTGAGAAGGGCTCCACAAAGGAGTGACTTCCCCTTCCTGTCACAGTAATTGCATAGGCACCCTGAAGGTCCTCACACATCCTGATACAGCGGGTGCAGAGCACGCAGCGCTCCATGTTTCTTACGATTATGGGGTCGTCAAAGCTCTCGGGGTGTCGCCTTTTACCCTCCCTGAACCTGCCTGCATCCGGTCCGTAACGGGCAACCAGATCCTGAAGCTCACACTCTCCTGCCTTGTCACAGACAGGACAGTCAAGGGGATGATTGATTAAAAGAAATTCAAGCATTGCCCTTCGGGCTGCCTTAATCTTTTCGGTCTCTGTCTTAACCACCATTCCATCAGCAGCCATCATGGTGCAGGCTGTCTGAAGCCTTGGAAGCTTCTCCACCTCCACTACGCATAGCCTGCATCCACCAAAGGGTTTAAGCCCCTCAAAGTAACAGAGCGTTGGTATCTTGATACCTGCCTTCCGTGCTGCCTCAAGCACGGTTATGGGCTTTTCAAGCTCCACCTCTATGCCGTCTATGGTAAGCTTAATCATCCTCTCTATGCCTCAACCATACACTTTTTGTTCTGGATATGATAATCAAACTCCTCAGGAAAATTCCTTATAAAGTTAAGCACCACTCCTGCTGCACCATCACCCAGCGGACAGAAGGTCTTACCAGTAATGTTTGAGGCAATGTCCTGAAGCAGTTCTATGTCACCCTTTCTGCCAAAACCAGACTCTATCCTCTCAAGCACGGTCCGCATCCAGCCCACCCCTTCACGGCAGGGGGTGCATTTGCCACAGGATTCATGCTCAAAAAACCTGATTGCCCTCCAGCATACCCTTACGAGACATACGCTTTCATCAAATACCATCACAGCACCTGAGCCAAGCATGCTGCCTACCTTCGGAAGACTCACAAAATCCATCTGGACATCTATCTTATCAGGTGTAAGCACCGGTGTGGAGATACCGCCAGGGATGACAGCCTTCAACTGACCACCACCCTTTATACCACCGCAGTGCTCATAAATAATCTCTTTAAGAGTAGTGCCCATTGGCAGCTCATAGACCCCCGGACGCTCAACCATGCCACTTACACAGTAGAGTTTTGGCCCCGGACACTCGGGGTTTCCTATCTTTTTATACTCCTCGGCACCTATCTTAATGATGAGCGGGAGGTTCGACAGGGTCTCCACATTGTTTACCACCGTGGGCATACCCCAGGCACCCACATTTACGGGGAAGGGCGGTTTTATGCGAGGCTGTCCCCTTCTGCCCTCAAGAGAGTCAATAAGGGCTGTCTCTTCACCGCAGATGTAGGCACCTGCTCCCTGATGAACCGAAAGGTCAAAGCTGAAACCCGAGCCAAGGATATCCTGTCCAAGAAAGCCACTTTCGTATGCCTCCCTTATGGCCTCCTCAAGCACCACCTTTGCGTGGGGATACTCACCCCTGAGGTAGATATAACCCCTCTCGGCCTTCAGTGCATAGGCTGATATAACCATCCCCTCAATCAAAAGATGGGGGTTTTTCTCAAGTATGGGGCGGTCCTTAAAGGTGCCAGGCTCACCTTCGTCAGCATTACATACAAGATACTTGGGGAGCTTCGGGTCACGGGAGGCAAAGTCCCACTTCATACCTGTTGGAAAGCCTGCACCACCCCGGCCACGAAGCCCTGAGTTCTTTACCTCCTGTATGATGTCCTCAGGCTTCATGCTTAGGGCCTTTTTAAGCTGTTCGTATCCGCCTGTCTGTTGATAGACCTGGATACGATGAGACTCAGGGTTATCAATGTTTTTTAAAAGAAATATCTCCATATCTCCTACTTGTATTGCTCCAGAATCTCAAAGAGGTTCTGCTCATTCAGGTCAGCATGAAAGTCTGTATCCACAAGCATGGCAGGTGCACGGTCGCAGGCACCGATGCATTCCATTATAACAAGTGAGAATCTGCCGTCCTCTGTTGTGCCGCCTGGTTCAAGCCCATAACGCTCCTTTAGAAGGTCAACCAGCCGCTCGGCTCCCATTATCATACAGGCCACATTGGTGCATAGCTGGATCAGATGTCGCCCCATTGGTTTATGTCTGTACATGGCATAAAAGGTGGCCACACCCTTAACAGTGGCAGGCGGCAGGTTCAGTGCATCTGCTGCAGCCTGAAGTGCCTCCTGACTGAGCCAGCCATACTCTCGCTGCATAATATACAGGGTCGGAAGCAGAGCCCCCCTTCTGTCAGGGTATCTCTTCAGTATCTCCTTTATCTCTTCCATAAATGCCATAGTCCTTAATTATCAGGGTGTAGGGTGTAGCGTGTAGGGAGTAGTTTTTAGTGTTGAGTGCATAGTTTTTAGTGTTTAATAAAAAAGACTAACTCAACACTCAAAATTCAACACTCAACACTAATTACACCCTGTTCCCTATTCCCTACTGCCTACCCCCTGTTTTCACCTATCACACTCTCCAAGCACGATGTCAATGGTTCCGATGTTTGCTATCACATCAGCCACAAGTCCACCCTCACATAGCCTCGGCAGAACCGAGGCATGCACAAAACTTGGAGCCCTCACCCTCATCCTGTAGGGCCTTCCCGTGCCGTCACTTACGATGTAAAAACCAAGCTCACCCTTTGGCACCTCGGTTGCCACATATATCTCACCTTCAGGGGCGGCCATTGGTCCCTTTGTTATGAGCACAAAGTGATGAATAAGTGATTCCATGTCTGCAAGCACCCTGTCTTTTGGTGGAAGGGTAAACTTGGGCGCATCAGGTGCCATAATCGGCCCTTCGGGCAGTTTTTCTATGCACTGTCTGATTATCCTGGTCGATTGCCTTAGCTCCTCCATCCTGCAACGGTAACGGTCGTAGACATCGCCATTTTTCCCGAGGGGCACATCAAACTCAACCCTATCATAGGCATCGTAGGGGAATTTCTTTCTTATGTCGTAATTAACACCCGAGCCCCTTAATGTGGGGCCTGTAAGCCCCCAGTTTATTGCCTCCTCAGCCGAGATAACCCCTATGCCCTTTGTCCTTTTTAACCATATACGGTTCTGGTCAATGAGGGTCTCGTACTCCTCTATCCTTCTTGGAAACTCCTCGGTAAACTTATAAAGGCTGTCAAGAAACTCCTGGGAGACATCGTTTCTTACGCCCCCTATCCTTGGATAACTCACCGTAAGCCTTGCACCACAGAGCTTTTCAAAGAGGTCAAGTATCCACTCCCTTTCCCTGAAGGAATACAGAAAGGGCGTCATGGCACCAAGGTCAAGGGCATGGGTTCCAAGCCAGATGATGTGGCTTGAAATACGGGTCATCTCGCAGACCATGGTTCTTATGAATTTAGCCCTCTCCGGTGCCTCTATGCCAAAGAGCCTTTCCACTGCAAGGCAGTAGCCCACATTGTTGGCCATTGATGAGATGTAGTCAAGACGGTCTGTAAGTGGAAGAGCCTGCATGTAGGTCATTCCCTCGGAGAGCTTTTCTATACCCCTGTGGAGATAACCCACATAGGGGGTGCACTTTACAACGGTCTCACCATCAAGCTCTAAAACCAGCCTGAGCACCCCATGGGTTGATGGGTGCTGTGGCCCCATGTTAAGGGTAATCTCTTTAGTCTGAAGGGGTTTTTCTACCCTTTCCATACATACTCCTGTAATCTCCTGGCTGTATCAAGCACATCCTGAAAGCCCTTCCACTCCTTTTCGGGCCCCTTTTCAGGATAGTCCTTTCTTAGTGGGTGTCCCTCCCAGTCCTCTGGAAGCAGGATCCTTCTAAGGTCTGGATGGCCCCTGAACTTTATCCCAAACATGTCGTAACACTCACGCTCATGCCAGTCAGCACCACGCCACACTTCTATAACCGAGTCTATCTCAGGGTCCTCCTCTGGCACCTCGGCCTTCAGTCTTATCATGTGGTGGTGATTCATGCTGTAAAGGGTATAGACCACCTCAAAACGGATGGGCTTTTTACCGAGGTAGTCCACCCCGCAGAGGTCTTTTAGCATGTCAAAATCAAGCTCTGGCTCGTCATGAAGCCAGCGACAGATCTCTACAATCCTCTCCCTCTTTACTGTTACCGAGACCTGTCCTCTGAATTCTCTTATGTCCTTTACCTCTTCAGGAAACCTCTCCTTTATCTTCTGGGCTATCTCCAGCGGCTCCAACGCATCCTCTCCTTCCTGATCTTCTCCTGTAGCTTCACAATCCCGTGCATCAGTGCCTCAGGCCTTGGCGGACAGCCAGGCACATAGACATCCACTGGCAGGAAGCTGTCACAGCCCTGCACAGTGCTGTAGGAGCGAAATATCCCACCCGAGCATGCACAGCTTCCCATGGATATTACATACTTGGGCTCGGGCATCTGGTCGTAAACCCTCCTTACTATAGGCGCCATCTTCTTTGTAACCGTTCCTGCAACTATCATAAAGTCTGCCTGTCGTGGCGAGCCACGGAAGATTATGCCAAGACGGTCAAGGTCATAATGACTTGACCCTGTGGTCATCATCTCAATGGCACAGCAGGCAAGACCAAAGGTGACAGGCCATAGTGATGAGTACCTTCCCCAGTTTATTATTTTGTCAAGGGTGGTGATAATGGTGTTGGCACCGGGGATTATCTTTACCCCCTCTTCTACCTCAACCAGCGTTGTGGTTGTATCAACTATCATGCTCATAGCCTACTCCCACTGAAAGGCATCCTTCTTCCAGGCGTATATGTATCCAACAAAGAGGATTATTATAAAGATTACCATCTCTACAAAGGCGTAAAGCCCGATTTTATCAAACACCACTGCCCAGGGATAAAGGAATATAGCCTCCACATCGAACACGACAAATAACATTGCAATAACATAGAACCTGATAGAAAACCTTACCCTTGGCTCACCAACAGGGTCAATGCCTGATTCATAGGGCATGAGCTTTTCATGATAGGGTCTTCTGAGACGGACTATTTCACCGATTAGCAGGGCACCAAGCCCGAAAAGGGTGGCGATGATGATAAAAATAAAGATAGGTAAATAGCTTTCTGGTAAGTATGTACCAGGCATGGCTTAATTTATACACCAATAAGAATTCCTTTGTCAACAATGAATATTATTTATATTATTTCTATTATTTAAATTTATATATTCATTTCTCATAATTATTAACATTTTCAGTAAAATTTATTCCCGACCTGAGTCGGTAAAATCCTTTGGTTTTTCTTAATATTTTATAGATATATCGCTATGACAAATATGCATAGCGGTATAAAAATTTTTACTCGGTCATTATGGTTATTCTCTCAAGCCAGAAGATTCCTTTAAGTGGCGAAAGCACTCCCTTAATGGTGCTTTCTAAAAGGAGTTTTACAAAGTCCTTTCTCAGGGGGACCGGTTCATCATCAGCATATATCTTTATATCTCCTGATTCTATAAAGAGATGCACCCTCTCTGCCTCAAAACCGAGGCTCAAGACCATGGCCCTTAATACATTACCAATATAGGTCTGTACAAACTCGTTAAGGGGTATAACTGTTTCGTTAACAACGAGGGTTGTCTTCAATTTTTTAGTCTCCTTTAACCTCTGTGAAAAAGCAACGGATGTCTCCATTTTTTTTACCTTTCGGAAAAAAGTATGCCCTCCGCTAACCCTGTTTAACCTCCTTACTGGCGATCTTCTGTATCATTTCAACCACTGTATATAATTGAAAGGGTTTTTGAATGACATGGTTTACCCCAATGGCATTCAGTTCTTCCTGATAATCTCCTATGTCATAGGCAGTGATAAAAAGCACCTTTCCTTTAAAGCCCTTTTCCTTTACCCTTCTGTAAAGTTCAATGCCTGTGGTGCACCCGAGGTTTATATCAAGCAGTAAGAAGTCCACACAGCCTGTAAGTATTATGGACTCAGCAAGATCAGGATTCGTAGTGCCAACAATATCGTAACCTCTCTTATGAAGGTATTGCAAAAGGGTCGATACAATTGAAGCCTCGTCATCAAGAACCAGTATGTTAATGTTAAGGTCCTCCTTCAAAGTTTGCATAAATTTAACAGAGAGAGGGCAAAGGATTACCCTCTCTCTGTTATTGTGTTTTTTATGCCTTGAGCAGTTTCACCTTTGTATCATAGAAAGATGAAGAGCCACCAATGGGGTCTGTCATACAGGCATTTCCAAGTGCAGGGTCTACCCTCAATACTGCATTAGGGCAGAGGCCTGTTGCCCTTCTTGGATCGCCCTTTATCACCTTACCATCAATCACAGTATCAGAGGCACCATAGCCCCAGTGACCGTAATGCCATGAAACCGCCACAACACCTGGTCTCATACCTTCCACTGTCTTTATCTTTCCGATTACGCCCTTAGTTCCACGATTGGGAAGATGCCATTTCCCGTCTCTACAGGAAGCAGATATTATCTTTGCTTTGTCTCCGTCCTTGAATCCAAGTTTTGCAGCAGTCTCTGTGTTGATCAGTATGTAGTTTTCTGGCAGTATTGAACTGAGCCAGTAGTCTGTTGGTAGTGTCCTTGACTGTCCACCAAGGATGTCCTTGTATGTGATGAGCTGAAGCGGGTATCCACTGTCGTCAATCACCCTTCCTGCTGCATCCTTTGGAGGCTCGTAAATAGCTATGCCTGAGAAACGCTTTCCTGTAAGTGAGTGTCTCTGAAGTGCCACATGCTCTGCATAGATGTTAAACTGTTTACCAAATCTGTGCACCTGCATGCCTGAGCCAAGGAAGTCATCCTTCCAGTCTTCCCATCTTCCACCACGGTTAAGAAGATAAATCACCTTCCGCCAGTTCTCCTTTCCAGCAGCCCTTTCCCACCTTTCAGGGTCAAACACGGTCTTTGCCATGTGCCTTCGAGCCCTCATGAAGAGTTTTATCTCATCCCTTGAGGCATCAGGCACTTCCTGACCAGGCTTGTCGCCCCAGGCAAGATTGGCTGCCAGTTTGAGGTACCAGTCTTCAGGACGGGTAAGGTCGTATCCGTTTCCGAATCCATTTTTACCAAAACCAGGAAGTTTGAGCCGCTCGGCAATGGCAAACATCACTGCCTCCATCGAGCAGTGCTGTTTCTCACCAAACACCTCCACCACCTCTGTAAGTGGCGTTATGGTGGGCTGGCGGAACTTTGATGAGACCTGTAACACATCAGGGCTGGTATGAGGAGTTCCCCAGCGCTCCCATATCGCCGTATCGGGGAAGATATAATCAGCATACATGGTGGTATCGCCAATCACTATGTCTGTTGCAAACACAAGGGGTATGATATTTGGGTCTGCCAGTATCCTTGCCTGCTCATTGGCAGCAGGTATGGAAAGGGCAGGGGTGCCTTTGTGTATCCAGAGTGCCTTGATTGGATAGGGGTATCCATCGGCAGCAGAGGGCAGGATCTCCTGATATACATTACCAGTAAATGGGAACCATGGCCGTCTTGCAGGATAGCCACCATCTCTCTTAAACAGTGTGGAGTCCTCGTATCTTGATTTCTCCCTTGTGAGCTTGTGCCCGAAGGCATGGAGCTTGTTCGGGTGTAGTTTCTTGAGGTAAAAGGGTTTCTTCAGTTTTCCACCGTCTTCATGCCAGTGACCACCACCCTTACTGAGGCCACCCTTGTGGTCAATGCTTCCAATAAGCAGGTTAAGGGCAATAACGGCCTGACCATTATAGTAGCCATTTGTGTGCTGAACTGCTCCACGATACATATCTGCAGCAGCCTTCTTACCATGAGCGGTAAACTCCCTTGCCACATCTATGATGTCGTTTTCAGGTATGCCGCATATCTCTGACCACTCGGAGAGGCTCTTTGAGAATGCCTCGTCCTTCAGTATCCTGAAGGCTGTTTTAACCCTGATGCCCTTTATGGTGCCAGAGTAGTCAAGGTCGCCTGTAACTGCATCCTTTCCAACAACCACAGGCTCTCCGTTTTTGACCACCACAAACTCATCTCCACCCATTCCGATGTCCTTTGCCCTCAGCAGTGCTCCAGGGCCATCCTTTTCAATCTTTACAAGATGAGCTGCATTGGTCCAGGATGACTCACCGGCAGCCTTTGCTGCAGCCTTGTTTGCTGCTGAGAGGAATCTTTCATCATACCGTTTGTTTTCAATTATCCACCTTATCATTCCCATTATCAGTGCAGCGTCAGTGCCTGGCTTTACAGGCAACCACTTCCATGCCTTTGCAGCAGACTTGGACATCCTGGGGTCTACAACACATACCTTGAGCCTTCCTGTCTGGAGTCCCTCTGTAACCTTCTCAGCCATGTTTGGTGGGCCAAAGTTTGCTTCAACAAAACCTGTTCCGAAATAGATGGCAAACTCGGCGTTAAGTGCATCTGGTTTCATGTGCTCTGATTTTGGTTTTCCCCACTTACCACCCTTGGGCTGACGGGTTGCCTCCTTGTAGGCAATGTGGTGGGACTGCTCACAGATGGTTGTATGTTCGTAGTAATTCACAGAGCCAAAGCCACCTGCAAGAAACCTCTTCCATAGCTCCTTTCTGCCGTGCTCAATTCGGCCAAACTGAAGCACAAACTGGTTGTTCTTTGGCCCAAGGTCGGGGTGGTTGGGGTCTATGAGCACATCAAGGTGGTTTTTGTACTTCTTCTTAAAGTCACTTACCGACATCTTGCCCTTTGCCACTGCCTTTGCATCCTTTGCCATGGCCTTTGAGAGCTTGGGGTCACGAAGGGCATAGATATCCTTGAGTCCTGGCACATAACGGTTTTCTCCGATGTGTTTAAATAGATAACCACCGTTTACAATCTCATCAATTGCCTGGTCAAAGGAGATGACCTCCCACTTGTTTGAGCCCCTGGGGCCCTTCCTCTTAAGAACCTTCACTATCCTGTAGGGGTCATAAAGGCTCTGAACTCCAGCTTGCCCCTTGGGACAGATCTTTGCATCAATCTTTGCTGCCACATGGGGAGAGGTCTTCTGCTTGAGGTTGGGTATCATGTTCTGGGCAGAGTAGGGATTGCCGTCTATCTTTACTGCAACGCCATCCAGTATTTTCACCTTTATAGGGCAGGCTGTATGGCACTGCAGGCAGACAGAATAGATAACATTTTCTGCCTTTGCAAGTGGATAGTCACCACCTGTTGCAGCCTCAGCAGAGGCAAGCAGTCCAAAGGCCTTCTCCACCTTTCCCATCAGGAAGGCAGAACTTCCAAGCAGTGCACCTGCCTTCAGAAGCCCCCTTCTGGTGACCTCTTTTTGAGGTATTGATTCAAGCATCTCGGAAATCTTACAGGATTTGTCCTTTTCAGCCATACACACCTCCTATTTATTGATGGCATACCTGGCATGTAGCCGGTGTGCTAATTGATATGTTTGCCCTGTCCTTAAAACCAATGTAGTAAACCCTCGGTTTTGTTCCCTCTGCCTCTTTCAGCCTGAGCGTCTTTTCCTTCCTGATAAGTTCAGACACCAGTGACCTGGGATCATTAAGGTCACCAAAGTACATGGCCCTTCCGATACAGGTGGACACACAGGCAGGTATCATCCCGCTTTCAAGCCTGTGAAGGCAGAAGTGGCATTTACGGATAGTTCCCTTTGTCTTTTTTCTGTTTAGTTTTCTGTCATATTCAAAGAATGTCCTGGTCTCATAGGGCTCGAGCTTTGGGGTGTTTTCTGTATAGTAGTCGCCCCTGTCATCAACTATTGCATAGTAGGGGCATGCCTTCTTTGCAGCATCCATGGCTGAAGAACTACGAGAGAGTTTTTCATAGTCAAAGACCACGATTCCGTCAGGCCTTTTTGTGATTGCACCCCTTTTGTGTCTGTTTGCAGCCTTAAGACAGGGTGGGTTGTCACAGTGCTGGCAGTTAGCAGGCATAAAAAACCTGTCAAGTTTTGGATAATTCTGATATTCGGTTTCAAAAACCCAGCGGTAGGATGTCCCAGGTGGGCAGACATTTTCTGCCATACAACTTACGGCGCAGGCATGGTCACCAACACAACGCCTAACATCAATGACCATAACCCATGACCTCTTCTCAACCGGTTTCTTTAAAGCCCGATTGAGGTCTTCATACATTCTCACGATCTCGTTTACAGCCATACACTCCTCCTTTCTTAAAAAGTAATTATAATGTTACTGCTGGCAGGGATAACTCAATCCCCCTTTCTCCCACCTCCCTTTCTGTTAGAGCATGTTCTACAGGCTCTAACTCAATGATTTTTATTAATTTACTTATATTAAAATCCTTATTGGGGTTACAAAGGGGCGGAGCCCCTTTGAGGAGCCCTGCCACCTCAAACTCCCCTGTAATTTGATTGATTACTCTGTTGTTTTCTTTTGGCAATTTATTTAAGCAATTGATGTGCCAGGAAAAAGTTATTGAAATTTAAAGGAATTTCTGAAGACCCAACCTCTTGCTGTTACGATAAAGTAACATTTATTAAAGACATAAAAAGTGCTTTAAAATACAAAATAAGCTTAAAAATCAGTATGTTAAGGAAGATGATCTGGAAAAATTAAAGGAAACCGATGGTATTTTATCGGTTGTTACGGAAGGGTAACAGGTTTGATTGTGCAGCGAGCAATCAGGCTGTCCTCTGGAAATCTCTAACTAACGGAAAGCGGTTACAATGACCCTTGCCGAAAGCCCCGACACCTCCACCCCAAAAAGTTTATGACTTTTTGGGGACCCCGACAGTCGGGGATGAAGGCAAGAATAATAATAAAAATTTTCATTTTCCTTGCATTGGAAGCCCCGACCTTTGGCCGGGGAGCTTCACTTTCATTTCTGCCTCCGGACATCTCTTGTCTTGCGGCAGGTGGCATTATACCGAGGCCCTGTTAAGCAGGTTTCTTCAGTTTTTGTCATTATTCAGGATACTTATCAAAACAGGCACCACAAGGAGGGTGGAGAGGGTGCCGGTCAGGAGCCCGCCAATTACGGTAATCGCAAAGGACTGAAAGATATTGGACCCAGTGGTTGTGCCTATGGCTATGGGTATGAGTGCAAAGATGGTGGTAAGTGCTGTCATCAGTATGGGCCTTAGCCTCACAGAGGATGCCTTAATGAGTGCTTCCTCGGGGCGGCTTCCTCGCCTTATCTCACTGTTTGCATAATCCACGAGTATAATGGCATTGTTTACGGCAATACCCACAAGTGTGATAATGCCCATACCAACAGATACATCAGGGCCTTTATGTGTAATAAAAAGCCCGACTGCCGCACCAACGAGTGACAGTGGGATGGTTGTCAGTATCATCAGGGGCTGGAGAAATGAGCGAAACTGCATCGCCATTATGAGGTAGATAAGAACCACAGCAGCCACAACCACCATTACTAGTTCATAGAGTGTCCTTGTGAGCACCCTGAACTGGCCTGTAAACTCAATGGAGTAGCCCTCAGGGATTTTCAACTGGCTGAACTTCTCCCTCAACCTTGAAACCACACGGGGGATTGAGCCCTCCACCTCTGCCACAAGGGTTATCTCCCTCTGACCGTTGAGCCTTGTGATGGTTGAAGGTGTGTGTATCAGGTTGACATCGGCCACCCTGTCAAGGGGTATTACCTCCCCTGTGGCTGTATTGATGGGGATCCTGCGGATATCCTCTGGCCTGTGAGTGTCAATCCCCCTGAGTTTCACCACAATGCCCACCGTCTCCTGCTGTCTTATTATCCCCGTGGCCTCAAGACCGGTAAATGCAGACTCAAGGGTATCAAAGACCTCCTCTGTGCTTACCCCATAACGGGCAAGGTCGGGATATCTAAGCCTCACCACCACCTCCCCTGCCTTTATCTTTGTATTATTAACGATGTTTGATAAGGAAGGCTCTCTGGACATTAACCCCTCAACCCTGTCTGCAAGGGATATGAGGCGCTCAGTATCCGTGCCATAGATGGTAACACCACCACATAGCCTGTTACCTCCTGCAGGGTGGTGCCGATGTTTTCCATCCTTGGGACAACCCCCTGTGGCAGGAGTCCATTCAGCCTGGAAAGACCTGCCTGAACCAACTGCCTTGCATCCCTCACAGTAGTGCCCCATGTAAACTCCACCGTAACCTCCGAGACCCCGAGTGCTGATGTGGATGAGACACGCTTTACCCCCTGAAGCCCCCTCATGACATCCTCCACGGGCCTGCTTATCAGGAGTTCCATCTCCTCAGGGGATGCCCCGGGGTAGTGGGTGATGATATTGACCACAGGGATATCAAGGTTGGGAAAGAGGTCAACAGGCATGTGGGTGGCTGCAAATATGCCGCTAAATGCGATAACCACCACGGCAAATACCATCATAAGGGGATTGTCAGTGAGTCTTTTAAGTATGGTCCTCATCAGTCTGCCACCCTGAAGGTGCGGTTGAAATCCCTGTAAAAGAGTTCATAGGCACCCTCTATTACCACCTCATCTGCCTCTGAGATGCCTGAGATGCCCTCAACCGACCCACCTGATAAAACCCCTACACGGATGGGCCATCTTACATACTGGTTATCCTTTGTCCTGATAAATACAAGGGGCCTTCCATGCTCATCATAGACCACCGCCCTTTCAGGCACTGAAAGGGCATTCCGGTCTGTCCTCAATACTATGATGCCACGGACAGACTCGCCGACCCTGAGTGCCCTGTCTATATCCCCTGACTCAATCCATACCCTTACACCCCCTGAAGGTGCCCTTTCAGTCAGGACATTTTTGACAGTGCCATGGACAGAAAGACCATCCCCGGTGTATATAACCGCCTTTTTCCCTTTAATTTCTGTATATTCATGCCGGGGAAAGGCCGTCCCAACCACCCTGAGATGACGGGTATCAACGATATAGCCAATGACCTCGCCCCTGTCCACATCCTGGCCCTCAAAAACTGTCCTTCTCGTGAACCTACCTTCAAGTGGTGCCCTGAGTTTCAGGGAATCCTCAAGTTGATGAAGTTTAAGAAGGCTCTCGTTGTAGGCATTCTCTGTCTTAATGAGTTGAAGTTTCACTGCCTCAAGTTCATCTATGGAGATGAGTTTTCTCTTAAAGGGCACTCTCCTTCCTCTTAAGCACGCCCCTGAGTTCTGATAAAAGTCCCCTGAGATGGGATGCCTGCGAGTTAAGGGCCTGTATCTTTCTCTCAACCTCAGGCCCACCCATGACAAAGAGGATGTCTCCCTTTTTTACCTCAGCCTCATCTGCGGCCCTGATCTTCATAATCCTGCCTGAAATTGGTGCCCTGAGTGCCACCTTATGCTGGCTAACAACACCTCCGTAGAAATTGATTGTGACACGGAATGGCCTCTTTGAGGGCCGGGATGTCTTAATCCTGAATCCCTGAAGAGTATCTTTCCCTCTTGCCAGAGCCTCACCATGCGCCGAAAGGGGGTATCCTCCCCCGATGATTGTAATCAGAAGGGCAATAAATATACTGAAAGCCATTACAGGGTTTCTCATGCCTTTGCCTCCGTGTTTATTTATCAAAAGTGCAGCCCTCTGTCTGAAAATACCTGCCAGAGGCGGTCTCAATACCAATCCCCATATCTGTAAGCAACTCTTTGAGTTTTATCTCCTTTATCTCTTCAGAAATCAATCTGCTACAGACATCGTAGTAATGGAGTTTATCTGTCATCCCCACCTTCAATAACTCCCCGTATGTCTGGCACTGGCCTTTCAGGTAATTAATCAGGTTCCGTAGGGTATGGAGTTTTCTCTTTATAAAACCCATATCAGAGATAAGTTCCATCACCTCCGAGCGTGCCTCAAATACCCTTGCTACATACCTGTCAAAGACCTCCTTCATGGTGGCCTTTCTCAGGGCGACCCTACCCTGGGCATGGTCAAAAAGGGGCAGTTCTATGCTGATAGATAGCCCGATGGTGATAAGGCCGTCTGTTCCCCGTGAATAACCAATCCCAATGCCTATGTCAGGAAACCGTGAGAGGATGGCCTCCCTCAGTCTGGCATCCTCTGCACTGTAAGCCTCCCTGAGTGCAAGGATATCAGGTCTGCTATAGAGGGAGTTAAGAAGTTCTTCCGGTTCGGGAGTTCTGCAGAGGAAGGGGTTTTTAATCTTCTTCTGTAGAGGAATAACCCTATCAGGTGGAAATCCCATGGCTCTTTTAAGAAGCAGGGTTTCCTTTTTCGTCTTCATCTCTATGTCAGTAAGGGTGGTCACGGCATCTTTTACCCTTACCTCCATATCGCTCAGGTCAGCAGATATCCTTTCACCTGCCAGGACTGCCTCTTTCATGGCATTTAAGTTTTCGTCTGCAAGGCTTAGTGCCCTTTTAGCAAGGTCACGAAGGCGGTTCAGGTAATAGATGTGATACAGGTGCATCTTTGCTGCCTCTGCAACCTGCCACTCCTTCCAGGCCACCTCAAGGTTGACAGAGGAGAGTTCTTTCTCTGCCGCCTTACGCCTTGCACCTCTTGTGATAAGGGACCTCAGGTCAATGCCGAGCCCGAGGCCGTATCCTGTAACCGTGTCCGTTGTATCACCACCAGATGGGATATCCATGCTGAGGGAAAGTTGAGGGTTGGGCAGAAGACCTGCCTGAATGAGTTGTGCACGGGCAATACCGGCCCTGTCTCTCTCTGCCCTGAGTGCAGGGTTTACAATGACCGCCACCACTGCTGCCTCATCAGGGCCAAGCCCGTCTTTGAGGTCAATCCTGATGGGCCTTAAAATGGGATGCCTTATCCTTTCGGCCTTAACCAGGATGGTCTGGTTATCAGGCGGCCTGAGTGATGCCTCAATATCGGCCCTTCTTAGTGTCTTTGCCTGATAGGTGGCACAGCTCTGAAGGAGGGAGACCGCCACAAGGCATATCAGGAGTAATGACACTCTGTAACTGAACATGGTATGCCTATTATAGGAAGGAAAGATTATCGGAGGATTACCTGAAGATTACAGGTTTGTAATCCTTCTTTTCCGTCTTCTGTAAACCTCAAGCCCTGTGATGCAGACACTGAGCCAGAACATCCCGCCTGCAAAGCCCCCTATAACATCACTAAGGTAGTGAACCTGAAGATAAATCCTGCTAAGGCCGATCAGAAATACCAGAAAACCCGAGGCAGTAACCGTCAGGACCTGAAACCTCCACTGCCTTAAGGCACGGACAAGATAGTATGAGAGCATCCCATAGAAGATCACTGACATCATAGCATGTCCGCTGGGGAAACTCCATCCCCATGCCCGAACCAGGGTGGTCTCTGTTATGGGCCTTGGCCTGTGCACCGCCGCCTTTAACACAAACACAAGGATGCTTCCTCCCATAACCGCCACTGTTTGCCCCACTGCATAGTCCCATCTCTTAAAAAGAAGAAATAGGACGATGAGTATAAGGCTTCCCCCTGCAATGGTTACCCCTCCGCCAAGGTGGGTTATGGCCTTCATAAAGGCTGTAACAGGGCCTGCCCTGAAGTATAAGACCTGTGAGACCACCCACCGGTCAACCTGCACAAAGGGGTCTCCTGTGAGGATGTCCTCGGTGATGCCTCCAAAGAGCCATACAAAAAGGACACTCACGAGAAGCCCTACAGTCAGGTGAAGCCCAAGATAACTGCGGGGTGAAAGCCTCTCCTTTATGAATGAGACCATACGGGGATGAGACTGCACAAACTCTGAAAGTCTCCTGCTCTGTGAGACCTTCTCTGCCCTTTCCTGAAACCAACGGTAGATCTCCTCCCTCTTTCCTGCTGCCTTACGGTAGATATACCCAAACCCACCTATCACCAGAAGGACAAAGACTGCAAATACACCTGCCCTTCCAGCCCACCTCTCAATCAACTGCCAGCTCTGGCCAAAGAAATACCCAAGAAGTGTAAATGCCACTGCCCAGAGGATGCCACCAGAGGCATTGTAAATAAAAAACCTACCATAGGGCATCCGAGACATACCTGCCACAAAGGGAGCCATTGCCCTTAAAAGACCGATAAACCGGCCAAAGAATATGGTCTTTCCACCGTGGTGCTCAAAGTATTCTTCTACCCTGTGGATGTGCTTTTCTTTAAGAAGAAGGAGACGGCTGTGCCTCTGGAAATATCCCCTTCCGAGGGCCTTGCCAAGGCTGTAGCCCACCGAGTCGCCAAGCACGGCACCAAGGGCGATAATCCATATACAGTCGCCGATGTCAAGGACGGCCTTTGAGGCAAGAAAACCCGAAAGCACCACCACCGACTCACCCGGCACCAGAAGTCCCATGAAGGCAGAACTCTCAAGGAAGGCCGCAAGGAAGATTATCAGGTATCCCCAGTGACCAAGGAGTGTTACGGTATGAAGTATCCTCTCAGCCATCTAAGAGGTCTCGTATCCTTTCAAGAAACTGCCTTGGAGTCAATATATCTACTCCGCCGAAACTCTCTACAGATAAAAGGTGTCTGTCCCCTGTTATAATCACCTCTAATTCCTCCTCACCCTCCATACCCAACCTGCTTAGGACATCAATATATTCATCAAGTATGCCTCTGGAAATACAGAGTGTTACAGTGCCTTCCTTCCACAGGTCTATAATCCTTTTTACCCGCTTCCCTTGCCAGTCTGCTAAGCCGGTATTTTGTCTCTTTATTCAGACGAATAAGCATCTGCGTTTCCATCATTTGCCTCCAGAAAATATATCATTCATATATCAAATCTAACTTTCAGGATAAAAAATCAGGCGATTACCCGCCCGGCAGATAAACAGTAAATACACTTCCCTCACCAGGGACACTGTTAACCTCCACCTTCCCGCCATGTGCCTAAACCACTTATGATATCCCTATAACATCCCATGTCCATCATCCTGTACTTAACTGCCTCGGAGATGTGGTGGTATGAGAGTCTGAGGAGCCTTTAATGACAGTAAGGCCGCAGGTTTCTTCATTCAGTTATTTATGCCGTACTGTCTCATCTTTTCCCAGAGGGTTTTGCGGCTAATGCCAAGCACTGAGGCAGCACGGCTTCGGTTACCACCTGTCTGTTTAAGAACCCTGATAATGTATTGTTTTTCAGCTTCCTGAGCCACCTTTGTAAGTGGCTGGGCAGGAGTGTCTTTTTTCTGTCCCTTTTTAAGCACATGCTGAGGGAGGTCTTCCCGTTTTACCCTGTCTGATTCACAGAGGGTCACCATACGCTCAACGATGTTTTCAAGCTCTCTGACATTTCCAGGGAAAGGATACTCCATGAGTGCCTCCACTGCATCCTTTGAAAAGACAATCTGTTTACCAAGGCGGCTGTTACAACGCTGAAGAAAGTGCTCAATCAAAAGAGGGATGTCCTCTCGTCTTTCCCTGAGTGGTGGAAGTGTCAGGGGTATTACGGCAAGACGGTAGTAGAGGTCTTCTCTGAAGTTTCCCTCCCTTACCTCCCTTTCAAGGTCTCGATTGGTTGCAGCAATTACCCTTACATCCACCTTTATGGTCTCTGTTCCACCAAGTCGTTCAAAGGTTCCATCCTGAAGCACCCTCAAGAGCTTGACCTGCACTGATGGGGGCAATTCCCCGACCTCGTCAAGAAAGATGGTTCCGCCGTCTGCAAGCTCAAAACGGCCGGGTTTTCGGCGGGTGGCACCTGTAAAGGCCCCCTTTTCGTAACCAAAGAGCTCGCTTTCGATAAGGTTTTCTGGCAATGCCCCGCAGTTTACAATCACAAAGGGTGCATCCTTCCTCTTTCCCTGATAATGTATCGTGGATGCTATCAGCTCCTTTCCAGTTCCGCTTTCACCAAGTATTAAAACCGTTGAGTCCGATTGCGAAAGCCTCTCTATCATCCTGAATACATTCTTCATTGCATCGCTTTCGCCAATAATGTTTGGGTAACAATAGCAACGGGAGATGGCCTTTTTAAGTCTCAGGTTTTCATCCTGCATCTTTTTTACCTCTGCCGCTCTGCTGATAATCAATGAGAGTTCATCAAGGCTGAATGGCTTGGTTATGTAGTCAAAGGCCCCCATCTTCATTGCCTCAACCGCATCCTTTATGGTGCCAAAGGCGGTCATTATGATAACCATAGAGGAATCATCTATCTCCTTAATCCTCCTTAGCACCTCCATACCGTTTATGTCAGGCAGTCTTACATCGGTAAGCACGATATCAAATGGCTCTTCGCTGTATGCCTTCAGCCCATCCGATGCCCTTTCAAAGGATTTTACCTCATAACCCTTAGCCTTAAGGGCATCCTCGATGGTTATGCGCATTATCCTTTCATCTTCAATTATGAGAACTGACTTTTTATCCATCATCACCTCTTAAACTTAAGCGTAAAGGTGGTTCCAACTCCCTTTTGGCTTTCTACAGTGATTTCGCCATTATAGTTTTTAACAATCTCGTAAGTCAACCAGAGTCCAAGTCCTGTGCCCTCACCAGGCTGCTTTGTGGTAAAGAAGGGGTCAAATATCTTAGGAAGATTCTCCCTGTCAATTCCCTCTCCAGTGTCCGTAACAGTGATAATCTTGTAATCGTCCTCGCTGTAGCCCTTTATCGTAAGCTCTCCCGTATTGTTGATGGCATGGATTGCATTGATTATAAGATTAAGCATAATCTGTTGAAAATCGTGGGGGTCTATTATTATGGTCAGGCCATCTTCTATATCTACGCTGTATCTTATGTCTTTATTTCTTAACCTGTACTCAACGAACTTATAGATGTCCTGAAGCAGGGCTTTTACATCGACCACCTCTGGATTACGGCTTCCCGTTCTTGACATCCAGAGGAGTTTCCCCACGATTGATTCAATCCTGTTTAACCCATCTTTAAGAAGGTGGAGATACTTCTGTCTTAATTCCTCATTTTCACCCATCAGTTCAAGCATATCCACACAGTTGAACATTCCGCCAAGGGGGTTGTTAATCTCGTGGGCAACGCCAGAGGCGAGGATACCAATGGATGCCAGTTTTTCTGATTGAAGTAGCTTTTCATGTGTCCTTTTTAGTTCAAGGTTTGCCTGCTTTATCCGCTCTATCATGTTGTTAAAACTCTGTCCTAAAAGGGCAAGCTCGTCATTACCCTTTATGTGAACCTTCACATCAAGGTCACCTGAGCCAGCACGCTCCATGGTTCGGGCAAGATAGGTTATGGGTCTTATAAACCTTCTACTGAGAATTATGATTATAAAAAATCCCACGACAAGGACCACAAGTGTGAAGAACAGTATTCCTTTTACCATATTTGAAATCTCATGCTCCACCTCTTCAAGGGAGATAGCAAACTTGAGGGTTCCCCATCGTTTTTTCCCGATTGATAAAGGAGTGGCAAAATCAAGGGCATCGTGGCCTGTCTTGCTGCTGTGAAACTTCTGCACCACCGTGGTGTTTGCCCTGAGGGCATGTCTGGTCAGGGGGTCAGTATAAACCTTTCCGTATTCTCTAAAGTCATTATGAGAGATGACCCTTCCATCTTCGTCAAGCACTGCAAGATAAAGAAGGTTCAACTCCTTTTTATTGAATATGCCCCGAATGTAGTTGTCAATAAGGCCACCCTCCTCCACAAGCCCCATCCGTTCGTAAATAAGGTCGTTGATTACAGGTATTGCAAGGGTCTCGGCAAACACCCTGCCTTGCCGCTCAATGTCTGCATACATTATCTGACGCTCCCTCATGGTCACAAGGTATCCTATAATACTCATCAGCACCACAATGGCTACTGAAGTGATAAGGATAAACTTCTGCTGTAGTGGTATTCTGCTTAAAAAGCCCGTAACTATAGTTTTATCTTTGGATGACATCCCATCCCGCAGGTCTTTGGCACATTGTTAATCATATCCCTTATCCCCTGATAATCTGAATCCCTTGCCTCAACAAAACCACCCCAGAATTCAGGGTCAAGTTTTTTAAGAACCTGCTGCCCCCTTTTGGTCTTGTTTATATTGATCAAGGCTGACTTTATCATCTCGCCTGTAACAAAGGATGTTCTCGGGCCTATTACCACAGGGCCAGTAGGAATAGGCTCAGACCGGGCAATCACCTTTATCCCAAGGGGCATGTATTTGTTGGCAACTGCATCCCTTACAGCGCCTGCATCAAACTCGCCACTTAAAACCCTCTTTACAACTGTTTCATAATAATAGAAGTTTTTATACATCCCCAGGTCTCCAAGATGTATGCCTGCCTCGGCAAGCAGATATCGGGGTATCAGGTTTCCAGCGGTCGATTTAATAGCTGAAAAGGCAAAGCTCTTACCCTTAAGCTCTGAGAGGGACTTTAAAGGCCTGTCTTTTTTTGTGATAATCATGGAATAGTAAAAGGGTTCGCCCTTGGAGTTTACAGACTTTAATATACAGACTGCCCCATATCTGGCATGCGCTTCAAGATATGTAAGGGGGTCAAGTATTGCCACATCTGTCTCACCATTACCAAGAGAGACCACTGTTTCCTCATAACTCTTTTTAAGTTTCAGTTCAAAACGGTGCCCTGTGGTCTCGGTCAGGTAATCTATCAGAGGTTGATACTTCTCGTAGGTTATACGGGGGTTATCCCTCGGGATTACACCAAAGTATATGATGGAGTCATCCTTTTTTTGTTCTTTTGAAGGTGGGCGTAATTTGCTAACTACCCTTTCCATCTCCCTTATGGAGTCATAATTAGAGTCAGGAACCTCAACAAACCTGTCTATGTTCATTGCAGAAAGTATCCTCTTACCCTCTGCTGTCCTGTGCATGTTAAGAAGTATCTCCTTTATCTTTTCCTTCACAAAAAGGGATACACCTGTTGATACAACCACTGGGGGAATACCAAAATCAGGGGATTTCTCTATGATTCTTGTCTCCTGCACATAGGGGTTTCCCTGTTTTTTCATATATTCATAAACCAGGCTTTCAACTGCAGCACCGTCAACTATCCTCTTTGCAACCAGTTCAACCGATTTGTTATGACTGTAACTGTAGATGTATTTTTTGAAGAAATCTTCTGGTCTCAGCCCCTTTTGAGCAAGCCTGTATACAGGATAGAGCCTGCCCGAGTTTGACTTGGGATCAGTAAATGCAAAGGTATGTCCCTTAAGGTCTTCAAACCTTTTAAAGGGGCTGTCTTTATGAACGATGATGTAAGACTTGTAAAAGGCTCTGCCCTTTACCTCGGGAGCCACCAGGAGTTCAACGCCGAACTCCCTGCGGTTTTTAACATAGGGTGCAGAGCAGATAAAGGCAATGTCCACCTTTCCCTTCTCAAGTAACTTATCCATCTCATCATAGGTCCTTCTTAATACCATTTCAACAGGCATACCAAGCCTTTCACCCACATAATCAACAATCTCCTGGTAGTATTTCACCGCATCAACAGGTGTAATCATGGAGGCTATACCTATGCGGACTGGTCTCTGGGCAGAATGGAGAGTAAGCTTGCTAATTAATAGCAAAGAAATGACAAGGGCGGTAACGAGTATTAATCTCTTCTTTAATGAATTATTGGTCATTTTTACATTAAATATTATAATATAAAAACACCTGTTGTGTACCAAATAAATTAACTGGTAGAGGGGTAAGTCTTGTTTGAGGAGGCTTTATGGACATCCTGCAGAGAAAGGCAGATATCCTGAAGGCACTGGGACAACCCACGAGGCTTAAGATAGTAGAACTCCTGAGAGAAGGAGAGCGTTGTGTCTGTGAGATGCTTCCCATACTTGGCGAAGAGCAGGCAAATGTTTCAAAGCACCTTTCCCTTTTAAGGCAGACGGGTATAGTGGAGTTCAGAAAGGTAGGTGTAAGCTCATATTATAAGATTAAAGATAAGGTGGTATTTGAAATCCTTGATAAGGTAGAAAAGATGGTTCAGAAAGAACTCCTTAAGTCTGCTGAGCTTGCCAAAGCACTCTCCAATGTAACCCAAAAGGGGAGATAAACATCTTCGTAAGGTAACATCATTCTTGACAAACACTACTCTATTACTATATAGTAATATAGATAATTTAAAAGAACACAATTAAAAGGATGATTTGAGAATGCTTAAATGGATAGCAGACACGGTGGTCTTTAAACTTTTTGGGCTTTCACCTCAGACAAAGCTTGCAGATGCCCTGCACTTTTTTGTTTACGACACGTTAAAGATATTTCTGCTTCTTGCGGTGGTGATATTTGTCGTCTCCTTTGTGAGGAGTTTTTTCCCACCAGAGAGGACAAAGAAGATTCTAAGCCATCGAAGGCTCTTTATCGGAAATATCCTTGCCGCACTTCTTGGTGTGGTAACACCCTTTTGTTCCTGCTCGGCAGTTCCTCTTTTTATTGGCTTTGTTGAAGCAGGCGTGCCCCTTGGTGTGACATTTTCTTTTCTTATCTCCTCTCCAATGGTAAACGAGATAGCTGTGGTTTTACTTTATGGGCTTTTTGGCTGGAAGGTTACGGCCATTTATATCGGAGCTGGGCTATTGGTGGCAATATTCGGTGGTATGATAATCGGAAAGCTCGGGTTTGAAAAGTGGATAGAGGAGTATGTCTATAAGATAAGGACAGGGCAGGGCAGTGATGTTATAAAGCAGGGTTTTCGCGAGAGGCTCGAGTATGCAAAGTGGAACACTAAGGACATCCTGCGGAGGGTCTGGCTTTTTATCCTCATTGCCATTGGTATCGGAGGATTTATACACGGATATGTGCCTGAGGATTTTCTTACAAGGATTGCAGGGCCAGGGAACCCACTGGCTGTGCCTGCGGCAGTGCTTCTTGGAGTGCCCCTTTATTCAAACGCAGCAGGGGTGATACCCATTGTCTATGCGCTGATGGAGAAGGGCCTTAGCATGGGAACGGTGCTTGCCTTTATGATGGCTGTGACAGCACTGTCTCTTCCAGAGATGATAATCCTGAGGAAGGTCCTAAAACCCCAGATGCTCGGAGTATTTATTGGCATAATGACTTTAACTATAATAAGCGTTGGCTATCTGTTTAATGCAATACTATAGACTAAACCACAGAGGACACAGAGAAAAAAGAGTTTTTGTTTATTACTCTGTGTGCTCTGGGTACTCTGTGTTCTCTGTGGTTCTAAATATTTTAAAATCGAGGAGGTTAAATATGGAAATCAAGGTTTTGGGTCCAGGTTGCCCAAACTGTGAGGAGATGAAAAGAAGAGTAGAGCAGGCAATAAAGGAACTTGGCATTAACGCCACTGTTGAGAAGGTCACCGACATGGCGGAGATAATGAAATACACCATGAGCACTCCAGGACTTGTAATCGATGGCAAACTACTTCATGCAGGAAAGCCTTTACCGCCGTTTGAGAAAATCAAGTCTCTGCTTGGCGGATGAAATTTAAAACCACAGAGAACAAAGAGAAAAAAAGAGTTTTTATTTATTACTCTGTGCCCTCTGTGGTTAAATCTTCAAGGAGGACCAAGATGAAAAAGTCACTTATAATATTATTTGCCCTGCTGGTTATGGCAATGCCCGCAGTGGCTTCATCTGTTGATGAGATTCTAAAACAGGGAGACCTCTATTTTCAGCAGGCAAAGTATGCAAAGGCAATGGATGCCTACCTGAGTGCCCTGGCAAAGAACCCAGAAAATCCTGCCCTCAGGATAAGGCTTGAAAAGGCAGCAGTTGCAAAAAACGCAGACGAGTTCCTCTCCCTCATGACCCGTGAGGTTCAGAAAAAAGGAGACATCAGGATATCAGCAAAGGCACTTGTTAAAAAAATGATGAAGGGAGAAAAAATTACCCTTATTGATGTCCGCACACCAGAGGAGCAGGCACTTACCCGTGTTACAGGTGCATTGAGGATACAGATGACCGACATAATGAAAAACCTTGACAGGATTCCAACAGATGGCACAGTGGTCATTATCTGTCACAGTAGCCCAAGGGCGATAATCGTTACCACGGCTCTGAGGATCCTGGGTTATAATAATGTATACGCCCTTAAGGGTGGCATCATGGCCATCGCAAACCTCAATGCAAAGAAGGTGCCCGATGGCCTAAAACCAGTCACTGAAGGCAGGTGATAGAATATGAAGTCCCTGACTATTTCACTCTTAGTTTTGTTTTTCCTTACAACAAACGCCATTGCAGGGGGAAACCTGTCGCTCTTTAACCAGACAAAAAAGACCATCCTTCAGCCTTCACAGAGCACACAGGACACCGAGCACTTAAAGATAAAAAATCACCGGAGGCTAAAAGTAGAGGACCTTAAATCAGCCACCCAAAAAACCGATGATGACCCCGAAGAGGAAGACCCCTGGGACGACGGTGTTGATATGGGTTGCTGATAGATCAGTTACTTGGAGTTATATAAGAAGCAGATATATAAGTTTAGAGCCATTTTAAATGTCTAAACATGCATGTCAGGTTAACAAAGGATATTTTAATTATTATTTTTTTAATTATTATTTTTTTATTTTAATATAACTAAATAATTATATAGTAAAAAATATTATAAAATATCGTCGGTCTTTGTCCGGTTTAACGAAGAGCCTTGCGGTCTTGCTGCAGGGGAATGCGCTCGCTGAGCATATTAAAAAAATGGAGGTGTGAGATGAAGGAATTTAGGGAATACCTTGATGTGGCAATGAGGTTTCACGGGCACAGGTGTCCTGCAATGCCCATGGGACTCAGGGCGGGGTTTAAGGCAATGGAGGTCCTTGGTGTGGAAAGGGCCAAGGACAAGGAACTCTTTGTGCTTTCTGAGACAGGCAAGGGACATGCCGCAGGCTGTTTTCTTGACGGCATCATGACCGCCACGGGCTGTACCTATGGTAAGTCCAATGTCCAGAAACTCTACTACAACAAACTTGCCTTTACCCTGATTGACCAGAAAACAGGCCGCTCGGTAAGGGTCTCGGTAAAGCCGGATTTCTTTGAAAAGGCCCTTAACTCACCCTTTGTGCAAAGGCGTAAGGAGGGAGTGCCCCCACAGGACATCCCGCCTGAGATTACAGACCCTCTGGTGGATAAGATATTGACTGTTCCGGTTGAGGAATTCCTTGAGATAGGTGAAATAAAGGAGGTGCCCGTTGAGAAGAGATCCGGTATCTTTGAGGCAAAGAGGTGCGAAAGTTGTGGGGAACTTACCTTTGTAAACAAACTCAGGCTCACTACAGATAATAAACTGGTATGCATCCCCTGCTCGGGGTATGGAGAGTGAGGTATGGGAACAGGATGTTATTGCCTTTGAACGGCTTCAGCACTCGCCCGAAGCAGCCTGGATGGCTGCTTCAGTGTGGTTTTTCGGAGCAGGACAGGATGTCCTGCGAGAATGAGTGAAAAGGCAATAACATCCTGACCAAAATAAATAAGAGGAGAACATTATGACTATTGTGGTTGTTTCACTGCTCATCTTCGGCCTTGCCTTTGTCTTTTCCATGCTCGGTCTTGGCGGGGCCATGCTTTACATACCTGTGTTTCACTGGTTTGGATACGACTTCAAGACCGAGGCGATACCAACGGGGCTTTTGCTTAACGGTATCACCGTGGTGTCTGCCTCGGTTGTCTACTTCCGGGCAAAGATGGTGGATGTAAAGGGCTCAATCCCCCTTGTGTTGTCCTCTTTCATAGGTGCACCTGTGGGTGCATATCTTACTGACATGATTCCAACAAGGATTCTGATACTCATGTTTGCCATTGCCATGTGTTTTGCAGGTGGAAGGATGCTCCTTACAGCACACAAGCCCGATACCGAAAGGGAGGTCTCCATAGGCCTCAGGATGCTACTGATGGGTGCAGGTGGATTCCTTATCGGCATGATTGCCGGACTTCTTGGTATCGGTGGTGGATTTCTTTTTGTTCCCCTGATGCTTGCCATTGGATACCCGACAAAAAAGGCTGCGGCAACCAGTGCCTTTGTGGTGATATTTTCATCCTTTTCAGGGTTTGTAGGGCATCTATCAGAGGGGCATTTCAACTGGCCCCTTATGCTTTCAACAGCCCTTGCGGTGATAGTGGGTGCAAATATAGGTGCCTATGTGATGAAGGAGAAGATGAAGGCAAAGTGGATAAAACAGATGTTTGCCCTGATACTTTTATTTGTGGCATCAAAACTCCTTTGGAGTATCGTTGCTCTATGAAAAAGGATTACGATCTTTGCATAGTATTAGGCTTCCCTTTTCTTTGTTATAAATTAAACCAATCCAATACAGTGTTTTATACAGACCAAAATAATCAATCCATGTATGTCATTTTAAAAATTTAGCTTGATGTGAGATTCAATGAAACTATAGAAGTGTTCTTCCTACGGCTTGGGCTATGAGGTTACACTCCTGGACGAGTGTTTTAAACAGATCGGGTTTGAGGGATTGCTCACCATCTGAAAGTGCCTCTTCAGGGTTTGTATGTACCTCTATCATGAGCCCGTCTGCACCTGCTGCAACTGCAGCTCTTGCCATGGGTATAACCAGATCCCATTTGCCCACACCATGGCTTGGATCAACTATAACAGGCAGGTGAGTGAGTTTCTTAAGCACTGGCACTGCTGACAGATCAAGGGTGTTTCTTGTGGCAGTCTCAAAGGTCCTTATCCCCCTTTCACAAAGTATGACCCTGTGATTACCCCTTGACATTATGTACTCTGCTGCCATGAGCCACTCTTTGATGGTTGCAGAAAGCCCCCGTTTAAGAAGAACAGGCTTATTGGTCTGGCCTACCTCAAGTAGCAGTCTGAAGTTCTGCATGTTACGGGCACCAATCTGCAGTATGTCAGCGTATCTGGCAACAATCTCTACATCCCTTGGGTCCATCACCTCTGTCACAACAGGAAGCCCTGTCTGCTCACTGGCATCTTTCAGTATCTGAAGCCCCTCTTCTCCGAGGCCCTGAAAGCTATAGGGAGATGTCCTTGGTTTAAAGGCACCACCTCTAAGAAGAGTAGCCCCTGCATCCCGTACCTTTTCAGCAATACTTAAAAGCATGGCCCTGTTTTCTACTGAGCAGGGACCTGCTATTATGTGAACCTTCTGAGCCCCGATCTTACGGCCCCTGACATCTATTACCGTGCCCTCTTTGTGAAACTCCCGGCTTGCAAGCTTGTAGGGCTTTATGATACGCATTACATTTTCGACTGCCTCTATGGCACGGATTGCGTTTTCCTCATCCTCTGTCACCCTTGATGTATCACCTATTACACCTATGATGGTTCTTTCCGTGCCTTTTGAGATGTGAGCCCTGAGCCCCTTGCTTTCAAGCTTTTTAACAACATGCTTTATGTCGTCATCAGTTGAGCCTGGTTTTAAAACGATGATGTCCATAGGACCTCCTGTCTTTTCAATGCTTCAATCAGTTTTCTGTTTTCCTCAGGAAGACCGATTGTTATGCGGACAGAGTCCTCACCTATTGGACGAATGATGACTCCCTGTTTAAGTAGTCTTCCATATAATTCCTGTGAGGTGATGCCAGAGAGTTTTACAAAGATAAAGTTTGTCTCTGTAGGGACATATTGAAGACCCAGTTTTTCAAATTCACTGTAGAGATATTTTTTTCCTTCCTCGTTTATTTCAATGCATTTCCTCAGATGCTCTTCATCCTCAAGTGCTGTAAGTGCAGCAACCTGTGCCAGAGAGTTGGTGTTAAAGGGCTCTCTGACCTTGTTCATCTCTGTAACTATCTCTGGTTTTGTCATCCCATAACCAATCCTGAGTCCTGCAAGCCCGTAGGCTTTGGAAAAAGTGCGAAGTATAAGTATGTTTCTTCCATCCTTAAGGTATTCAAGGGTGTCAGGGTATCGGGGGTCCCTTACATATTCGTAATATGCCTCATCCACTATAACAAGCACATCCTCTGGCACATCCTTCATAAATGCCTCAAACTCGTCGGCATAATTTATTGTGCCTGTTGGATTATTGGGGTTAGCAATGAAGATAATCTTGGTTTTATCAGTAATTGCCTTTGCCATCTCTGAAAGGTCATGCCGCAGGTCTGATGTAAGGGGCACCTTAATGCTCTTTGCTCCGATTATCTGAACAGCCAGGGGGTAAACTATGAAGGATGGCCAGGCCATCACAGCCTCATCTTCCGGGGTCATGAAGGTCCTGACAGCTATGTCAAGGAGCTCGTTTGAGCCGTTGCCAAAGATAAAACACTCCTCCTTTATGCCGATCTTTTCACTCAGGGCCTTTCTTAGATAGTAGGCGCCGCCTTCGGGGTAACGGTTTATGTTTCCCATATGCTCTTTTATCGCAGTTAGTGCCTTTGGTGATGGGCCCAGGGGGTTTTCATTGGAGGCAAGTTTTATTGCCTCTTTTATACCAAGTTCACGCTGGAGTTCCTCAATGGGCTTTCCAGGGACATAGGGTTTAATGCTCTGAATATATGGAGGTGGTGTAATCATCTTACCTCTACTCCTTTGTTCATTATCTCAGACTTTGGATAAGAGCCAAGCACCTTCAGAAAGATGCAGTATTTCTCTATGGATTTAAGTGCCTTTAAGACCTTTTTGTCATTTATATGGCCTTCAAGGTCGATGAAGAATATGTACTCCCAGGCCTTTCTCTTTGAGGGCCTTGATTCAATCTTGGTAAGATTGATCTTTTCTTTATAAAAAGGGGTAAGAACCTCAAAGAGGGCACCGGGTTTATCTTTTATGGATAGCATGATTGAGGTCTTATCCTTTCCTGTTGGTGGAGGGAAGTCTTCGGAGATAACCAGAAATCGGGTGTAGTTGTTTTTGTTGTCCTCAATGCTCCTTTTTACGAACTTCAGGTCGTACATCTTTGCAGCAAGGTCACTTGCAATGGCTGCTCCTTTTGGGTCCCTGGCGGCAAGCTCTGCAGCCTTTGCCGTGCTCGTGGTATCCACAAGCTCTGCATCAGGCATGTTTCTTTCAAGCCACCTTCTGCACTGGGCAAAGGCCTGTGGATGGGAATATATCTTTTTAATCTTTTTGATGTCTCCTGATTTTGAAAGCAGATTATGGGTGACCTCAAGCATTATCTCTGCTGAGACCTTCAGGTCAACATCCATGAACATGTCAAGGGTGTGGCTTACCACTCCTTCATTGGAGTTTTCTATGGGCACCACACCGTAGTCAGCGCTTTTGTCAAGTACTGCCTCAAACACATCCTTTATGCTGTCAACAGGGATTATCTTTGCAAAGGAGCCAAAGTGCCTGATTGCTGCAAGATGGGTGAAGGTGGCCAGTGGCCCAAGACAGGCAACCTTAAGGGGCTCTTCAAGGCTAAGGGATGCAGAGATTATCTCACGAAATATAATCCTGAGTGCATCGTTTGGGAATGGACCCTTGTTTAACCTGGTCAGTCTTTGAAGTATCTCGTGCTCTCTGTGGGGGACATAGAACCGCTCGTTCTTTTTCCTCTTTTCTTCGGCAATTTCAAGGACAACCTCAGCCCGACGATTAAGGAGCTTAAGTATCTCTTCGTCTATCTGGTCGATCTCTTTTCTCAGTTTTTTTAACATCTTATCCGTGAAATTTACAGAGCTTTTATGTTATAAATTTAAGAAAGACTTAACAATGTCTCTAAATCTAACAGAATTATTTGTGTTTTTTCAATATAGGTGTTGATTGCGTTAATAGCGTTTTTCGAGTTCATTGCGTTAATCGAGTTAATCGCGTTCGTTGCGTTATAGCGTTCTTTGCGTTTGTTGCGTTTTTTGCGTTTATCGCGTTGGGTGGGATTGGGGGGTTTAGTTAGTGTTGAGTTTTGAGTGTTGAGTGTTGAATTGAAGGGTTTTTTACTAAACACTAAAAACTATGCACTCAAAACTGAAAAACTACACCCTGTTAAAATCTATAATTTAGATATTAGAATTTAGGTTTTTGGATTATAGGGGAGTTTGAGGGGCGGAGCCCCTCTCAAAAGGGTTTCACCCCTTTGGAACCCCAGATTAATGAAAAAATTTAACCATATTGGGGAGTTTGAGGGGGCTTCGCCCCCTCTCAAAGGGGTTTCACCCCTTTGGAACCCCGATAAGGATAATACTTTAACCATATAGGGGGAGTTTGAGGGGCGGAGCCCCTCAAAGCCCTGTGATACTAAACACTTTTAATTTTAGAAAGAATATGGTATCTTATTTCTATGGCTGCTAAGTTAGGCCAGCTATTACTGGCGTCAAATCTTGTGACAGAGTCGCAATTACAGGAGGCCCTTAATCTTCAGCGTAAGGAGGGAGGGCGTCTTGGCTCAAAACTGATTAAGCTCGGTTACATAACCGAAGACAAGCTCGTTGCCTTTTTAAGCAAACAATACGGTGTTCCCTCCATAAATCTTGCCGATTACGAGATTGACCCAGCAGTTATAAGGCTTGTGCCTGCTGAAATGGCAAGCAAGTATCTGATGATTCCCGTTGCACGAGTGGGTGCAACCCTGACGGTTGCCATGGCTGACCCATCAAATATCTTTGCCATTGACGACATTAAGTTCATGACAGGTTACAATGTAGATGTGGTGGTTGCCTCAGAGTCTTCTATTTTAAATGCAATTGCCAAGTACTATAGCGGTAAGGGAAAGGTGGTCAAAGAAATGACCTATGCACCACAGTCTGCATCTACAGTGCTTCAGCCTAAGGACTTCACAATGACAGATGACGACATGGAAGATACCGACGATGGATTTGACATGGAGGATGCCCCAACAGTGGATGTTGATGAGTTTGACAAGATAGTTGGTAGTGCGCTTGATAACATAGAGACCGTAGAGGAGCAGGAAGACGAGGAGATCATTAAAGAGGTAGACGCCCCTATCGTTAAACTGGTTAACGGTATTTTTATAAACGCCATAAAGCAGGGTGCAAGTGATATCCATATAGAGCCCTACGAGAATGTGCTCAGGGTTCGTTACAGGATTGATGGTGTTTTGTACAATGTGATGAACCTTCCGATTAAGATAAAAAATGCCCTTACATCAAGGGTAAAGATAATGTCCAAACTGGACATCGCCGAAAGGAGGCTTCCACAGGATGGCAGGATAAAGCTTAAGCTCGGAAGAAAGAGAGAGATAGACTTCCGTGTATCCACCCTGCCCTGTCTGTTTGGAGAAAAGACGGTTCTTCGTATACTTGATAAGTCAAACCTGCAGATTGACATGACCAAGCTCGGTTTTGAGCAGGACCAGTTAAAGGACTTCATGGAGGCCATTGAAAAGCCCTACGGAATGGTTCTTGTCACAGGTCCAACCGGTTCTGGTAAGACCACCACCCTGTATTCTGCCCTTAACCACCTGAATAAGCCAGGTATCAATATAATGACAGCAGAAGACCCTGTAGAGTACAACTTCCACGGAATCAATCAGGTGCAGGTGAAGGAGGAGATCGGTCTTACCTTTGCATCTGCCCTGAGGTCCTTTTTAAGGCAGGACCCTGACATCATAATGGTTGGTGAGATTCGTGACTTTGAGACAGCCGAGATAGCTGTTAAGGCAGCACTTACAGGTCACATGGTTTTAAGCACACTGCACACAAACGATGCCCCAAGCACGGTAACGAGGCTTCTTAACATGGGTATTGAGCCCTTTCTGGTTTCCTCATCGGTTGTGCTGATTCTTGCCCAGAGGCTTGCAAGAAAGATATGCCCCAACTGCAAGGTTGAGGAGAAGGTTCCAAAGGATGGTTTGCTAAAGGTTGGTTTCACAGAAGAGGAGATTGAAGGGTTAAAGGTTTTTAAGGGAAAGGGTTGTGCCTCCTGTAATAACTCTGGATATAAGGGAAGGGTTGCCCTTTACGAGGTTATGCCAATCAAAGAGGAGATAAAGGAGCTGATACTTGAGGGTGCCTCTTCACAGGAGATAAAGAGGGTGGCTATCAGGTTAGGGATGAAGACCTTAAGAAGGAGTGGACTTAACAAGGTAAAGGAAGGGGTCACAAGCATTGAGGAGGTGCTCAGGGTATCGGTAGGAGACTGAGGTGATTTCAGATTTTAGATTTAAGATTTGAGATTTATGATATGGGAGTTGGGAAGCTATGGCAACGCTTTATGACTTTTTAAAGATGATGATTCAGCAAAACGCCTCTGACCTGCACATCACAACAGGCAGCCCACCAAGATTAAGAATTGATGGAAAGCTGAAGGCCATAGACCATCCACCACTGACACCTGCTGACACAAAGGCACTCTGCTACAGTATCCTAACTGATGCCCAGAAGCACAGGTTTGAGGAAAACAACGAGCTTGACCTGTCCTTTGGTGTTAAGGGGCTCAGTCGTTTCAGGGCAAATATCTTCATGCAGCGTGGTGCAGTGGCAGGTGCCTTCAGGACGATTCCCTTTAACATAAGAACCTTTCAGGAACTGGGTCTTCCAGAGATAGTAAACGAGCTTGTAAAAAAGCCAAGGGGACTTATACTGGTTACAGGTCCTACCGGCTCGGGTAAGACAACCACACTGGCTGCCATGATTGACCGAATTAACAACGAAAGAGAGGAGCACATCATAACCATTGAGGACCCAATCGAGTATCTACACCCTCATAAAAAGTGTCTCGTCAATCAAAGAGAGGTTACCGCTGACACTGCCTCTTTTCACGATGCACTCAGGTACATTCTACGTCAGGACCCTGATGTGGTGCTGATAGGTGAGATGAGAGACCTTGAGACCATTGAGGCGGCACTTCGTGTGTCAGAAACAGGTCACCTTACACTTGCAACACTTCATACAAACTCAGCCATACAGACCATTAACAGGATTATAGATGTGTTTCCACCCCACCAGCAGGACCAGGTGAGGGTGCAGCTTTCCTTTGTGCTTGAAGGTATAATTGCCCAGCAGCTTATTCCTCGAAAGGACGGTAGGGGCAGGGTGCTTGCAGTTGAGGTCCTGGTTCCAAACCCTGCTATCCGAAACCTTATCCGTGAGGACAAGGTACATCAGATTTATTCCATGATGCAGACAGGTCAGTCCAAGTTTGGAATGCAGACCATGAACCAATCACTCTATGAGTTATATACAAGGGGACTCATATCCTACGAGGATGCCCTTGGAAGGTCACCGATTCCAGATGAATTGATTAATATGATTCAGAATGGCCCTGCTGCTGCTTCATCGCAGATGCGAACCACGATTAAATCAAGGAGATTTTAGTGAATAAACAGCGAGCAGATTGCTCCGTGGTCTTGCCACGGGTTTTTCATTCTAAAAATCGGGGAGAAGGCTCTCTCCAGAAAAAAGGAGGGGTAAGTGGCCACTGTATTTCAATGGTCAGGGCGTAATGCCCGAGGGCTAACAGAATCTGGTGAGATAGTAGCTTCATCAAAGGAAGAGGTAATTGCCCAGCTAAGAAAGAGAAACATCGTCCCCACTTCAGTAACAGAGAAAAAAAAGGCCAAGAGGTCACTGTCCTTTGGTAAAATAAAAGACAAAGACATCGTCGTATTTACCCGACAGTTTGCCACCATGATAGATGCTGGCTTGCCCCTTGTGCAGGCGCTTGAGATACTTTCAACGCAGGTGGAGAACAAAAGGCTCGCCTCTGTGCTTTCCCAGATAAAACTTGATGTGGAAGCAGGCTCAACCTATGCAGATGCGCTGAGAAAGCACCCGAAGGTCTTCAGCGAGCTTTATGTAAACATGGTGGCTGCTGGTGAGGCAGGAGGTATCCTTGACACCATTCTGGCAAGGCTTGCTGCCTATATAGAAAAGTCAATGAAACTGAAAAAGAAGGTAAAGGGTGCAATGGTCTATCCTGCAGTGGTTACTGTGGTTGCCATTGCAGTGGTTACCATCATAATGATTTTCGTTGTCCCCACCTTTACCAAGATGTACTCAAGCCTTGGGGGGACACTGCCTCTTCCAACCAGGATAACCGTTGCAGCAAGTAATTTTATTGCAGGCATTGGCGGGCTTATAATACTGGGGATATTGGTATTCCTTGCTGTGCTGGTCGTTCAGATGAGAAAGACCGACAGGGGAAAGTATATTATTGATAAGTTCTTACTGTCCTTTCCCGTTTTTGGTCCTATCATCCAAAAGGCAGCCATTGCAAAATTCACAAGAACCCTTGGTACCCTTACAAGCAGTGGTGTCCCCATACTCGATGGACTTGACATCACGGCAAAGACCTCTGGTAACAAGGTGATAGAAAGGGCAATATACGAGGTTAGACAGGCGGTTTCAGAGGGTAAGACCATCTCTGAACCACTTATGAAGTCAAAGGTTTTCCCACCAATGGTAAACCACATGATAGCAGTGGGTGAATCCACTGGAGCCCTTGATGCGATGCTTGGCAAGATTGCAGACTTTTACGACGATGAGGTGGATGCAGCAGTGTCAACCCTTACATCCCTTATAGAGCCATTCCTGATGGTCTTTCTTGGTGGAACCGTTGGGTTTATTATTATCTCCATGTACATGCCCATATTCAAGATGGGACAGCTTATCAAGTAGCTGATTGCGTTCATTGCGTTCATTGCGTTTATCGCGTTTATCGCGTTAGTTGCGTTAGTCGCGTTGATACCGGCCTATGAGAAGACTGAGACAGATTAAAAAGGGGCTTAAGGTTCTATCCGCCTTCCGCCTTTTATTAGTTATAATCTTCTTTGGCCTTATGGTCTTTCTCCAGCTAAAGGGAAAGGGTTATCCCCTTTACAGATACATAAACTGGTGGATTATTGGCATCTTACTGCTTACGGTTGGGTATCTATATCTGCTTAAGAGACTTCCAGCAGACCTGAAGAAATACAAAGCCTTTGCCTATCTTCAGTTAATAACAGATACCGTTCTGATTGTAATACTCATACTGCTTACAGGAGGGATTGAAAGCTGGTTTTCCTTTCTTTTGATACTTGCCGTTATTGGAAGCTCCATAATACTTGGAAGGAGGGGTGGTTTTATTATAGCCTCTGTTGGAGCCATCCTGTACGGTCTCATGATCGACCTTCAGTACTACAATTACCTGCCCATAAAGTACAATGCCTCCTATCAGGTAAAGGACTTTTTTTACAACCTGGTAATTAACACCACAGGGCTTTACATCACCGCCTTTTTGATGGGCTATCTGGTGCAGAGACTTGAGCTTACCTCAGAAAGCCTTGAAAAAAGGGACATAGATTTAAAGGAACTCTCCAGATTCCACTCCGAGGTGATAGAAAACATACCAAGCGGGCTTTTCACCACAGACCTTCAGGGAAGGATTACCTTTATTAACAGGGCTGGTGAGCAGATAGTGGGGCAGCCCAGGGAGACCCTTATGATGAAGAGCATAAAGGAGGTGTTCCCCTTTCTCGATCTTCCCCTGAGCCTTGGCAGATGTAACGGAAAGGTGGAGAGAGACGGTGAGGTTCAGTATGTGGGTATGAACATCTCCCTTAATCGCGATTCAGCTGGAAGGGAGCTTGGTTACATAGGCACCTTTCAGGACCTGACAGGCATCGTTAAGCTTGAAGAGGAGATGAAGCGGAAGGACCGTCTTGCAGCAATTGGTGAGCTTTCGGCCAACATGGCACATGAGATAAGAAACCCCCTTGCCTCTATAAAGAACTCAATAGAGATGCTAAAGGAAGACACCCTTCCAGAGGAGACGAAAAAACGGCTTATGAGGATTGCCATTAAGGAGATGGACAGACTTAACACCATAGTGACGGAGTTCCTCATGTACTCAAATCCTAAACCCCTTGAGAAAAAGAGGACAGACCTCTCGGGGCTTGTAAACTCTGTGTGTGACATGGTCTCAACCGACAGGGATATAAACCTGAAAAGAGACATTCAGCCTGATGTCTTCGTCACAGTGGATGAAAACAAGATAAGACAGCTTCTCTGGAATGTCCTGATAAACGCAGTGCAGGCAAGCCCTGAAGGTGGGGTGGTGGAGGTGTCTTTAAAAGATGTGGGCTTTTTCTGTAATATAAGAGTGAGAGATTACGGCTCTGGAATAAAGGAGGAGGACAGGGAAAAGATCTTCTATCCCTTTTTCAGCACCAAAAAGGAAGGCACAGGTCTTGGGCTTGCCATCTCCTACAGGATTGTAGAGGAGCACGGTGGAAAGATAGAGGTGCACTCTTCTGAGGGCGAGGGGACTGAGTTTAGCATCTACCTTAAAAAGGATGAAGCCGATTATGAGCAATAAGGAAAAGATACTGATTGTCGAAGACGAACAGAGCATGAACGAGGTCCTGAGGATACTGCTTGAGTCAGAGGGCTTTGAGGTGACCTCTGCCTTTGACGGTGCTGAGGGGATTGAGTGTCTGAAAAAGGACATCTACGACCTCGTGATAACCGACCTCCGTATGCCTGAGGTGGATGGTTTTCAGGTGTTAAAGACTGCAAAGGAGCTCTCACCTGATACGGTGGTCATCATGATTACCGCTTATGGCACCAATGAGAGAGTGATAGAGGCAATGAAGGCAGGGGCCTACGATTTTATCCACAAGCCCTTTCAGGTGGACGAGATAAGGATAGTAATAAACAAGGCGCTTGAAAAAAGGAGGCTTAAAAAGGAGCTTGAGCTCCTCAAGGAAGAGATAAAGGAAAACTACAGGCTTGAAAATATCATTGGAAAAAGCGAAAAGATGCAGAATCTCCTTAGCTCCTTACCAAAGATTGCCCAAAGTGAAGCAAATGTGCTTATCACAGGTGAGAGCGGCTCAGGAAAGGAGCTCTTTGCAAGGGCTATTCACAACCTAAGCCCAAGGGCCAGGGAGAAGTTCGTGGCTATAAACTGTGCAACCTTTCCAGAGGGGCTCCTGGAAAGTGAGCTTTTTGGCTACATGAAGGGTGCCTTTACAGGGGCGGTGCAGAACAAGGAGGGCCTTCTTGAGATAGCAGACAGGGGAACGCTATTTCTTGACGAGATAGGAGAGATGCCCATTACGCTTCAGGCAAAGCTTTTAAGGGTAATAGAGACAGGCACCTTTCGAAGGCTTGGGGGTCTTAAGGACATCACCGTGGATGTAAGGATAGTGGCAGCCACAAACCGCAATCTGCGGTCAGCCATAGAGGAAGGCATCTTCCGTGAAGACCTCTACTACAGACTAAATGTAATTCCCATTCATATTCCACCTCTAAGAGAGCGGAAAGAGGATATCGAGCTGTTGATAGATTACTTCCTTGAGAAGGCAGGGGCAAAGAATAAGAAGTTTTCCCCTGATGCCATGAAGCTAATGCTTGATTATCAGTGGAGGGGAAATGTCAGGGAACTTCAGAATGTGATTGAAAGAATCGTGCTTCTTTCTGAAAGGGAGTTCATCCTGCCTGAGGACCTGCCCTTTGAGATAAGGTCATTCGAGGGCACTGGTGAGCGTATCCCTGTGCTCACCCAGTACGGGCTTGACCTTGACAGTGTGCTTCAGGAGATTGAAAAGTCTTATCTTCGCAAGGCACTGGAGTTGACCGGAGGGGTAAAAACCGAGGCTGCAAAACTGCTTAACCTGACTTTTCGTTCCTTCAGACACCGACTGTCCAAGTACGGCATAAGCCAGGAAGAGGAGCAGGAGATAAACCCCCGCAACTGAAGCTTAAATCTTTACCCGTTCAGGATGGGTGTATATGTTGAATCTCACACCCCGCATAAACCCAATCAGGGTAACCCCGTTTTTTTCTGCCATCTCAACGGAAAGTGCAGTTGGGGCGGTTCTGCTTACCACGATTGGTATTGACCACCTGATGCACTTTGAGGTCATCTCTGAGGAGAGCCTTCCGCTTACCAGCATGATCTTGTCATCAAGAGGGATGTTTTCAAGAAAACAGTACCCAATGGCCTTGTCCACTGCGTTGTGTCTTCCGATGTCCTCAGCAAGGACGATAAGGTTTTTACCATCCGAGACCGCTGCACTGTGAATGCAGCCTGTTAGGTTATAAAGGGAGGATGCCTTCTGAAACCTGTTAAACAGTGCCCTTAACTCATCAGGAGTAACCCTTATCTCTCCTGGGTGGGCAACCCTGTTATTTTTCTGCCTGTTAAAGGTAATCCCACCCACGCAGCCGCTCGTGATCGTGGCTCCTTCGAGATTAACCGAGCCCTCCGCAGGCACATCCACAACCACCTCCTCGCCGTAGCTTATCTCCATCCTTTCAGCGCACCAGCTTCCCTCTATAATCCCCTCGGTCATGAAAAACCCCACGACCAGCTCTCTTATCATAAGGGGGCTGCAAAAGAGCTTCAGCACTTCCTTGCCATTTACGAGGATACGGAGCCTTTTTTCCAGAGCAATGGTGTCTTCCTGCTCAAGCGCCTCTTTGGTAACCTTAAGAATCCTTTTTTTAACAAATCCCTTCATTGTGTCATGGAGTTATAAAGGCAGACTGTGTTTCTGCCCATTTCCTTAGCACGATAAAGTGCACTATCAGCCTTCTTAATAAGTTCTTCCTGGTCTTTGGAGTCAATGGGAAAGCATGCAATCCCTATGCTGATGGTTACGCTGAAGGTTCTTCCGTCTGGTAGCCTGAACTCGTGGTCCTGGACAGCCCTACGTATCCTTTCACCTACCTTGTAAGCATTGTCGCAGTCCGTTTCAGGTAGTATGAGGGCAAACTCCTCTCCACCGTAACGGGCTGGAAAGTCAAGCTGCCGGACATTCTTTTTAATTATATCTGCCACTGTTTTTAAGACCATGTCACCAACCTGATGTCCATAGGTGTCGTTTATCTTCTTAAAGTGGTCTATGTCAGCCATCAGGAGAAAGAGGGTTCTTTTGTAACGGGTGGCGCGCATTACCTCTTCATTGATTTTTTCCTGAAAGACCCTGTGATTGTAAAGCCCGGTCAGTCCATCGGTCTTTGCAAGCTTTGCGAGTTCGTTTTGAAGCGATATGGTTTGAAAGGCCTGAAAGGCAAAGTTGAAGAGGCTATTTTCATCCTCTTCCGTAAAGGGGTTATCCTTTCTGAAAAGTATTATGATAGCCTTTAAAGGAGTTGAAGATGTAAGAGGCATAAATACGGCATATCTTATCCCATAGAGCCGCTGCAGTGTGGGGTTTGATATCTCCATGTTTATCAGTTCCTGTGACTCCAGGATATCCTCACAGGTGGTTCCCCTTTTTCTAAGGATCGACTCCACGGTTTGAAGATCTATTTGTTCGGAGGTTGAATAAAAGAGTCCCCCACTTTCAGGGGAATAGACATCTATTGCTGCATTGTCTGCCTTCAGGAGGTCCCTTGCCCGCTCGATAAATCTTTTAAATAAAACCGAGACATCCTTTTCACTTACCACATATCCTATGAACTCAGTTAAGATGGAAAGCTCTCTTATCATCTTTTTTTCCTTGTTGATGTACGCTTCAAGGTCGTTGATTTTATCCTTCAGTGCCTCTGCCATAAGATTGAAGTTTTTACCAAGCTCTTCAAGCTCGTCTCCTGATTTTATGGATATCCTCTGTGACAGGTCTCCTGTGGCCATCTTGAAGCTGGTCTTACTCAGCTCAATAATCGGCAGGATAAACCTTTTTTTAATTAACCTACGAATTAGGAGAAAAAGGGCAAGAAGGAAGAGGAATAATCCCGTGTAAAAGTGAAACACAAAGGTCTGTGCCCTTTCAGAGTCCACCTGTGCCCTGTATATCTTTTCAAAGTCCTTATACCAGTGCTCATCTATCTGCTGAAGGGTCTTGCTAAAGAGCTCCACCTGAAGTGCCTCATGTGCAAGGGTTACATCCGTCTTATGGGAGGAAAACTGGACCCTGTTAAAATAACCGTCAAACTTGTTTATGTTTTTTACGAGATAATTGATGAGCTTCATTTCGTCAGGGTCAAGCCTCAGCGTCTTTGAGCTTGCCACTATACGGTGCAGGTTCTTTATGCCGTCTTCTATGTTTACTCTGGATTTTTCGTCACCTGACTTGATGAACTCACTCAGGCTGTAATTAAGGTTAAGGAGTGTGGTTCTCAGGTTGGTAAGAAAGTCAAGCTCCTTTGAAAGGTCAACCAGTTCCTCGGTTTTCTGCTGCATATTGTGGGTAACGCCAAAAGAGATAATCAGGGTTACAAGGAAGATGCCTATTAGCAAAAGCATGAAGTAGTCAAACTTTTTCTTTATGTTTATCTGCACAGGCACCTCTTTTTTGCAAGTTCAAAAAGTCCAGGGATCTTAAGGTCTATAAAGGTGTCTTCAGATTCTAACTCAAGTAGCCTCTCTGTAAACCCATCAATCGGGAGCCTTATCACCTCTATGTCTTCAACCTCATCAAGTTGCTGAGTGCCGTCTTCCTTTACATCAAGGGCCACAAACACGGTCAGGATCTCTGATGAGGCACCTGATGAAAGGGGGCCTCTTGCAAGAAACTCAAGCCTCTCAGCCCTGTAGCCTGTCTCCTCCTTTAGCTCCCTTCGTGCAACCTCCTCCAGTGGCTCATTACGGTCGTTAAGCCCTGCGGGAAACTCTATAACGAACCTGTCAACAGGTGGTCTGTACTGTTTAATCACCAGGACATGGTGGTCGTAAGTAAAGGGCACTACTGCCACGATACCCCTTACACCCACTCGCTGAACAACCTCCCAGTGAAAGGTGCGTCCTGAGTGGTTAAGAAGATCGAGTTTTTTTATTCTGAGGTAGTCACCCTCCCACAGGGTCGTGCTTTCAATGATTCGTGGCTTCATAAAGGATTATCCTGGTGGCCAGGACATCACCCTCCCGCCAAGCAGGTGAAGATGGATGTGAAATACGGTCTGACCTGCATCACGGTTTGTGTTAAGCACAATACGGTAACCACTTTCTGCTATGTTTTTCTCTCTGGCTATCCTTGATGCCACGAGCACAAGATGGCCTATTAGTTCGCGGTCAGCCTCGGACATGTCAAGGGCGGTTGAGATGTGTTTTTTGGGGATTACCAGGATGTGAACAGGCGTCTGAGGATTGATGTCTTCAAAGGCCATGCAGAGCTCGTCTTCATAGACCGTTTTTGAAGGTATCTCTTTTTTCAGGATCTTACAGAAGATACAATCCATTGCTTTACCCTCCCTGGGTGTTTTTTAATCTTAGCCCTGAAATGCCAAACCTGCCCTGTAGCGCTCTGTAGACATCCTCTAACCTTATATCATACTCTGCAAGCATAACCGTTATGTGATAAAAAAGGTCGGCAAGCTCGTAGATGGTCTGTTTCTTGTCCCCTGCTGAGGCTGCAACCACCACCTCCACTGCCTCTTCACCAACCTTCTTCAGTATCTCCTGTCTGCCCTTTGAGAAAAGCTGGCAGGTGTAGGAGCCTTCCCTTGGATTTGATTTACGATCAAGCACCACCTCGTAGAGTTCCTCAAGAACTGTTTTTCCCATAGACATCCTCTTCAGAGAATACCTTCTCTGATACCTCCTGGCCTTTTATGTCTCTATAAAAGCAGCTTCTGTGTCCTGTGTGGCAGGCACCAGGGCCGTGCTGAATGGCCTTTATAAGAAGGGTGTCTTTGTCGCAGTCAACGAGGATCTCCTTTACCTCCTGGACATGCCCAGAGGTCTCGCCCTTTTTCCAGTACTTCTTTCTTGAGCGGGACCAGAAGTGGGTGTATCCTGTCTCAATGGTCATCTGAAGGGCCCTTTTGTTCATGTAGGCCATCATGAGCACCTCGCCGGTTTGGGCATCCTGCACTATGGCAGGAATCAGTCCATTCTGGTCATACCTGAGTTCATCTATCATCATCCAGTGCCTCCAGGAACTATATTTTAAAGTATTCCGTATGTTACCATAAAAATAATACATCAGTCTATTTCAGGTATTGAAAGGAGATGGAATATGTCCTATTTAATAGCCCTTGCAGGAAAAGGTGGAACTGGCAAGACCAGTATAGCAGGACTTACCGTGAGGTATCTGCTTGAGAAAAGAAGGGGGCCTGTGCTTGCAGTTGACGCTGACAGCAATGCCTGTCTGAACGAGGCCCTTGGTGTGGAGGTTCATACCACTGTTGGTGCACTGAGGGAGTCTTCCCTTGAGACCATCCGCTCCGGGGCTGAGCGTCCTGGTGGGATGAGTATGGAGGAGCTTTTTGAGTATCAGATAGCCCAGGCCCTGGTTGAGGCAAAGGGTTTTGACCTCCTTGTGATGGGAAGGCCCGAGGGGCCTGGTTGTTACTGTGCGGCAAATAACATAATCAGAAAATACACGGACATCCTTTCTGAGAAGTATCCCTATGTGGTTATTGACAATGAGGCTGGTATGGAGCACCTCAGTCGTCGCACAACCCACAAGGTGAATCTTCTTTTAATGGTAAGTGACCCTACGGTAAAGGGGATAAAGACTGCCCGAAGGATTTCAGACCTTATTGACGAGCTTAAGCTTGACATAGAAAGACGGGTGCTCATAATAAACAGGGTCTCAGGTGAGGAAAGGGATACGCTTGTTAGGTATGCCAGAGAGCAGGGACTTGAAGTGGCAGGCACAGTGCCAAATGACCCCACGGTGTTTCAGTTTGACCTTGAAGGTAAGCCTATCTTTGAGCTTCCCCCTGATTCAGTGGCTGTTACATCTCTATTTAGCATATTAGATGAGCTTAGGATAAGGTAAATATTTGAGGGGCAGAGCCTTTCAATTGGGCTTTGCCCAATTGAAACTACATTAAGGATTAAAATTAATCAAATTACAGGGGAGTTTGAGGGGCGAGGCCCCTCAAAGGGGCAACGCCCCTTTGAAATCACAATAAGGATTAATAATTTTACCATATTGGGGAGTTTGAGGGGCGAAGCCCCTCAAAGGGGCAACGCCCCTTTGAAACCCCAAATTCTATTAAACTAATAAGACCTCTCCTCTTGAAAGTTTAGAGCAATGAAAAAAAACATGCCTGCTGTGTTAAAATTTACTGATGAAATACATAATCCTTGGCACGGCTGGCCACATAGACCACGGTAAAAGTGCCCTCGTAAAGGCACTTACCGGCACCGACCCTGACCGCCTGAAAGAGGAAAAACAGCGAGGCATCACCATTGACCTCGGCTTTGCAGACCTGAAATACCCTGATGGACTCACCGTTGGAATAGTCGATGTCCCGGGACACGAAAGGCTCGTTAAGAACATGCTCGCCGGTGCTGGTGGCATCGATATGGTACTTCTTGTAATAGCCGCTGACGAAGGCGTTATGCCCCAGAGCCGAGAACACCTCGCAATCTGTAATCTGCTTGGTATCAAAAAGGGCATAATCGTCATTACAAAAAGTGATCTTGTAGAAAAGGACTGGCTTGAACTGGTAAGAGAGGATGTAAGGGAGTTCGTAAAGGGCACCTTCCTGGAGGGTGCTGAAATTGTGACGGTCTCGTCAAAAACAGGGGAGAACATCGAGCTTCTTAAGGAAAAGATACACCAGCTTGCCCTTGAGACCGAGCAGAAATCCTCTGACGGCCTTTTCAGACTCCCCATTGACAGGGTATTTACCCTTAAAGGGTTTGGCACTGTGGTCACTGGCACCGCTATATCAGGCAAACTCTCCTTAGATGAACAGGTGGAGATATTACCTTCAGGGCTTCAGTCCAGGGTAAGGGGACTTCAGAGTCACGGAAGGTCAATTGAGACTGCCCTTGCAGGACAGAGGGTTGCCATAAACCTTCAGGGAGTTGAAAAGGAGCAGCTTAAAAGAGGTGATGTGGTGGTAACACCCGAGGGCTTTACAGTGACACAGACGATTGATGTAAAACTCCGTCTCCTTCAGGATGCCCCGTCAATAAAGACAAAGACCAATGTGCATTTTCATCTTGCCACATCAGAGGCCATTGCAAGGGTGATACTCTACGATAAAGAGGAGCTGAAACCCTCTGAGGAGGCCTACTGTCAGCTGAGGCTGGACAGACCAGTGGTTGCTGTATCCGGGGACAGGTTTGTCATAAGGAGGTTCTCTCCGGTGATAACCATTGGTGGTGGCGTGATACTTGACAGCCTTGCAAAAAGGAGAAAGAAGAAAGAGGGTATCCAGGACCTCCTGATTTACGACACCGGCACACTTAAAGAAAAACTCCTTACAAAAGTCAGGAAGATGGGGTTAAGGGGTATTGAAAGAAACCGCCTTGAAGGCTGGATAAAGGGAGAGTTATCCCTGCTTAGGAAGACCATCGAAGAGTTGAAAAAGGAAAGAATGCTTTTAGAATACGACAGAAGACTGATTCACTATGAGGTCTATCAGAAGATAAAAGACCGTTTAATAGATACACTCAGGAGATTTCACAAAAACAATCCCCTAAAACCAGGCATGCAAAAGGAGGTCCTCCGAAACCTTTTTAATCTAAAGCAGACCGTGTTTCAGGGCATACTGTCCATTACAGATGAGATAGTGGTTGAAAGAGACATCCTCAGACTGAGGGACTTCAGCGTTGAGGTAACAGATAAGTACAACAAGATTAAAGAAGACATCCTCAGGGAGCTTAAAAAGGCAGGCTTTCAGCCTCCATCAAATAAAGAGCTTGCTGAACTGACGGGGCTTAAAGAAAAAGAGATAGACGATATACTTAAGCTCATGGTTCAGGAAGGCACCTTAAAGAGGATAACCGATTCCTTTTATCTGACAGGAGAGGATTACCAGAGGATGTTGGAACTACTGGACGATTACTTCAAGAAGAACCCTACAATGACGGTAGGACAGTTCAGGGACCTGCTTGGCACCACAAGGAAGTACGCACTTCCAATGCTTGAGCATCTGGACTCAAACAGGATTACCCTGAGGGTGCAGGATGTGAGAAAGCGTCACCCGGCATTTAAAGACAGGGGTAGGGAGTAGGGAGTAGGGTGTAATTTTTAGTTTTGAGTGTATAGTTTTTAGTGTTTAGTAAAAAACTCAACTCAACACTCAACATTCTAAACTCTTAACTATTCTCTACCCCCTACTCCCTACACCCTGAGTAAATGTTATGTCTGTATTAATAGTTATACCAGCCCGTTATGGCTCGAGGCGTTTTCCTGCAAAGGTGCTTGCCGATATTGACGGCACAACGGTGATAGAGCATGTTTACAGGGCCTGTCTTAAGTCTGAACTTGCAGACAGGGTGGTCGTTGCAACTGACCACGAAAGTGTGCTTGAGAGAGTCAAGGCCTTTGGCGGTGAAGTATTAATGACCTCTTCAGAGCATTGCTCAGGTACTGACAGAATCGCAGAGGTAGCAAAGGAACTAAATTATGATATAATTGTGAATGTTCAGGGTGATGAGCCCCTTATCAGGGCCGAGATGATTGACGATGTTGCATCAATTCTTCTTAAAGACCCTTCAGCAGATATGGGAACTCTTGCAAAGAAGATAGAGGCCATTGAGGATTATCTTAACCCCAATGTGGTAAAGGTAGTGTTTGACAAAAAGGGTTTTGCCCTTTACTTTTCAAGGGCACCAATCCCATTTTACAGGGACCAGGCAGAGATTGACCAAAATGGCAGGGTCTCATTCTCAGATGACCTCAGATTTGAGGATGTATTTAAGCACATAGGTATATACAGTTATCGGCGGGATGTGCTCCTTTCTCTTTCAGCTCTGCCTCAAACAGCACTTGAAAGGGCAGAAAAGCTTGAACAGCTAAGGGCCCTTTCAAATGGTTATAAAATCAAGGTAAAGGAGACAGTCTACGAAACAATAGGTGTGGATACACCTGAAGATTTAGAGAGGGTGAGGAAATGGCTAAGTATATCTTCGTAACAGGCGGTGTTGTATCATCTCTTGGAAAGGGCATTGCCTCTGCAGCAATAGGGGCATTACTTGAGGCAAGGGGGGTAAAGGTAACCCTTCAGAAGTTAGACCCCTACATAAATGTTGACCCTGGCACCCTTAGCCCCTTTCAGCACGGAGAGGTCTTTGTAACTGACGACGGGGCTGAGACAGACCTTGACCTTGGCCACTACGAGCGGTTCACTTCTATCAGAACCTCACAGGACAACAATGCCACCACAGGCCGCATCTACAACAATGTTATAACAAAGGAGCGAAGGGGCGATTATCTTGGTGAGACGGTTCAGGTGGTGCCACACATCACTGATGAGATAAAAAGGACCATCAAATCCGTAAGTGATGGAAACGATGTGGTGATAGTTGAGATAGGAGGAACCATTGGTGACATAGAGAGCCTTCCCTTTCTTGAGGCCATCCGCCAGATGCGTTATGATGTGGGAAGGGAAAATGTGCTTTATGCCCATCTCACTCTTGTTCCATATATACCAAGTGCAGGAGAACTAAAGACCAAACCCACCCAGCACAGTGTTAAAGAGCTGAGGGCAATAGGTATTCAGCCTGACATCCTGCTTTGCCGTTGCGACCGTCCTCTTCCACCTGAGATAAAAAAGAAGATAGCCCTTCACTGTAATGTTGATCCCGAATCAGTCATAGCAGCCATTGATGTGGAGACCATTTACGAGGTGCCAAGGGCCTTTCACGAGGAGCGTCTTGACGAGCTGGTGGTGAAAAAATTAGGTCTTGACACGAGAGAGCCTGACCTTAGCAAATGGGAAGAGGTGGTTAAAAAGATAAAGGAGCCTGAAAACGAGGTTACCATTGCCATGGTTGGCAAGTACATCGGACTTAAGGACTCCTACAAAAGCCTTATAGAGGCGCTCATACACGGAGGCATTGCAAACAACGCAAGGGTAAACCTGCACTGGGTTGACTCAGAGGAGATAGAGGTTAAGGGCCCTGAGGAGTTTCTTATGAATGTGGATGGTGTGTTAGTGCCGGGAGGGTTTGGCTATCGTGGGATAGAGGGAAAGATAGCAGCGATCCGGTACGCAAGGGAGAAAAAGATACCCTTTTTGGGGATATGCCTTGGAATGCAGTGTGCTGTTATAGAGTTTGCCCGAAATGTCTGCGGCCTTACAAAGGCAAACTCAACCGAGTTTGACCTCAATACCCCGGACCCTGTGATATACCTGATGGAGAAGTGGTACGACTTCCGAAAGGGGAAAATAGAGGAGCGTGATTATGACACTGACAAGGGTGGCACCATGAGGCTTGGTGCCTATCCATGCGTGCTTTCTGAAGGCTCCTTTGCCTTTGAGGCTTACGGTGTTAAGGAGATATCCGAGCGACACAGACACCGTTACGAGTTTAACAATGCCTACCGTGGAATATTAACCAGACATGGTCTGAGAATAAGTGGAACCAGTCCAGATGAAGAGCTGGTAGAGATTATAGAGATAAAGGACCACCCCTGGTTTCTTGGATGCCAGTTTCATCCGGAGTTCAAATCAAGACCAACAGAGCCCCATCCAATATTCAGGGCATTCATTGGGGCAGCCCTGAAGGAACAGGCAGCTTTGTTTAAAAGACAGGGAGTAGGGGGTAGGGTGTAGGGAGTATAAAAGACAGGGTGTTGCGGGTAGCGTGTAGGGGTAGAGAATAGTTAAGAGTTTTGAATGTTGAGTGTTGAGTTGAGTTTTTTACTAAACACTAAAAACTATACACTCAAAACTAAAAATTACTCCCTACCCGCTACACTCTACACCCTGAAGTTTTAAGGAGGTTTTTAATTGAAGACCCATAGACATAGAAGGGTAATGAGCGAGATAAATGTCACCCCCTTTGTTGATGTTATGCTCGTGTTACTGGTCATCTTCATGGTCACAGCACCGCTTATGAAGCAGGGGCTTGATGTTGACCTTCCAAAGGCAAAGGGAAAGGCACTCCCAGCTGAGAAACGCATCGAGGTGGTAATCACTAAAAATCACCATCTTTACCTTAACAAAACCAGGATCACCCTTGGACAATTAAAAACCAAACTAAGGGCAATAAGAAGACGAAACCCCGATGTATTTCTCAAGGCAGACAGAAGGGTTCCCTACGGGGAGGTAGTAAAGGTTATGGCAGAGATAAAGGATGCCGGAATTGAAAAGGTTGGGTTGATAACAGAACCCATAGTGAGACTGAGGTGAGAGAGCCATCCTTAAAGGAATCTGCAATTGCTTCAGTGCTCATCCATGCCCTTCTGTTTTTCTTTTCCCTGACCGTAATAAAAAAATCCCACTACCTTAATCCATATAAGACCTACACCGTAAAACTGGTCTCACCTTCAAAACAGATAAAGCACCCTGCAAAGAGTAAAACCTCAAAAAAAACCCAAACCCAGAAAAGCACCGGAGTGGCTGATATTAAGAAGATAAAACGGATAAAGGCTCAGCGAAGAAAAAGGATGATGAGTCTTAAAAAGTCATACAAAGCAAAGAAGAAAGAACTTAAAAAAACATACAAAGCAGAAAAGAAAAAATCGTATAATAGAAAGGACGAGGCCATCGATACATCTCATGTACAAGAGGAGATAGAAAAACTTCGAGCACTGAGCCGTGTAAAAAGGCTAAAAAAACTAAAACATCAGGTCTTTTCTATAAGCAAAAAAGGCGGTGGAAGCAAAAAAGCTGTTACCTCCTCGTCAGACTCAGGTAAAAAGGCCGTCGGCCTGAATGCTCCTGTTTTAAGGGCCTACATCGAGCTTGCACAGCGGCTGATATGGAATGAGTGGGCTTTGCCAGAGATAAAGGACATCGAGGGGCTTGAGACCATAGTGATAATAAAGATTGAAAAGGACGGTAAGATAAAGATCCTTGGAATGGAGAAATCATCAGGTGACAGTCTTTACGACCGCTCTGCACTGAGGGCGATCATGAAGGCATCTCCTCTTCCACCACCACCAGAGGAGATGGAAATAGGGATAAGGTTCAGGCCATGAAAAGGTATCTATTACTGCTTTTAATATTTCTTTT
>WFMM01000007.1 GCA_015484595.1 Nitrospirota bacterium | reverse complement strand
AGTCAAGATAGAGTTGCTCGGTGAGTACTTTTATCTTAACGATACCAGGGTTCGATATCCTGTGGAGCTTATGCTTAACTTTGATTATCTGATAAGAGAGTTCAGAAGAAGGGGACTTGGCGCAGTGGTATTCCTGTCAGGGCTCGGTAAGGAGCATCTTAAACAGTTTGTTAAGGCCTTTGTCGAGGCAGCCTACCTCAATACCCCCTATGAGGCAATGGTGGCAAAGCTTGAAGATGTAGATTCAATAGATCTGGAACCCCTCAAGCATGTTAGTGAAGAAGAGGGGCTTGACCGTAGAAGGATAGTCAAGAAGACCTACTTTAACGCAGTCTCCTTTACAAAGGGGATCATCACCAAGTTGCGTGCCGGAGAAAAGGTAAGCATCAAGAAGGCAAAGAGGATTATAGAGTCAATGGTAAACATGATACTTGAGGAGGAGCAGCTTCTTCTTGGCATGACAGCCATCAAGGATTACGATGAATACACATACCACCATTCAGTAAATGTAAGCATACTCTCCATTGCAATAGGGCAGAAGATAGGGCTTCATCGCAGGGCGCTTACAGAGTTAGGTATAGTTGCCCTCTTTCACGACATAGGAAAGATGGAGATTCCCAAGGAGATACTCAATAAACCAACCGCCTTTACCGAGGAGGAGTGGAAGATAATAAAACGCCACCCTTACTGGGGGTTCTTGACAGTTTTAAAGATAAAGGGGGTTGACGATGTCACCATGCGGAGCGCCATCGTAGCCTTTGAACACCACATGCACATGAACTACAGCGGATATCCAAAGATAAAGACCCAGTTGCCCCTTGATTTCTACACTAAGATAGTCTCCATAGCAGACCAGTACGATGCCATGACCTCTTCAAGGGTTTACTCAAGGGTTCCGCTACAGCCTGACAGGGCACTGAGCATAATGATGGACAGGGCAGGCACACAGATAGACCCTGTGCTGTTTAAGTTCTTTGTGAACATGGTAGGTGTTTATCCTGTAGGCTCCCTTGTCTTGCTTGATACAAAGGAGATGGGATTGGTCTACGAGTGTAACCCTGTGCACGCAGACAGGCCAAGGGTAATGGTGATAGTGGACAGTTCAGGAAGAAAGACAGAGGGCAATGTGGTTGACCTTACTGAGAAGGACCAGAGTGGAAGATACCTGAGAACCATAGTAAAGACCCTTGACCCGAATAAGTACAGGATTAACCTCTCGGAATACCTGCTTTAGTCTTTTCTGGTTTCTTCATCTTCATCATCTAACATGCGATACTTTGCACCTTCAGGGTCGTCGTACTGTCCGCTCTTTACAGCCCATAAAAATATCAGCCAGGCTGCCAGACCTAACAGAAGGGCTACTATTATGAGAAAAAATATACTCCACACTTTACAACCTACCCCCTACACCCCTAAACCTTATAATTATCTTAACAGCCTGAGAGAGTTACTTACAACCACCAGAGAGCTTATTGCCATTGAGGCTGCAGATACAATCGGATGAAGCATGCCAGAGACTGCAAGGGGAATGGCAATGAGGTTATAGGAGAAAGCCCAGAAGAGGTTCTGTTTAATAATCTTGAGGGTTGATCTTGATATGTCAACTAACTCTGACAGTGCCTTTAGTTCCTTTTTCATCAGGAGCACATCGGCGCTTTCCAGAGCCACATCGGTTGCCCTGCCCACTGCAACACCCACATCTGCCTCGGTAAGTGAGGGTGCATCATTTATTCCATCACCTGCCATCAGAGTGGTTTTTCCCCGTGACTTTGCCTCTTTGATCTTTTCTGCCTTTTCAAGGGGGTTAAGTTCTGCAAAGACCCTGTCAATCTCTGCCTCCTTTGCGATGTAGGCTGCCACATCAGAGCTATCACCTGTAAGCATAACCGTTTCAATGCCTCTGTCTTTTATAGATCTGATCGTAGCCCTTGCATCGGGCTTTAAGTAGTCAACCACTCCGAAGATGCCCGAAAGCTCTCCCTGAATGGCAACATAAACCACTGTTTTCCCCTGTGAAGAAAGCCGCCTTTCGTAGTGTAATATCTCCCCGTCAAGGGGGATACCATTAGCCTCCATCAGTGCCCTGTTTCCGATTAACACCTCTTTGCCTTCAACAACAGCACTTATTCCTCTGCCTGTGATAACGCTGAACTCTTCAGGCTCTGTGGTTCTGTCTTTACAGAGCTTAAGGATTGCTTCACCGATACTGTGGCCTGATGGCCTTTCAGCTACACAGCTCAGTTTTATAAGGCTTTCTCTGTCAGTCAGTGCCCTGATATCAGTAACCGACGGTCTGCCCTCTGTCAGGGTGCCTGTTTTATCTATAAAGAGGGTGTCTGCCCTTGCGGCCTGCTCAAGGATGTCTCCACCTTTTATGAGAATTCCCTTTGACGAGGCCCTTAGGGAACCGATCAGTATTGCAAGAGGGGTTGCAATGCCAAGTGCACAGGGGCAGGCAACCACGAGTATGGATATGGCGTTCATGATGGCTCTTTCAGGTGTGTGAGTTTTCATAAACCAGTAAAAAAAAGTAAGAATTGACAGAGTTAAAACCGCAGGAACAAACCATCCAACCACCCTGTCAGCAATGCCCTGCACAGGTGCCTTTCTTGATTGGGCCTCCTCCACGGCATCGATTATCTGTGAAAGGAGGCTTTCCTTAAGGGGTTTGCTCACTTTGACAACCAACCTGCCATTAAGGTTAAGGGTGCCTGCAAAGACCTCATCCTCTGGCTTTTTCTTAACGGGTCTTGACTCTCCTGTAAGCATTGACTCGTCAACCTCTGCCTGACCTTCTAACACTACACCGTCAAGGGGGATCTTTTCTCCTGCATGGATTAACACCCTTTTACCTGTAGTTACAGTTTCAGCTGGAATAAGGGTAGCACTTCCCTGTTCGTCTATCACCCTTGCGTTATTTGGCCTCAGTTCAATGAGTCTCTGCAGGCTTTCACCTGCCTTTTTCCTGGCCGATGCCTCAAGGAATCTTCCAAGCAGAATCAGGGTGATTATCATGGAAGAGGTATCAAAAAAGACCTCTCTTCCCGTAAACAGCATGGCAATGCTGTAGAGATAGGCAGAGCCAGAGCCAAGCAGTATAAGGAAGTCCATGTTGATGCTTTTTTGTTTTAGCCCTGAAAGGCTGTTTTTTATGAATGGTGCACCACCGTAAAACAGGACAGGTGTTGCAAGTGCCCATGCAATAAACTGAAAGGCCCTTTTGTAAAGTGGCTCTATACCCTGAAAATAACCAGCATAGAGGGCAACTGAATAAAGCATAAGCTGCATGGAGAAAAAACAGGATGTGCCAAACCGAATCAGGAGGTCTCGCTTCTGTTTTTCAAGCTCCTCCTGATACTCTGAATAGAGACCAGGTCTTGGAGTATAGCCTATGGACCTGATGCGATTAAGCAGGGCCTCAAGGCTCAGTCTCCTGTCATCCCACTTTATCCTTGCCCTGTGCGTTGCATAGTTGATGCGGATGTCCAGAACAGAGGGGTCCTTTTTAAGGAAGTGCTCTATAAGCCATATACAGGAGGCACACCTTATCCCAGAGATGGTGATGTCTATCTCTTTGCTCCCCTCAGGGCCTTTAATGTAAGGATAAAAGAGCTCGGGCTCGACAGTTCCTTCCTGTGGTGGTCCGGGGCTCCAGCCTGTTCTTCTTTCGTAAAACTCGTCAAGTCCTTCGTTGTGAAGGATTCTGTAAATAGCTGCACAGCTTGAACAGCAGAAGTAAAGCTCCTTGCCCTCTATCTCCTGTACTATCTCGGAGCCCTTTTTGATTTCCGAAAGACAGTGTTTACACCTTGCCAACTCTGCTCCTTATTGAAAAAAGAATCAGACCAGCCACTATCATACAGGCACATAGTATCTGCCCCATCGTAAGAAAGGACAGCACAAATCCAAGCTGCGGGTCAGGCTGACGGAAAAACTCAAGAAAGAACCTGATAGCACCGTAGAGGATAAGAAAGGAGGCTGTCAGATGACCGGTTTTCCTGACACGGTCTTTAAGAAACCACAGGATGACAAAAAGCACAAGCCCCTCACCTGCTGCCTCATAGAGCTGTGAGGGATGTCTTGGCAGGGGGCCACCTTCTGGAAACACCATTGCCCAGGGCACAGTAGATACCCTTCCGAAGAGTTCACCGTTTATGAAGTTACCTATCCTTCCAAGCCCGAGTCCAACAGGGGCTGTAGCTATTATCAGGTCAGAAAACAACCAGAAGTCAACCCTCCTTTTCCTCGAAAAGATATAGCCGGCAAGGATTGTGCCTATCAGCCCTCCGTGAAAGGACATACCCCCATGCCAGAGGGCAAATATCTCCAGGGGGTTTTTCAGATATTCCGGCAGGTTGTAAAACACAACATAACCAAGGCGTGCACCGATAATAAGTCCAACAATGAGGTAAAAGTAGAGGTCATCAATGGTTTGTTTTTTTATGGAAAGCCCTTTCTTTTTTATCTGAAAACGCACGAGCAGGTAGGAGCTGATGAATCCAAGAAGATACATCAGTCCGTACCACCTGACCTGCACAGGGCCGATCTTTACTATGTAGGGTTTTATGTCAGGATAGGGTATCAATTAATCGAAAAGCCTTTTTGCAAAGTCCCGATTCAGTTTAAAACCAACATCGAGCATGGAGCAGTACATATTATGAGCAAGCGTTTCAGAGTCTATCTTTATAATTGACTTTATTGTAGAGTTTATTATAAATGCCTCTTCAGAGTAAAGCTCCACGATGTCGTTGTTTATATCGAGGTATTCTTTCCTGCTGAAAACCTCCTTTACCATGGATGAAAAGCTATCCGATGACTTTGCACCAAGGAGGCGATAAAAAAGTTCGATCTGCAGTTGTGCTCTTTTACGCCTGAGGGGAAGTATCCTCTGGTAGTCAAAGCTTATACGGATTGGAAGGAAACGAATATCTCGAAGGAGCTTTTTGTCAATGCTGATACTTTCGTCCATGATCTCCTCTATGTCATCCTGGGTAAGCCTTGTGCCTGCCTCTCTAAGCACTGAGGCATGTTCAAGGCATACCCTGTAGAATTCAAGCTCTCTTTTTACCCTGTAGTTAAGGAACTTTTTAAAAACAGGCATCTCTACTGCTGAAAATCTCCGACCACAGTGGGTTATGCAGTGCTTTGAAAGAGCACCAAGGAACTCTTCTGCATGTTTCATTATCTCTTTTTCCTTGCTCATTTCACCTCAACAGAAAATAGATTTATCACTATACCTGAACATTGTAAAAAAACGAGAAGACATATATAATACCACTGGGTTCGCAAAAGTTACAGAGACTTTAACCCTCAAATCCTAAATCTCAAATCCTAAATCCTAAATCCTTCCCCTTTCAATCCCGTATCTTTTTATCTTCAGATACAGGGTCTTTCTGTCAATGCCAAGAAGCCTGCTTGTCTTTGATTGATTCCAGCCTGTTTGCTCCAAAACCCTTATGATGTGTCTTTTTTCTATGTCCGATAGCCTGAGTGACTCTGGCTCATTATCGTCGTACACTGAAGCACAGGGCAGGGTAAGGTGCTGTCTTTCTATCCTTTCACTATCACAAAGGATTATGGCTCGCTCTATTACATTTTCAAGCTCCCTTACATTGCCAGGCCATTTATATTTTTTAAGCAGTTTAACTGCTGCTCTGTCAATTTCCCTGACAGACCTGGAAAACCTGTAGTTGTACTTTTTTATAAAATGCCTCACCAGAGGCTCTATGTCCTCTGTCCTTTCCCTAAGTGGTGGAATATGGATGTTGATAACATTCAACCTGTAGTAAAGGTCGTTACGAAAACTGCCTTCCTTTATGGACTCCTCAAGGTTTTTATTGGTGGCAGCTATTATCCTTACATCTACACGGAGGTTTTTTGTACCACCCACCCTTCGGAACTCTCCTGAGTCAAGAAACCTCAGCAGTTTAGCCTGAAGCTGCTGGGGCATCTCAGCGATTTCATCTAAAAACAGGGTTCCCCTGTCTGCAGCTTCCACGAGACCGTATTTTATCTTAAAGGCACTGGTGAATGCACCCTTTTCATGACCGAAGAGTTCACTTTCCATCAGGTTTTCAGAAAGGGTAGCACAGTTTAGGGCAAGAAATGGTCCGGATGCCCTGGCACTGTGTTTCCATATAAGACGGGCGACCAGTTCTTTACCTGTTCCGCTTTCGCCAGTTATAAGCACGCTTGAATCAGTGGGGGCGACTTTTTTTATGTATGATAACAATTCTCTGTATGCCCTGCTTTTTCCAACGAATTCCTCTGGCTGGAAACGTTCTTTAAGGGCGTGCTGAAACATTATGTTTTCCAGACGGAGGCGGCGTTCTTCAGCAGCCCTCTTTATAACCAGAACAAGCTCTTCAAGTTTGTATGGTTTTGAAAGATAGTCTGTAGCGCCGTTTTTCATGGCCTCCACTGCAGTATCAACGGTTGCCCTTCCAGTAAGAACTATGATTGCAGGTGAGGAGGGGTCTTTTTTGAGTTTTTTAAGGAAAGAGATTCCATCAAGCTCGGGCATTACGATGTCTAATAACACGATGTCAAAGCTCTTCTGCTTTACCTTCTTAAGGGCCTCCCTGCCGTTTGAGGCAGTATCAACCACAAAACCCTTTCGGTTAAGTTCCTTTTTAAGAAGCCTTCTGACAGGCTCTTCGTCATCCACGACGAGTATGGTTGTGTCTTTATCTTTCACCTTCATCCTGTATGACCGGTAGTAATATGGTAAAGGTCGTGCCCTTTCCAGGTGTGCTGTCCACATCTATTGTGCCTCTGTGTTCGGTTACAATCCTGTGACAGATGGAAAGACCAAGGCCTGTACCCTCTCCTACAGGCTTGGTAGTAAAAAAGGGGTCAAAGATACTGTTGAGGTCTTCTTTTTTTATTCCGATACCGTTGTCTTTGATTTTAACAACAATGCCTTTTCTCTTTCCTTTGCCAGTGGGCCTTGTAGAGATTATAACCCTGCCCTTTTTCTTCATGAAATAAAGGGAGTTCATTATTATGTTCATAAAGAGCTGTCTTAATGCACCGGGGTCTGCAGTGGTCTCGGGTATCCTGTCGCTCAGGTCTAACTTTATGGTATGGCTTAGCTTTCTTGCTCTGTGCTCTACAAGCAGGATAACCTCCTTTATCAGCTCATTCAGGTTGATTAACCTTCTGGTGCCTGTTGTAGGCCGTGCAAAGTCAAGAAGGCTTGATAGTATATTTTTACACCTGAAGATTTCTCTGTTAATGGTTTCGAGGTATTCAGGGAAGTCCCTGAATGCCTCCACATGGAGCAGCTCTTCATCAGATGCCCTTTCCAGTAAAGCCTCTGAATAACCTGCTATTATGCCCAGTGGATTATTGATCTCGTGGGCAACACCTGCTATCAGAGTGCCAAGGGATGCAAGCTTGTCAGCACGGAAGAGCTTTTGCTCAAGCCTTTTCTGCTCTGTAACATCTCTCAGGTAGTTTACTGTTCCATAGACCCTTCCTTCACTATCCATCAGTGGATAGGTCCAGTAGTGATAGGTGGTGCCATCAATGCCTTTTAGTTCTTTGTAGAGCCTTTTTCTTTCTTTTCCTGTCTCTTTTATGGCACTTTCGTCCTGTTTTATGTTTAAAAGCTTGAAGATTTCAAAGGAATCCTTTTTTATGAGAGAGAGTTCTGGCTTGCCTGACTTTACTATTACCGTTTTGTTAACCCTTAGCACCTTACCTTCCAGGTCTTCAATCCACACGAGGTCTGTAATGGCATCAAAGGTCTTTTCCCACTGCCTTTTTTCCTTGCTAATCTCCTCAAAAAGCAGGGCATTCTCAAGTGCAATCGAAAGGTGTTTTGATATGGGAATAAGTATTTCCAAGTCTTTCTCTGAGTACTGACTGGGCTTGAGGCTGTCGAAGTTTAATGTTCCAAGCGGACGGTCTTTATAAAGGGGAATGCTTATGGTTGACCTGATTCCCTCATTAAGTAGTCTTTCATCAAGGGGGAAGCTGATCTTCCTTTTTAAGTCTCTGTTTATAAAGGCCTTCTGATTAAGAGCTGCCCAGCCCGAGCTTGTTCCCTCTAAAGGGGCATACATGCCTCGAGGAAGCTGGGTCTGAAGCCTTGTGTCAAGGGCAAATATCTTTTGGCGGTTTGTGTGCTCTTCAATGATGTTTATGCTTGCTCTGTCAAACTGTATCATGCCTCTTAGCTCTGATGCAACTATTCTGAATATGTGTCCTATGCTAAGGCTTGAATTGACAACCGAGGCAATCTCGTTTATAAGCTCTATCTGCTTCATCTTTTCTCTGAGGTTATCAAGGAGCTTTACATTTTCTATGGCAACCCCAAGGTGGTTTCCGATAGTAGAGAGAAACTGCATGTCAAGGGATGTGAAGCTTTCAGATTCCCTTTTACCCACACCAAGCACTCCAACTATCCTCCAGGTGGATGCATCTATGGACTTAAGCTTAAGAGGCACCCCTGCTACTGTCCGAAATCCAATTTCTCCAAGTTTTATGTGTGTAATGCGGGGGTCCTTCAGGGCATCTTTTACAAGAAGTGCCCTTTTAGCACTTAGCACCCTTCCAACGAAGCATTCATAAGGCTTGAGGATACGGGCCTTTTTAAAGGCATCCTCCTGTATTCCTTTCAGACAGCATAGCTCTAACCTGCCTGTTTCTTCGTTAAGAAGATAAATCCATGCCCCGTCCACATTCAGCGTGTTTACCAGTCCGTCTATAACAGATTCAGTGAGCTCTTTGAGGTTTTTTGATTTGCTTAATATTACGGACAGTTGATTGTAGGTGTTTATTTCCCGCCTTCTCTGTGTGGCACGCTGGGCAATTTTAAGGGTGTTTGTTATGTCTTCCACCACGATGGTAAAGCCATCGTCTCTCGGGATTACGGTAATCTTTGCAGAAAAGGGTTCGCGGTCTTTTTTCAGGCATCTTCCGTCAAACACATAGACCTGATCTGTTAAAAAAGACGGCTTTAAAGAGGGGGTGGTAATAATGGAGTTGATATTCAGCCCGAGGATATCGTCCCTTCGGAAGGAGAGTTTCTTTAAAACCGTTTCATTACAGTCAACAATGAAAAGTTCCCTGTCAGTGATAAATCCTACGAGTCCAAGGGCATCGAGGGTCTGCCATAGAAATTCCGAGCCTACAGGAGTTGTTAAACTGTTCATGTTTTATTTTATCATAATGTTGAGGAAATCCAGCGGTAAGACCACAGGTATTTTCATTGTATATAAATAGGTTAAAATAAAAATCATGAAACTAAGAGTAGGACATCTTTCAACCCTTTATCATACATCCGTTCTTATGCTTTCAAATCCATCGCTAACCAGAGGGCTATCCTTCGAGATAGACTGGGCTCTCTATGGCACTGGCCCTGCCATTGTTCAGGCATTCAGACAGGGCAAGATTGACCTCGCATACATTGGACTGCCACCAGCAGTAATAGGCATGGTCACAGGGGTGAGACTTAAATGCGTTGCAGGTGGACATGTGGAGGGAACGGTGCTTGCATCAAAAATGGGAATCAGTGCATCCTCAGAGGAAGAGCTCTGCAGGGTTTTTAAGGGGTTTAAAAGGGTGGCAGTCCCTGGAAAGGGCTCCATTCACGACCTGATATTAAAAGACCTTATCCAGAGATATAACTCAGATACAGAGGTACTTAACATGCCGTGGGCTGATGAGGTACTCGAGGTGTTTGTAAGGGGAGAGGCTGATGCAGTAATAGGCACACCAGCCCTGGCACAGGCAGTGAGGGTCTATGCAGATGGTGATATAGTCTATCCACCTTCGAGGCTATGGCCATACAATCCAAGTTACGGGATTGTCGTAAGGGAGGAGGTGCTTGATAAGGCACCTGAGATGATAAGGGAATTCTTAAAGCTCCACGAGCACTGCACAGAGGTCTTACGCAACAAAGCTGAAGATGCTTCTGAGTGGATTTCAAAATTAATGGGAATGGTTGACAGGGATTTTGTCCTTAACACCCTGCGGATTTCACCAAGATACTGTGCCTCTTTGCCCGGAGAGTATATAGATTGCACAGAAAAGCTTATGAAGAGGCTCTTTGACCTTGGATACATCGATACTCTGCCTGATATTAAGGATGTTTTTGAGACCACCATTATCAGGGAGATACACCCCGAAGAACACCACTACTGATGAAAAGTAAAGTTATAATCAAAAGACAGGAAAGCTATGAGTACCAGGGACTTAAAAACTGCATTTATTCGATTTTAGATGCCCTCAATGGAAATAGCCTTTACAGAAGACAGAGGGTTTTAATCAAACCAAACCTCCTTGCGCCTGCAAAGGAGGAAAAGGCAATGCTTACCCATCCACTTGTCGTAAAGGCTGTGGCAGAGTATCTTTTAGAAAAGGGCTGTCAGGTGGTAATCTCAGACAGCCCGGCCATGGGCTCCTTTGGTAAGGTACTGAAGGAGGGAGGCTATCTTGATGCCCTTCAAGGAATGGATGTTGAGTTTAAGGAGTTTAGGGAATCCATCAGGGTAGATATCGGGAGACCCTTTGGAGAGATAGAGTTGGCCCGTGATGTTATGGAGGCTGAGCATGTGGTGAATCTTCCAAAACTGAAGACCCACAGTCAGATGTTGTTAACCCTTGGTGTGAAAAATCTCTTTGGCTGTGTGGTTGGTATGGAAAAGCCAAGATGGCACTTCAGGGCAGGCGTTGACAGGACAAGATTTGCAGAGCTGTTATACCTGATTGCAAAGAAGGTAGCCCCTTCCGTAACATTGATTGACGGTGTGCTTGCAATGGAGGGTGATGGGCCTGGAAAAAGCGGTGACCCAAGGCCACTAAGGGTATTGATTGGCGGAGACAGTGCTGTAGCAGTTGATGTAGTTGTAACCAGGATGCTTAACATTCCACCTGAGAGGCTTCTTACAAACTCTGCTGCCTTCAGTGACGGGTTTAACGAAGAGGAAATAGAGCTACAGGGAGCTCTTCCAAGGGTCAGGGATTTCAGACTGCCCTCTGTTGGACCTGTGGTTTTTGGGCCAGAGAGAATGCAGGGATTTCTGAGAAGACACCTCGTTGAAAGACCTGTGGTGTTACCCGAAAGCTGTAAGCAGTGTGGCAAGTGCTGGAGTTACTGCCCTGCCAGTGCAATAAAGAGGGCTGACTCCTCGGTAAGATTCGATTACGAAAGATGTATAAGGTGTTACTGCTGCGTTGAGGTCTGCCCCCATGGTGCTCTCAGGGTAAAGGAGCCAGTGGTTGGCAGGGCAATAAGGAGGATCATTAAAAAATAAAAAGCTACCTGAGCCATTTTAAAACCTCAGATTTAAGCTTTTCAACATCGGTATCCTCGAATATGACAACCATTCTGTTTCGTTTAGTATCGGTAAGAAGAGGCCTTGTAAAGCACTTTCCAGAGGCAATGTCAATTAGATAGGAGCCACTTTGCTCCTTTATGAGGGCTTTTGCCCTGACGATGTTTCCAAACTTCCCTGTTATAAACTCCCTAAAGAGTTTTTCAATCCTGTCTTTGCCAGTATCAGGAGGTATATTGATTGCAAGGGTTTTCAGGTGCAGATGGCTATTGTTACTGAAGCTTCTTTTAGCCCTGCTTGCTGAAGGTAAATCCATACTTAGCTTTGCCCTCACCGTGGGGATAATGATTGAAGAGGGATTAAGACCTTTGATGACCTCTCTTGTCTTCATGATTTTCGGTGTCTCAGAAAGGTCTATTTTGTTTATAAGCAAGAGGTCTGCATTTTTAATCTGGTCCTTGAAGAACTCCCCATACATGCCTGATTGGTATAAGTCCAGAAATTCAACAGAGTCGATAATGGTGATAACTGTAAACTCTGTAAGGCCTGCCTGATTTAGCGCATCTGCAATCCCTGACACAGATGCGATACCGCTTGGTTCGATAAGCAGGTGTTCAGGTGAAATCTCATGTAGTGCTCTTTTAAGGGTGGTAATGAGGTCGTATCTGAGGGTGCAGCAGACGCATCCGCTTGGTAGTTCGATGGTTTCAGGATTGATCTGCGAAATAAGCTCTCCATCAATTCCTGTCTTACCAAAATCATTTACAAGTATAAGTGTCTTTTCCTCTGTGTTCTTCAGATAGTTCTGGATAAAGGTGGTCTTTCCTGCACCAAGCATACCTGTAACAACGGTGGTCTTCATATTAATACTATAGCAAGAAATATACCTGTTTTAGCTTAGGGCGTAAAGAAGACAGGGCTGAGGGAATAGGGAGTAAAAAATAGGGAGTAGGGGGTAGGGTATGGGGGTAGTTTTTAGTTTTGAGTGCAGAGTTTTTAGTGTTTAGTAAAAAACCTAAACTCAATTAACGCAAAGAACGCAATAAACCCAATCAACGCAATAAACGCAATATCTGAATATATGTGTAATTTTTCCCCACCAGAGTGTAGAAATTTTCTACAGAAAGAAGGCCCTCTTTGTAAATACTACTTGAAAACAGTACAGTTTTTCTCTGGCATTCAAATTGCTACTTAATATAAAGCAAAAATCTAAAAGGGGAGGAGCCATGACACCTAAGGAAACAGTATTGACGGCCTTTGAAGGGGGCAAACCAGAGAGAGTACCTGTTACGCTTTTTGGTGGGGGGATGTGGAGTATAAAGAACTGGGGAAGCACCTTTGAGGAGCTGGCAACCGATGCAGAACGAATGACACAGATGCTGGTTGAGATGAGCGAGAGGCTACAGTGTGACATTGTTTATGCTGGTTCAGGATACAACAACTTTCATGCTGCAGCGCTTGGTGGAAGGATAAAGTTTCGTGAGATTGGTGCCCCTGACCTTGAAGAGCCCCTCGTCAGTTCTGAAGAGGATCTCAAGAAACTGAATATTGAAGATGTAGATAAAGATGAGACCATTAAGACAGTAAAAGAGGCACTCCGCAGGACGAAAGCACAGATAGGAGATAAATATGTGGTGACCATGACTGCATGGGGGCCCTTTACACTTGCTGCAAGGTTTGTTGGAGAGGAAGACATGATGAAGGCTACCTTCAAGAAACCTGCCTTTGTTGAAAGGGTGATAGATTTTGCCACCGAGCTTCTTATTCATCTTTATACTGACATTGTAGAGGACGGCACACTTGAGGTGATAAGCCTTGCCGACCCTACGGCATCGGGTGACCTTATTTCAAAGAGGCAGTTTAAACAGTTTGCCGTGCCAGCACTGAAGAGGTTTACAGACTGGGCAAGGTCAAAGGGGGTGCACACCCTGTTACACATCTGTGGTAACACCACAGACAGGCTTGAACTATTTCCGGATACAGGTGCAAGCTGCATAAGCCTTGACCACAAAACAGACATTGCAAAGGCAAAGGAAACTCTTCATGGTAAGATGTGTTTTGCTGGAAATGTTGATCCCGTGGCAGTGATGCTTCAGGGAAGTGTTGATGAAGTCGAGAAAACCTGTAAAGAGATAATAGAAAAGGCAGGAACCGACGGCGGATTTGTCCTGATGCCAGGCTGCGACATCCCGCCGGATGTTCCCTATGAAAACATACAGAAGTTTATAGAAACCGCAAGGGGGAGGTGATAAGACAGAGCTCAGCAAATTAAGGGGAGGCAGGTATGGGGATTTTAGAGAGTTTTAAAAGGTTTCTGGCCATGAGGCCAGACAGCAATGAAAAGGAGGTAGCCATGTCAGAAGAGAAGAAGATGTCACCAGATGAGGCAAACCAGTACATGGAAGAAAAGATGCTCTTTACGCCACGGATGTTCAAGATAATCAATCAGCTTAATCCTGAGGCTGGAAAGACCTTTGCTGACTTTTACAATGCCTTCTGGAAAGATGGAGCACTCTCAAGAAAAGTAAAGGAGTTGATATTTATGGCTGGTGGTGTAGCCTACATGTCACCAAGGTGTATTGTTCATGTTCTGCCAGCCATAAAGGCAGGGGCTACTGTGGAGGAGGTTTTCGAGGCTGCAGCAATCGGTTGTTTGCTTGCTGGCTTTGTGCCAAATGGGCCTGGGATTCCCTATGCATTTGAGTATGCAGTGAAGTGTGTGGAGCTTGCACAGAAGATACAGAAGGGTGAGGAGTGGGAGTATCTGCCACCACCGAAGTTTGACCACGGTATTTATTAACAATTAACACAACAATGGCGGTATGGCTTGAAAGCCATACCGCCAGAAAAAAACAACTCAGGGAGATGGTATGTTTAGATTTTCGACAAAGCAGAGGGTTTGTGAGATAAATGGGATAAAGATAGGTGGACAGCCTGGAGAGAATCCACCCTTTCTGATAGCATCAATGTTTCATAACAAGGACAGGATCTTAATTGACCGCAAGACTGCCAGGTTTGATGAAAAAAGGGCAGAGGAGCTTATTAAGACCCAGGAAGAACTAAGCAAAAAGACAGGCATACCAGCAATGGTTGCAATGGTTGCGAACACACCTGAGGAGGCTCAGGTATATATAGATTTTTATCTTGACACCACGGACATGCCCTTTGGCATTGATATGTGGGTTGCTGAAAAAAGGGCAAGGGCTACCGAGTATGTTGCAAAGATTGGTGCACAGGAGAAGTTTTTATACAACAGTATCACCCCCTGGGACAAAGACATAAAGGGTCAGGTACAGAGGCTCAAAGACCTGGGCATTAAGCATGTGGTCATACAGGCCTTTGACGACAAAGACCAGAGCCCTGCAGGCAGGCTGAAATCGCTTGAGAGCATATTAGAGCAGGGGGCAGATGACTTTGAAACCATACTGGTTGATACCTCTGTCATGAATCTTCCTGCCACGTCATTTTCACTTATAGCCAACAGGTTAATCAAGGAAAAACTCGGACTGCCCTGTGGTGGTGCCTACTCAAACGGCACCCATATGTGGAAGGAGGTAAAGCAGCAGTGGGGGCTTGATGGCTTCAGGGCTATGGATGCAGTGGCTCAGGGGATGTCAACCGCATTGTGGAGTGATTTTAACTTTTATGGCCCGATCGTAACTGCAAACAGGATATTCCCTGCTGTGGCAACTGCCCACATATTGCTTAGCACCCTTGTATATGACGAGACAGGTGTGATACCGGAAAACCCGGAGCTTCCAATAAACAGGTATTTTAATGATTTTGTAAAGAAGGTAAAAGAGGGAGGCGCAAGGAGATAAAAGACCCAAAAAGCACTAAGCACGAATATCTAAATTCTAAACAACGACAAATAGCAGAAGACCAGAAATATAGAAGGTTTGGAACATTGAAAATTGAGAATTGGAATTTGTTTAGGATTTAGGATTTAGAATTTTTATATATGAGTCAGCTTAATAAATTGGTAACCGAAAGAAACTGAAAGCTATTAACACAATTTGAAAGGAGAAAGGTATATGGCAGTAAGTGTTACAAATGCAAAAGAGCGTATTACGAGACTTTTTAACGGTGAAGAGGTGGACAGACCACCCTGCTTCAGTGGGATGGGAAATGTTACCACTGAAGGGCTAAAGCAACTGGGCTATAAGTTTGCAGCAACCCATCTTGACGCAAAACAGATGGCTGATGCAGCAGCGACCACATACAAGCTCTTTGGTTTTGAATGTGCTGTGGTTCCCTTTGACCTCTGTGTTGAGGCAGAGGCACTTGGCTGTGAGATTAATGTTTATGCCCACTCAGAGGACATCCTTTATCCAACTATCAGGGAAAAGGTAATCCACAATGAAGACGAGATGGACATCAGCGTTCCTTCTGACCTGCTTTCAAGGGGAAGGATAGGTCTTGTTAAGGAGGCAATAAAACTTCTCAAGGCAGACATAGGTGACGCAGTACCCATTGGAACATATGTGCTTGGACCCTTTACGCTTGCAGGACAGATAATGGAGTTAAATGACCTGCTAAAACTTTCCTTTAAAAAACCAGACAAAGTTGGCTCTCTGCTTGGCAGGCTTTCGGATGTGATAATAGAGGTTGCAAAAAGCTATGAAGAGGTCGGGGTGGATTACATCACAGTAAGGGAGATGGGGGCTACCAGTGATGTGTTAAGTCCAAGGGTATTTAAGAATCTCATCCTCCCCTACCTGAAGAGGATTTTTGAGCAACTTAAAGGAAACACGGTGCTTCACATCTGTGGAAAGACAAACGACATAGCTCCTTTTATGATGGAGTCAGGCACAAAGGCAATAAGTGTAGACCAGAAAAACGATATAGTAGAAACGAGAAAGAAATTAGGTCATGATGCCCTTATTTTCGGCAACTACGACCCATATAATGTCCTTGTTGCAGGAGATGAAGAAAAAGTAAGAAGCACCATAAGGGAGTGTATAGAAAACGGTGTAAGCGCTGTCTGGCCTGGCTGCGACATATGGCCAACAGTGCCAGCAGAAAATATGAAGGCAATGATGGATGAAATTAACAGGAGGTGAACCGATGCTGAGTGAGGAAAAGAAGAAGGAAATTCTTGAGAGGTTAAAAAACGGGGTAATCCAGTACGATGAGGATGCTGTTAAGGAGGCAGCACAGGAGGCAGTGGAGCTTGGAATGGATGCAAACGAGGCAATCTTCGATGGGCTGGTCTCTGGTATGGAAGAGGTTGGAAAGCTTTTTGAAGAGCAGGAATACTTTGTCCCTGAACTGTTAATGTGTGCTGATGCACTCTACGCTGGGCTTGATATCCTTAAGCCCCATGTTAAAAAGATGGACCTCGGTGTTAAGGGCTCTGTGGTAATAGGAACGGTTGAAGGTGATGTGCATGACATCGGGAAGAACATAGTGAAGATGATGTTTGATGTGGCAGGCTTTGAGGTTTACGACCTCGGCCGTGATGTTCCACTTGATAAATTCGTGGAAGAGCAGATAAAGACCGAATCAGACCTGGTTTGTCTGTCAGCCATGATGACCACCACCATGGTCGGGATGCAGAAGGTGATAGATAAACTAAGGGAAAAGAACCCCAATGTCAAGATAATGATTGGTGGGGCACCTGTGTCAAAGGATATAGCTGAAAAGTGGGGTGCCGACGGCTATGCAGCCGATGCAAACAACGCACTTAAAGAGGCAATAAACATGATCAGCTCTCTGAAGAAGATGAGAGAGGAGGCTGAGAGCAATAAGGCTAAGAGCTGATGAATTAAAGAGACTGTTACTCAGAAATGGTGCCACCCTTGTTGGAGTAGGTGATGTCACAAGGGCACTTACCGATGAGATTGGTCACCTGAACAGGGCTATTTCCATTGCAGTCAATCGAAACCTCAATGCCAGGACAGTGAGAACTCTTGAGCACCTTCAGGACACTGCTGTCAGGTGGCTTAAAGAAAGAGGCTACCGTTATCTCTCCATTCCACCTGACTCAGACAGACGGAATGGAAAGTTTGTTTCAAGGCTTTATGGACTTTTCTGTCATAAAACCGCTGCCACCTGTGCAGGCCTTGGCTGGATAGGGAAAAACGGACTGGTTATAAACGAAACCTATGGGTCGAAACTGTCCTGGACAACAGTGCTTACCGATGCCCCCTTTGAGCCTGACAGCCCAATAACAGAGTCTCGTTGCGGTGAGTGTGACCTCTGCGTTAGATACTGTCCTTCTGGAGCTATAAAGGGGCAGAACTGGACAGTGGAATCACCCTTCAACGAGATAGTCTGCTACGAGCACTGCCGCAGTTTAAAGAGAGACTTAAAGGGGTTTCAGGAAAAACCAAACTGTGGTTTATGTGTAAACATATGTCCTTATTCAAGGGGCAATAAAACAAAGAGGACGCTTAAAAGCACACATCACGATGTTTTGGTATAAAAAGGTTTTTGCAGGTTCCGGCTGACCCCCTCCTTGCCCCCACCCTGCCGGAGCCTGCCCTCTCTTTAAAGGAGCCTGACAGGGTAGAACGTTAAATTTTATATCCAGTAGAGCAAGACTCAAAACTCTAAGTAAGGAGGTTTCAAGGTAATGAAAAAATACATGGTAATATTTCAACCCTCTGGAAGAAGAGGCCATGTGCAGGAAGGAAAAACCCTGCTTGAGGCTGCCCAGCAGCTTGGTGTGGACATCGAGGCAGTATGTGGTGGCAAGAAGGTATGTGGAAAGTGCAAGGTCAGGGTTGAGGAGGGATTTTTTGAAAAAGACGGTATCGAGTCAGGCATGAAACACCTTTCACCCTTTACAGAGGACGAGGAAAAACACATCAAGCCTGAGGACGGCCCTGGTATGCGTCTGGCCTGTGCCGCTGAGATAAGGGGTGATGTAAAGGTCTTCGTGCCTGAAAAGTCAAGGGCAGGCAAGCAGATAGTAAGAAAGGCAGCAAAGGAGCTAAGCATCAGGCTTGACCCTGCTGTGAAAAAGTACAATGTAGAGCTCCCAGAGCCAACACTTCACGACCTTACAGAGGGTGACATGGAAAGGGTGCTTAAATTCATGAAAGAGGAGTATGGATTGACTGACCTGAGCTTTGACTACTTTGCCCTGGGTGACCTTCAGGAGGTTTTAAGAAAGGGGAACTGGCGGATTACTGTTACGGTATGGATGGACAGAGAGATAATAAAGGTAGAGCCTGGCTTTGTTGAGCCATCCTATGGCCTTGCCGTTGATGTTGGCACCACAACGGTGGTTGGCTATCTCTGCGACCTCAACACAGGTAAGGTAATTAATACAGAGTCAATGATGAATCCACAGGTTCCCTACGGAGAGGATGTGATGTCCCGTATAACCTATGCAATGACCAACCCCGATGGCCTTGAAAGGATGCAAAAGGCCATTATCGAGGGCCTCAATGAGATAATTGAAAAGGTAAGTGCTGACCTCAGGGTAAATGGCTCAAATGGAGGCTCTGCGATAGTTGACATGACCATTGTTTTCAACACTGCCATGCACCACATATTCCTTGGTTTTAACCCCGAGTACATAGGTCGCTCTCCCTTTATACCAGCCTTACAGCATTCAATAAATGTAAAGGCAAGGGACCTTGGGCTCAGGATTAACAGAGGCTCCTATGTTCATGTGCTGCCAATTGAGGCAGGATTTGTAGGAGCTGACAATGTGGGTGTGCTTATAGCTGAGGAGCCCTACAATCAGGACGAGATGGTGCTGATCATAGATATCGGCACAAATGGAGAACTACTGCTTGGAAACCGTGAAAGGATATGCTCAACCTCCTGTGCTACCGGGCCAGCCTTTGAGGGTGCACAGATTAAGTTCGGTATGCGTGCGGCTCCAGGCGCGATAGAGAAGGTAAGGATAGACCCAGAGACAAAGGAGCCAATGTACAAGGTGATTGGAAAGGCAGACTGGCATACCCATCTTCAGGAGATAAACGCAAAGGGTATCTGCGGCTCTGGAATTATTGATGCCGTGGCAGAGATGTTCAAGGCAGGCATTATAGACAAATCAGGCAGGTTCAACATGAACCTTGAGACCCCAAGGGTGAGAAAGGGCTCAGACGGAAAGCCCGAGTATGTAATTGCCTGGGCTGATGAGACCTCAATAGGCACTGACATAACCATCACTCAGGCCGATGTAAGGGCACTTCAGCTTGCAAAGGGTGCACTCTATGCCGGAGCAAAGCTTATGATGAAAAAGATGGGAGTTGATAAGTTAGACCGCGTGGTGCTTGCAGGCGCCTTTGGCAGTTATATTGACAAGGAGTCAGCCCTTACACTTGGCATGTTTCCTGACTGTGATCTTGAAAAGGTCTATGCCGTTGGTAATGCTGCTGGCGACGGTGCCCGGATGGCACTTCTTAACAGGGCCAAACGACAGGAGGCTGATGAAAAGGCAAGATTCGTTGAGTTTATGGAGATTGCCGTGGAGCCTGAGTTTGAAAAGGAGTTCATGATGGCAATGCACATTCCTCATATGAAAGACCGATTCCCGAATCTGAAAAGGGTGCTCGAAGAAAAAAAGGTGCCCGTTACCATCAAGGGATAAATATGACGAGGGTAAGGGTTAATCCTGGCGTATGCGGTCTGATAAGTGAGATATCCATAAAAAAGATAGACAAAAATCTTTTCAGTATTGAGATTAAGTCAGACTGTGAGATGGTTGAAAAGCTTGGTGAGTGTTTAAAGGAGCTTCAGATGATGGATGTCTTTAAGAGGATATCAGACAATCCTGTTTACAAAGAGGCATCAGCCTGTCTCAGACACACCTCCTG
>WFMM01000006.1 GCA_015484595.1 Nitrospirota bacterium | reverse complement strand
CCAACCTGACCCGCAAGGGTCACATAATTTCCAATCTCGGTGCTTCCAGCAATTCCAACCTGTGCAACGATTATGCAGTGTTTGCCTACTTTCACATTATGTGCAATCTGGACAAGATTGTCAATCTTTGTTCCCTCTCCAATCAGCGTAACCCCTGTGGTGGCCCTGTCAATGGTAACACCAGCACCAATCTCTACATCGTCTTCAATCACCACCTTTCCTACCTGTGGAATCTTGTGGTGTCTGCCCTGGTGGAATACATAGCCAAAGCCATCAGAACCAATTACTGTGCCAGCATGCACCCTTACCCGAGAACCAATGGAAACATTATCCATTATCGTAACATTTGGGAATATGACCGTGTCGTCACCAATGCTTACCTCTTCACCAATGAATACACCAGGGTAGATAATGGTTCGTTCCCCTATCTTAACACCCTCAGAGATATAGGTGCCAGGATAAACGGTGGCTGATTGGCTGACCATGGCTGAGGGAGCAACCATGGCACCCTGCATTATCCCTTTTGGCCTGTGTTCTTTTATGTAAAAAAGCTCCAGTGCCTTAGCAAAGGAAAGAAGGGCATTATCTGAAATCAGTTGAGCTATATCGGTGTCCTGTATTTTTTGTTCAGTAATCACTGCTGATGCCCCGGAGTTAAGTACCTCCTGAAGATACCTTTTGTGCTTTATGTAAGTCAGTGAACCAGGGCCTGCAGTATCAATACCTGAGACCCCGGTGATTTCCAGGTCAGGGTTTCCGATAAGTTCAAGGTTTAGCTTTTCTGCTATCTCGGAAAGTTTCACTTCTGACCTTTAATCTCTTTGTTGTAACGCTCTATTACCTTTTCGGTTATATCGATTGCACTGTCGTGAAAGAGCACCACACCCTTTGCCTTTTCAAGTATAAGGGTGAACTTTTCTTCCCTGCCGATCTTTTCTATTATCTTTGCCAGGTCCTTAAGTATCTCCGATGTAAGTTCGGATTCCTTTTTCTTTACCTCTTCCTGTGAGTCCTGAACCAGCCTTCTGTACTCTCTCATCTTCTTATCAAGTTCGTCCTGTTTTTTCTGCAAAGCATCCTTTGAAAGAACAGCTGATTGCTTGTCAATTTCGTCCTTTAGTTTTTCTATCTCCTTTCCCTTTTCGTCTATTACCTTCTGTTTAGACTTTATCAATTCCTCAAGACTTTTCTTTGCGTTTTTACCACCCTCTGATTCGTTAAGGGCCTTTTGCAGATCTACGACTGCTATCTTAAGCTCTGCTGCCTGAGTACTAAAAGATAGTAGAAATAAAAACATAAAAACAAAGACTGTAATCCTTTTCATAACCATTGCCTCCCTTTTATTAAGATGGAGCCTGTTTAACAGGCTCTAAGAATGATATATTTTAAAAGTATCCTCCAAAGGAGAATTCAATTTTACCAGAATCCTCATCAGCTCGACGGTCAATATTATAGCCGTATTCGATCAATATCGGCCCCATCGGTGAGTACCACTTAAACCCTGCGCCTGTAGTGTATCTGAGGTCGCTACCAAAGGTCTCATCTGTGTCATACGCGCGACCTGCATCAAAAAACACAAAGCCCTTCAGTTTTAACTCCTCAACCAGTGGAAATGTGTAATCTAAGTTAAAGATCAGCTCCTTTGTTCCACCGATTGGGTCACCATTTTCATCCTTAGGGCCTCCATCACCAAAGCCAAGCCCCCTCACAGTATATAACCCACCTACATAAAACCTCTCATAAAGCGGAAGTTTGTGGTTAAAAAGACCTGTGGCATAACCTATGCGTCCCCTGATCCTGAAGGTTGTTCGTTTCGTTACAGGAAAAAACCATGCAGAATCCAATACCGATTTGAAGAAGTAGTTTGTTCCACCCAAGCCAGCGTATGTGAAGTAAATCGAATTTCTTGAGCCAGTGTGTGGGTCTAAGTAGTTGTCTCTTGAGTCTCTTGTAACCGATGGAGTGATACTGCTTGTGGTGTTTGTGCCGACCTGGTCTTTGATAACAGAGGGAGCATTAACATCAACATTTTCAATAGTAGCTCTTTCGTACTTATAAGTTATGTTAGCACTCCAGTAATCTTTGAATCTTTTACCAATACCAATTGAGCCACCAGTTGCCTTTTTGTCGTAAGATATGTACTCTCTTGAGGTCCTGTATAAACTCAGTGTTAACGAGATTGGCTTATCAAGGAACCAGGGGTCACGGTAGGAGAGTTCATAAAATGACGAAGAGCCTCCGAGTTCACCTCTTAATTTTATGTATCTTCCCGTTCCAAAGAGGTTTGCCTGTGTAATATCCACCATCGCAACAAACTTATCCACTGTGCTGTAACCACCACCGATACTGATAAAACCCGTTGCCTTTTCCTTGACTTTTATATCAATGTCAACGAGACGGTCCTTAAGCCTTGGTTTTGGCACGAGGTCAACCTTGTCAAAGAAGTTTAGATTGTTGATGTTCTGGTAGCTCCTTTTAAGGAGTTTGCTGTTAAATATGTCCCCTTCATCAAGACGAATTTCACGCCTTATTACCTTGTCTAATGTCTTAGTGTTACCGCTTATCTCTATCCGACCTATCCTGAAGATGTGACCTTTATCAATGTTTAGAATAATGTTTGCAGTTTTCGTTTTTTCATCAGTTCTTATGTCTGGTTCTACAGAAGCCATTGCATAACCATGCTCACTGTAGTAGTTGGTTATCTTCTCAATTGCTTCGCGGAGCTTTTTCTTACTAAAGACATCTCCCTTTTTAAGCTCGACAAACTCCTTTAATTTTTTTTCCTCTGATGGGGCATGTCCTTTTAATTTTATTGAAGAAATCTTGTATTGAGGGCCTTCCTTTATCTTTATTTTTATGGTGAGCTTTTTATGTTTCTTATCCAGGATAACCTGTGGCCTGTAAACCACTACATTCAGAAAACCGTGGTTATAGTAGAGATCCTTAATTCTTTGAATATCCGCGTCCATTACATCCTTTCTGTAATAACCACTCTTGGTAAAAATGGAAAATATCCACCACTCCCGGGTCTCCATGACATCCTCAATGTCACCATCGTCTATTTCCTTATTACCTTCAAATATTATCTCGTCTATCTTGACCTTTTCACCTTCCTGTATAAAGAATGTCAGGGTTGCCTCGTCGGGGCTGACCCTTTTTACTATGGGGACTATGTTTGCAAGGTAGTAACCTTCCTTTTCGTAAAAGGCTCTCAATGATGCAACATTGCGCTGTATCAGGGTTACATCAGCTATTGCACCAGGGATGATGGTAATCTGTTCTTTAAGTTTTTCGTCATCAAACTCTTCGTTTCCGCTGAACTGAACCTTCACTATTGCTGGTTTTTCTTTTACTACATATATGAGTTTAAGTCCTCCCTCGAAGGGTTCTGTCTCAACCCTGACATCCTCAAAATAACCCATCTCAAAGATGCTTTTTATGTCATTTGAAATGTTTTTTTGGGAAAGGGGCTGTCCAATCTTTTGAGATAACCTTCGCCTTATTGCTCCTTCGTCTGTCCTTTTAAGTCCCCGTATCTCTATTGAATTGACAAGAGGCGCATTTTGAGAAAAAACGATGTTTGGATAGGCCAGTAGGGGAACTAACAATATAATTAATAAGGATATCAAAGTTTTTTTCATATAATCTCCTTATAAAATAGTGCTTTTCCTCCCCAGAAAATTCCTGTTAGTATACCATACTGACCGTATAATTTTGTAAATTTCACATTGGGTGTTGAAAAGAATTTTATTTAGGAGAAAACGTTAAATAATCAGCTTAAATGACTGGTTTGAGGCAAAAACAGTCGTTCAATACACTTTTTTAGGCTTGACAGTATAGTCAGACTGAGATAAGCTATAAATGAAAAAAGAGATGTTCTTTTAGATTGCAAACCGTGAACTAATAGATTTCTCCGCGATACCTTATTAGGGTAGTAGAGCTGAGGGAACAGACATAGTTAGGGAGCCAGCGGTATATGTGGTGAGCATGCCCCAAAGACTTTAAAAGGTCGGAGGGGAAGCCTAAGCATATACCAAGGCAGCCACTTAGGTGTGAGCCTCAGATGCTCACTT
>WFMM01000005.1 GCA_015484595.1 Nitrospirota bacterium | reverse complement strand
TCTCCCTTGATGCCCCCCTGTATGACAATCCCTGGGGTTACAGAAGAAGGGCACAGTTTAAGGTTGACAGAGAGGGGCGATTGGGTTTTTACCGTCCCCTTTCACACAGGGTGGTCGAGTTTTCAAGGTGTCCGCTTTTGTGTAACGAGATAAACGAGGTAATGGCTGCGTTAAAATCCATCGGGCTTCCGCAGGGAGTTAGAGAGGTTCATGTAATCTCAGGTGATACGGCAGTGCTTGACCTCAGGGGAAGGGAGCTTCCAGAGGAGTATCTGTCAGAGCTGCTTCAGATAAAAGGGGTATCAGGAATATACCTCAATGGAAAACACCAAAGAGGCGAAGAAAGAATAGGACTTTTGCTTAATGACATGTTTTACTTTGTAAGCAGTGGTTCCTTTTTCCAGAGTAACTGGAGGCTTAACTGCAGGCTTGTGGGTCTGGTCAGGGACTTTATAAATAACATCTCCCCTGAGCGGGTGCTTGACCTTTATGCAGGTGGAGGAAACTTTTCCCTGCCTCTCAGTCGTGTGGCCACTGAGGTGGTAGCCTCTGAGGAGAGTGCATCTTCCTACAGGGATGCGCTCTTTAATATAGAGTATAATGGAGTGGAAAATGTAAGGTTTAAAAACAAAAGGGTTGAGTCCTTGCTCGTTAAGAAACGGGTGGATGTGGTAGTAACCGACCCACCAAGGGTGGGGATGACAAAGGAGGCTTTAGAGAAGGTCCTTCAGTTGATGCCTGAATGGATTTTATACATATCCTGTAACCCCTCTACCCTTGCAAGAGACCTTAACAGACTTTCCGAAGCCTATTCGGTTGAATCGGTCCGTGTGGTGGATATGTTTGCACAGACCTTTCACATAGAGACCCTTACAGTGCTTAAGAGGAAAAAGGAGGACTGAGCCTTGTCGCTGGTATGTGAGGTTTCAAAGGGTGGCAAGCACGAGATGGTACTTTCAGAGGATGAACTTTCAAAGGAGGCCCATCAGAGCCTTTTCAGGTTCGAGGATGAACACTATCTCCTGTGTAACGGAGATGCCTTTGAGGGGCTTACGAGGGCACTCAAAAGTGGTGCCATAAAGGTTCATCTATCAGGCTCCTGGAGGTGGATACTTGGTTTTGCCACAGGCACCAGAGAGCTGAAACGGGGAGATGTGTTTTATCTTTTGAAATCCTGCGGCGTTACGGAAGAGGAACTGAGACCCTTCAGAGAGGCCGATGTGGAGGACCTGTTTCACTTCCTTTATTACGGCAAGAGGTTTGAGGTGCTCCGCAAGGTATGCCACAGGGCAAAAAACAGGACAGAGCAGATGCTAAACAGACAGGGAGTAAGCATCCACTGTCATATTGTGTCATCTCTGACAAGCCAGATAGTGGCAAGCAGTCTTTGAAGATGCTAAGGGGCTCCGTGTGAGCCCGGAAAGAGGGTGTTAATGAGCAAAAGACGGTATGTGGTTGCAGTAACTGGCACTACAGGTGTAGAGTTAGGGATCAGGTTGATAGCAGCACTTCTTGAGGTTTCAGAGGTCTACGCTGTATTTTCCAGTGCTTCCATTCCTATTGTGTCAGATGAGCTAAGTATCAATCTTAAGGGTGGTCTGAAAGCTGCTCTGTCAGCCTTTTTTAAAGAAAGGTACAACATTGGCTTTCAGGAAGATGACCTAACCATTTTTAACAACGACAACCTCTGGGCCCCTGTCTCAAGTGGCTCCTTCAGGACAGATGGTATGTTCATCGTCCCCTGCAGCATGAAGACTCTCTCGGCAGTGGCAAATGGTTATGCAGAGGGTTTGATAGAAAGGGCAGCCGATGTTACCATCAAAGAGGGTAGACCCCTCGTTATATCTCCTCGAGAGACCCCATTCAGTGCAATCCATTTAGAAAATATGCTAAAACTTGCAAGAATTGGGGTTAGGATAGTACCGCCAGTCTTTGGTGCCTACCACGGAAGACGGGACATCGATGGGATGGTCGATTTTATAGTTGGAAAACTCCTTGACCAGATGGGCATAGAAAACAACCTCTATGCTCGCTGGAAAGGGAAGGTCTGAGGGGTTTGTTAATCAGGATCGAAAGCCTGTTATTAAGAAATTATCTAATCCGGGGGTTCCCCTGAGAAAGGAGGAGTAGGATGGCAACAATTACGAGGTCTGTAGAGATTAATGCTCCGCTTGAGAAGGTCTTTGACTTTGTCTCAAGCCCTGAAAACTGGACGAGATATGTAACGAGCCTTATTGCAGTGGAAAATGTAAGTGATACCCCGATTAAACCTGGCACAACCTTTGACTGGACCTACCGCATGCTTGGTATGGATTTCAACGGTAAGGGAAAGGTCCTGGAGTACGAAAAAAACAGCAAGTTCAAGATGACCATGGAAGGACAGTTCCCCATAACAGAGACCTACCTCTTTGACGGTGACCAGAGCAAGACAAAACTGACCGTTCAGATAGAGTACGACCTGCCAGGTAAATTGCTCGGGGTGCTGGCAGACAGGATGGTGGTGGAAAAACTGAATGTAAAAGAGGCAGACACCGTGCTTGACAAGATTAAGACCCTATGCGAGGAAGGATAAGGTAAAATGGTAATCCTGTGAGGCGGACCGAAGAAAGAAAATTTGATGTTTTTAGGAGGGGCCCCAACCCCGGAGGGAAAGAGTTGGGGCCGGTTGAGGAGACCCAATCTCGAGGGGGCGGAGACGGGTCGTATTTAATATAACCTAAAAACACCCTACATGTCAATATAAAATTTCAGCAGGCATTTCTTAAGCATACTGTGTTTTGGATATTGCTTTTAAGATTAACCTCTGCCTCTTGCATATAAAGGCAATACTCTGCTATTCTTTAAATCACCCTTATATTTTTATATTAAGATATCTTTGAGACTGTTAGGGGTTTAGGTAGGGGCCTCAAAGGGAGGTGCACCCCCTTTGAAAACCCCAAAAGAAGGAATTAATTTTTCATTAATAGGGGAGTTTGAAGGGGCGAGG
>WFMM01000004.1 GCA_015484595.1 Nitrospirota bacterium | reverse complement strand
GTAATGAAAAAAGTACCCCGCCTTTTATATCTCTGAACTTTACCCACTTTGAAAAGGCCTCCTTTGAGTTTATGATCAAAAAACAGCATATAACTGCCAGTGCAATTTTTCCGGCACTAAAAGCACTTCCCTGAAGGCCTGCAACAAAGGCCGTGGCTGCCACTGCCCAGGAGCCGTATTCTTTTAACAAGTACTTTTTCATGGTTACCACATTATGTTATCTTAAATGTTCAGTTTTAATTAAAACAATTCTTAAATGAAAGGTTTATGAGATACATCATATCCATATTGTTTTTACTTTGCTTTATCTTATTAATCTTCTGGTTGTCAGGACTTCCTGAGCATTCAGAGCCATCCTATCTGTCCATTGTCTCCGTTCTGATAGTTGGAATTATAACCATACTCGGGGGGTGTGAACTGTTTGCAAATGGAGTTGAATGCCTTGGCGACCGACTGAGCCTTTCACATGCCACGGTGGGAAGCCTCTTTGCAGCAGTTGGCACTGCTTTACCCGAAACCATAGTTCCTGTTATAGCCCTCCTGTTTGGCAGTAAGTCCCATGCAGAGGGGATTGCCGTAGGTGCCATACTTGGTGCACCCTTTATGATTTCGACCCTTGCCATGTTCTTGCTTGGGGTTACGGTGATAATACTCTTTTTATCCGGTTCCAGGAAACGGCCTGTCTTAAACATAAACATAGATGCCTTCAGACTTGAGCTGATGTTTTTTATAGTGATTATGTCAGGGCTTTTGATCGTCTCCTACATTAACAGCTCCACGGTCAGACATATCTATGCAATTGTCCTGATAATCACCTACATCGTCTTTTTTAAGATATCCCTTGGGCATGAATCCCTTGAGGAGGAGCAGTACACAGAGCATCTTCACCTTTCCTATTTTATTGGCTGTCCACGGAGATTAAGATGGATCGTTGTTCAAACCCTTACAGGGTTAGTCTTTATCGTAGCAGGTGCCCATGTCTTCGTGGAGTACCTGACACTTTTTTCTATAAAGTCAGGTATATCTCCACTTGTGCTTTCACTTCTTTTAACACCTGTTGCTACGGAGCTTCCTGAAAAATTCAACTCCATAACCTGGACCATAAAACAGAAAGACACCATTGCGATAGGAAACCTTACAGGTGCCATGGTGTTTCAGTCCACCATACCTGTTGCAATTGGGCTTGCCTTTACAGAGTGGGGACTTGAAAGCACCGAGTACATAAATATTGCATCAACCATTTTAATGAGCATCGTACTTCTTGTATCAATAAGGACGGCTAAGAAGCTTCCAGCCTGGGCATTGCTTATTGGTGGGCTTTTTTATCTTTTTTACATCTTCAGGGTCTTTGTGCTTTAAAGGTCCTTACTCACAGTCAGAAGCCCCGATGTGTTAAAATACTTTGATATGGCTGACCTGGATAAAAAAGAGAAGGAGCTTCTTGGTATCCTTCGTTCAGAAGGGTGTGCTGAAAATGTTATAAATCACATCCTTGCCGTAAAGAACACGGCCATGAGGATTGCCTCAGAGGTGAAAGTGCCCCTTGACCTTGAGCTTTTGCTAACAGGAGCCCTGTTACACGATATCGGCAGGTCAAAAACCCACGGGATAGAGCATGCTGTGGTGGGTGTGGAGATAGCAAAGAGGCTTGGTTTTCCCGCAGAGGTTTTAAACATTATCGAGCGACACATTGGAGCTGGTATCAGCCGTGAAGAGGCAAGGGAACTTGGTCTTCCTGAAAAGGACTACATTCCCCAGACAGCAGAGGAAAAGCTCGTTGCCTATGCAGACAACCTCCTTAATGGTGACCGTGAGGTAAGCTTTGAGGAATCCCTTGAGAGGTTTAAAAAGGTCCTTGGTCCAGAGCATCCAGCCATAAAAAGATACATAGAGCTTCACAACGAGATAGAGTCATGGAAAAGATAAAGACACTTCTACTTTTGAGTGTAATCATCCTCTATGCTTTTACCTCTTCGGAAGCTGCTACTTCAAGGGAGGTATTTAAATACGACCTTAAATGGATAGGCATAAAGGCAGGCACTGCAAAACTTGAGTTTATTTATACTGATAAGTCGGTTACAGTGAAGTCAAGGGCACAGTCAGCAAGCTGGGTTTCGATTTTTTATAAGGTTGATGACAGGGCAAAGAGCCTGCTTTCAAAAGACGATACCGCTGATGGAAGGCAAAAATGGCTTGCCAAAAACTATAGAATCAAGATCAGAGAAGGCAGGCACAGAAGAGACAAGGAGGTAATATTTCTTTACAACCCTCCAAGGGCACGCTTTATAAACCATCTTGAGGATGAAGAGAAGCTCTTTAACATCAAGGATTTGACCTACGACCCCCTTTCAGGCTTTTTCGTATTAAGACAGATGAAGATAAACACCAAAAGCAAGATATTCCTCAGAATATTTGACAGCAAGAAACTCTATGATGCACGGATAAAGATTCTTGGAAGAGAAAGGGTAAAGACCGAAGCAGGCACCTTTGATACGATTGTGGTGGAGCCTGAACTGAAATCAGAGGGCATCTTTCTGCGAAAGGGAAAGGTGATAATATATCTTACCGATGATGAAAGACACATACCAGTTTTGTTAAAATCTAAGGTTCTCATCGGCTCAGTAGTAGCAGAACTGACAGAGATAGAGGGTAGAAAAAGAACAAACTCTAAGCACTAATATCTAAATTCTAAACAACCACATAGCATAGAAGATCAGAAGTGCAGAAGGTTTGGGATTTGGAAAACTGGAGTTTAGAATTTGTTTAGTATTTCGGATTTAGAATTTAGAAATTAGAATTTAATCTATGGAGGGTTTCTATGCATATAGGAATTATTGGAACCGGCTATGTTGGGCTCGTTACTGGGGCATGTTTTGCTGAGTTTGGGGTATTCGTAACCTGCGTTGACAAGGATGAAAAAAAGATAGAAAAACTGAGAAGGGCAGAGATACCCTTTTACGAGCCAGGGCTTGAGGAGCTGGTTAAAAGAAACATCCGTGACGGAAGACTAAAGTTTAGCACAGAGATAAAGGATGCAGTAGAAGAGGCACTTGCCATATTCATTGCAGTCGGCACCCCACCAAGGGGCGACGGATCAGCAGACCTCAGTTATGTTGAGGCAGTGGCAAAGGAGATCGCTGCCCACATGGACTCATACAAAGTGATTGTAACAAAATCCACCGTACCCGTAGGCACTGGAAAGTGGATTAAAAAGATAATAAGTGAAAACCTTCAGGAAGACATTAACTTTGATGTTGCATCAAACCCCGAGTTTCTCCGTGAGGGCTCAGCAATAGATGACTTCATGAGACCTGACCGGGTGGTGCTTGGCGCTGAAAGCCCACAGGCTATCGCCATACTGAAGGACCTTTACAGACCACTTTATCTTATTGAGACACCCTTTGTTATCACAAACATTGAAACGGCTGAGCTCATCAAGTATGCATCAAACTCATTCTTGGCCACCAAGATCTCCTTTATAAACGAGATAGCCAATCTCTGTGACGCAGTGGGTGCTGATGTCCATGTGGTGGCAAAGGCCATGGGGCTTGACAAAAGAATTGGACCCAAGTTCTTACATCCAGGGCCTGGTTATGGTGGCTCCTGTTTTCCAAAGGACACGAGGGCACTTTATCATCTTGCTTGCGAGCACAATGTTGAGCTTGGAGTAGTTGAGGCCACCATAAAGGCAAACGAGCGTCAGCGTGAGATTGTTCTTCAAAAGATAAAGACCGTGCTTGATGGGCTTAAAGGAAAAACCATCGGCCTGCTTGGCCTCTCCTTTAAACCTAACACAAACGACATCAGAGAGGCCCCGTCTCTTTACATAATTGAAAGGCTTAAACAGGAAGGTGCTCACATAAGGGCCTACGACCCTGTGGCAATGGATGACACCAGGGCAGTGTTTCCTGACATCGAATATGCAAAGGATGCTTATCAGGCAGCAGAGGGCACGGATGCACTTGTTCTTGTTACGGAGTGGAATCAGTTCAGAAATCTTGACATGGAACGGATTAAGGCACTTATGAAGACGCCCAATTTCTTTGACCTGAGAAATGTCTACGAGCCTGAGATTATGCGTGACAGGGGCTTTAATTATTATTGCGTGGGAAGAAACTATCTATAAGTGCCGTAATTCATCTTCAGGTTCTTTAGGTTTTTCAGAATGTTTAAGTGTCCGTTCAAGAAACTCCTTTGCCATGTCCTTGCCTGCAAGGCCAAAGGCAAGTGACAGTGCAAACACAACACCACCAAATACCACAGAAAAGGCAATAATCACCGTGTCTTTACCAATGCCCAGTTGCTCAAGCGCCATGGTGACGGCAAGAAGCATTATGGCTGTCCTGATCCCTGTGTAGAGCATCCCTGAGTGCTTTATCCCTCTGTTAACAGCCGTAATGAGCACAGCCCTTCCAATAAAATTTCCAAGCAGATAGCCGATGACGATCAGTATTATCGCAACAATCACATTTGGCAGGTAAAGGAAAAACCTCTCAATCAGGTTCTGTATGGCGTTAATCCTGAGGCTGTAAAGAGACATGATAACGAACACCAGTAGCACCAGTGAATAAATCCCGTTACAAATTATCCTGGAGGGTGAATCCTTCAGACCACCCTTCTGAAAAAGGTCAGTAAGCCCTACCCTTTTGCATACATTATCCACATTAAATATTTGCATGGCCTTCTGAAGCAGTGCCTTAACAGCCCATGCAATGATGAGCCCTACCCCAAGGACTATCAGGGCACTGAGGAGATTTGGAAGAAACTCTACCATCCTGTGAAACAGGTCCCTGAAAGGCTCAGCCACGACCTTATCAAAAAAACCATTCATTCTATCACCTCCATTCCCAATAGGGGAATTTCTAACTCCTTAACTTAAAAATCATAAATCTAAAAAATCTGAACCATTATTCCTGCTCCTCTTCAAACCATCTATCTATAAGATACTCCTTTTCCTGCTCAAAGGCAAGGCACATCTGCTCCAGCCTATGCTCAACCTCGTCAGCAGTGCTTTCCCAGGTCTCTATCACAAAAGATGCCACCTTTCCAAGATAAAGCGGAGTAAGTGATTTTATTATGTGTCCAGGGCTCATCAGTTTTTTGTGAGATGCAACTGCAAAGCTGTAGATAATCTCTGCCCACACGCTGTCTGGAAAGTGGAAATCCTCCTTTGGTTTTTCTGCAAGGGAGCCAAGAAACCACATGAGTTCCCCAGGGAGTATTGACTCGTACAATCTTCCAAGTTCTTTTACACCAAGGCGAAACTTATCAAGCATCCCGTCGAGGTTTACATTTATGGGCTCAAGCCCAACGGTATATACAAAACCAAAGGTGGGAACTGCCTCAGAGCCTTTTACCTTTCTCCAGACCTCCTCGTACTCTTCCATCAGACTTACGATGGTGTTTACCACCTGATGAAGCATGGCACTCAGGTCAGCCCCAGGGTCTTTGGGGTCGTGTATCTTTGCACCCAGGAAAGCCTGACATATCCTGAAGCCATTTGCCACTGCAGTGGTTGTCATCCAGATGTCTATCCCATAGCGGGCAACATCTGTGTCCCATACATCCTTAGTAAGGTAAAAGGATGCAAGCTTTCCTGAGAATCCGAAATCACCTCCGATGGGCTGTCGAATCCTCTTTCCATAAAGCGCCCTTGTGATTGGATATACTATGCTGTTTGTAATCGTTCCATCGTATTTATGACGATGATAATAGGGGGCCACATAATCGTAATCTGCTTCCAGAACAGGCCTTACGAGAAGCTCAATCCACTCAGGGGTGATGCTTCGGAGGTCTGCATCCACCACTGCACAGGCCTTAACATTCAGTTCCCTTGCAATCTCGAAGATGGTTCTGAAGGCACTTCCCTTTCCAGGTATGCCCTGATAGGGTGTGACTATTTTATGAAAGCTTCCGACACGGTGCTGAAGCAATATGGAGTCAAGGTCAATGGATGTGTTTTTAACCACATCCATTGTGCCATCCTTTGAGCCACCATCTGAGTTGACAAGCACTGACTTGTGGTCAGGGAAATACTTGGTAAGACCTGCCTGAACTGCCCTTACGACATGCCCAATGGTCTTTGCGTTGTTGAAACTCGGAATACCAACCAGTATGTCAGCTTCCTTAAGCTCCTCAATCTTTTGCTGAACATCCTTCCTTAGTATTACGGTTCCTTCTTTTTTTTCTTCCATGACTCCTTCTGACATTTTTATTCCATCATCGATATAAACGCAATGAACGCTTTCTATTGACTTATTCGTCCACTTCGTGATTAAATTTAATAAATATTATACTTTAATCTGTTGTATAAGTGCTTGTAATTTAACTACACCCTATACGCTACACCCTACACCCTATATTTAGGAGGTTCAAATGCAGAGGGTTCCGATGACTGCAGAAGGTTACGAAAAGCTCAAAAAAGAGTTAGACCACCTTCTTAAAGTAGAAAGGCCAAAAAACATAAAAGAGATAGAAGAGGCAAGGGCACATGGTGACCTGAGTGAAAACGCCGAGTACCATGCAGCCAAGGAACGACAGTCCTTTATTGAGGGACGCATCAGAGAGCTTCAGTCCAAGCTTGCAATGGCAGAGGTGGTGGATACCTCTAAGCTCGACCCCAACAAGGTTGCCTTTGGAGCAAAGGTAACGGTTTTTGATGTGGAGACCGAGGAGGAAAAGGTCTTTCATCTTGTTGGCCCAGATGAAGCAGACGCAAGTAATGGTAAAATCTCCTGCACATCCCCTGTTGGAAGAAGCCTCATTGGCAAAGAGATAGGCGACATAGTGGTAGTTCATGCACCTGCTGGCACCATTGAATACGAAATTGTAGATATACGGTTTGAGTAGAAGATTTACTGCAAGGCTCATTGAAAAAAGGTGGCTCTCATCTGAGCACTTTCTCTTAAGACTGGTGCCAGAAGAAAAAACACCTGAGCCAAAGCCAGGCCAGTTTTATCTTTTAAGACCTTCAGACACCTATGACCCTCTTCTTAGAAGACCCTTTAGCATCTTTCGTTCATCCAAGGGGACAATAGAGTTTTTCATAGAGAAAAAAGGTAAAGGCACCACCCTTCTTTCGGAGTTGCAAAAAGGTAAAAGACTTGACTGTATGGGGCCCCTCGGAAGGGGATTTCCCCTTAACATCCTTTCTCAAGACTCAGTGGTGGTGGCAGGTGGAATGGGAATTGCCTCGGTATTCAGTCTCTTAGAGCATTTTAAAGACCTTATTTTCATTTACGGTGCAAGGACAAAGGAGCAGCTCTTTTTTCTCGATGAATTAAGCAGTCTAAAAAGGCTCATCACTGTCACAGAAGACGGAAGCCATGGGAAAAGGGGTAACACCGTTGATGCGTTAAAGGAGGTAATAGAAGAAGAAAGGGTCACCTCTGTGTTTGCCTGTGGTCCTGAAGGGATGAATCAGTCAGTGTCCAGACTGCTTAAATCTCATTCCATAGAGGGCTACATATCCTTTGAAGAGCGTATGGCCTGCGGTGTGGGCGCCTGTCTTGGTTGCGTAAAGGAAACCCCTCAGGGTATGAAAAGGGTCTGCACCGAGGGGCCTGTGTTTTCTGTAAAAGAGCTATGAATCTTACGGTTAAAATAGGCAACATGACCATGAAAAACCCTGTGATGACCGCTTCAGGCACCTTTGGCTATGGAGCTGAGTACTCGGAGTTTGTTGACCTGAATGCCCTTGGTGCAGTGGTCGTAAAGGGGATCTCACTGAGGCCCAGAGAAGGCAACCCTCCTCCAAGAATTGTGGAGACACCCTGTGGAATGCTTAACTCCATTGGGTTACAGAATGTTGGCCTTGAGGCATTCTTAAAGGAAAAATTGCCCTTTTTAAGAAGATACGACACCCCTGTGGTGGTAAATATCCTTGGTGACTGTGTTGAAGACTATGAAGAGCTCTGCACAAGGCTTGATGGAAAGGTCGAGGCTATAGAGCTTAATGTATCATGTCCAAATGTGAAAAAAGGCGGCATCAGCTTTGCTATAGACAGAGAGGCCCTAAAGGAGCTTATTGGAAAGGTTCGGAAAAAAGTAAAACACTCCACGCTGATTGTCAAGCTATCCCCCGTGTCTGAGGACATTGCCTCCATTTCAGTATTATGTGAAAAAGAGGGTGCTGATGCAGTATCGCTTATAAACACCATCCCTGCAATGGCAATCGACATCGAGACCAGAAGACCTGCACTTGCAAACCTGATAGGTGGTCTTTCAGGCCCAGCAATAAAGCCCATAGGTGTCAGGATGGTCTGGCAGGTTTATCAGGCTGTAAAAATACCAATAATTGGAATGGGTGGAATAATGAACGCAAGCGATGCCATTGAATACATGCTTGCAGGTGCTACCTCAGTGGCAGTTGGTACTGCCAATTTTGTCAATCCTTCGGCTACAGTAGATATTATAGAGGGAATAAAGGACTACATGAAAAGACATTCAATCTCTGATATTAATGAGATTACGGGAGGGATAATATGGGAGATAAAAGACCACTGATTACCCTGACAACAGACTTTGGTCACAAAGACCCCTTTGTGGGGCAGATGAAGGGTGTCATAAAGGGCATCAATCCTGAAGCTGACATAGTTGACATCACCCATTCCATAACGCCTTACAACATACGGGAGGCAGCAGTAACCCTGGGGCTTAGCTACAGATACTTTCCCTCAAGAACCGTTCATATAGTGGTAGTTGACCCAGGAGTGGGCTCAAGACGCAGACCAATACTTGTGGTTGGTGAAAACCACTACTTCGTTGGACCTGACAATGGAGTCTTTACGATGGTCTATCAGAGGGAAAAGGAATACTTAAAGGTCTATGAGATTACCGCAGACCACTACTTTCTTGAAAAACACTCCCCTACCTTTCAGGGCCGTGATGTATTCGCCCCTGTGGCTGCCTGGCTTACAAAGGGGGTTCAGTCATCCAATTTTGGAGAAGAGATAGAGGATTTCGTCAGGCTACCAATCCCTGAGCCTGAAAGACCTACCAGAAGGGCTATAGAAGGTGAGGTAATCTACATTGACCACTTTGGAAATGCATTCACCAACATAACAGGGGAGCACCTGAACGAAACAGGCACAAATACCCGCATTGTTTTTAAGGGAAAGACACTAAAGATGAAAAACTCATACTCCGAGGCTGAAGACAGGGAGCTTTACTGCCTCATAAACAGCCACGGACTGCTTGAGCTATTCGTCTACCGTGGCAACGCAGCCAGAGATTACCAGATCCAGATAGGAGACAG
>WFMM01000003.1 GCA_015484595.1 Nitrospirota bacterium | reverse complement strand
TCTTCATCTTTTTTTAGGACAGTATATCGCACTTTTGCCGAGCACCCTTGAGCATTCACCCTTTGCAAGCAGGTCAACTATCCTGTCAAGGGATTTTCTGTGTAACTTCTTTATCTGACGGGAATGAAGATAGGGTGAAAGTATGATGCTTCGGTCTATTATCTTGTTCATCCTTTTGGGGGTAAGGAGACTTAAAAGTATCATACCCTTGAAGATCTTCTTGTTTGTCCTGTAGGAGAATAAAGGGGATTCAAGGGTGGATTTAAGGAGATTGTCGTGACGGTTTTTAAGCCGTCTTTCAAGAGATATGGCCATCAGCCAGTATTTTCTTCCCACCATGCTGTCAGAGTTTAGCTCAAGTATTGAGTGGGCCTTCAGATAGGTTTTGGCGAAGAGTTCGTGAGCAACCGTATCTGCAGCAAGATGGCTCATGTATCCGTAAACAAAGGCCCTTCCACTGTCGTCTTTTACGCTGTCCATCAGCTCAAAGGCCACATCCCAGGAGTGGGGGTTTTTGTGCTCTATCAGATATTTTTTCCCAAATATGATATCTGCCATAAGGTTGCCATAGAGGAAGTCGTCTTTGTAACTGAGTAGGAGCTCAAAAAGTGTTGCAGGTAGCAGGGCAGAGAGATTGAATATCTCGTTTCCAAGGTAAAGATGTGTAAGGGGGCCCCAGGCAAAGGCCCTCTCAGGGACAATGATGAAAAGAAGCACGAAGAGTAGGAGTTTTATCATCTTCATAGATTGTAAATCTCCCTTAGAAGTGCTATAAGCAATCTGACCCCAAAACCTGATGCCCCCTTTGGTATGTAGGGTCTGTCTCTGTCAGTCCATGCAACCGACGCGATGTCAATGTGAAGCCAGGGAATCTCCTGGACGAACTCCTTAAGAAAGTATGCAGCCGTCACCAGTGAGCCGCTTCTATCTGTGCCTGTGTTTCTTATGTCGGCCACATCGCTTTTTAGATATTCTCTGTACTCTTCGTAAAGAGGCATGGGCCAGAGCTTTTCGCCGGTCTTTTCTGAGGCATGCACTGCCTTTTTCATCAGTTCTTCAGAGTTGCTCATGGCTGCTGCTGCCTCGTTGCCAAGGGCAACAGAGCAGGCCCCCGTAAGGGTTGCAATGTCAATGATGTACTCAGGGTCGAACCTCTTTGCGTAATCTATTGCATCTGCAAGGGTGAGTCTTCCCTCTGCATCGGTATTGATCACCTCAATGGTTTTTCCCGATATCGTAGAGACGATATCTCCAGGACGGGTTGCTGAACCACCTGGCATATTCTCTGCTGCTGGAAGTATTGCTATCAGATGTATGGGCAAATCAAGTGCCTCGGCTGCCTTAATGCAGCCAAGCACTGCTGCACCGCCAGCCATATCGTATTTCATCTTTTCCATTCCGGAGGAGGGTTTAATAGAGATGCCACCGCTGTCAAAGGTGATGGACTTGCCTATTAACACCACCGGTCCTGTGTTTCCACCCCTGTACTGGAGGATTATCAGCTTTGGTGGATTTTTGCTTCCCTTTGAGACAGCTAAAAGGGCATCCATTCCCTCCCGTGCAATAGCCGCCCTGTCAAGCACCTTTACCTTTGTCTTTTTTGAGCCAAGCCTGAGTGCCTTCTTTGCCAGTTTCTCAGGTGTGAGGTCATTGGAGGGTGTGTTTATCAGGTCCCTTGAGAGAAACACTGACTCAATGAGTTTTGCAGTCTCCTCAATACTCTTTTTTGTCCTTCCCTTTATGCCCCTCAGGGTAAATTGGGGCCTGTAGGTCTTTTTTTCTGATTTATAGACTGAGAAGCTGTAGCTTGAAAGAAGCATGCCTTCAAAAAAGGGTGTGATTTGACCTTCGCTGTCTCCTATGTTTGAAGGTTCAAGGGTTATTGATTTTAATGCCCTTTCCCTGCAGTATGCACCTGCTGAGCCGCCAGCCTCACGAAGCCGCTCGTTGTTGAGCTTTTCCTTTTCGCCAAGCCCAGTAAGCAGTATGAGAGGGTAGGGCTTGCCAGTAACTGTAAGGGGAAAGGTCTTTTTGAGCTCTGCGTCAAAGAGCCCCTTTTTAAGGAGGCCCTCTATTGCCTCTGCCACTTCAGAAGGCAGAGCCTGGTAGTCGTTGTTTTCCTTAAAAAGCGGAAAAAGGAGTATGTCTGTTTTCTTTATCTCCTTCAGGTTTGAAAAGCTAATCTTCATGTTCTTTGTCTCCTCAGGTAATTCTTCCTATTATTTTAACCTATTCTAAAGGGGTTTTACCAAAGAGGTGGCTATTCCTACCTTTAAAAAGAAAAGTTTTGAACAGTTAAACAAAAAAATGTAAAATAACTATGTAATTACCTGTGTTGAGCTGAAAGGAGGATGTGATGCCTGAACTCAGGAAAGACCCTGTCGTAGGTAGGTGGGTGATAATATCCATTGAAAGGGGAAAGAGACCGTCGGATTTTGCCTCTCCCTCTCACAAAAGGAGGGTTTCTGGATTCTGCCCCTTTTGTCCTGGAAACGAGTACACAACACCTGCTGAGATAATGGCCATAAGACCCGAGGGCAGTGACGACCCAGCGAAGTGGTCGCTCAGGGTGGTGCCAAACAAGTTTCCTGCACTTCAGATAGACGGAGAGCTTGAAAAACTTGGTGAGGGCATATTTGACAAGATGAGCGGTGTGGGTGCCCATGAGGTTATTATTGAATCACCTGACCATCTGAGCTCTCTTACAAACCTTCCAAGAAAGGATGTGGAGAATGTGCTCTGGGCATACCATCAAAGACTGATGGATTTAAAGAACGACCCCCGTTTAAAGTATGTCCTTATCTTTAAAAACGAAGGTGAGGCAGCTGGTGCATCCCTTGAGCATACCCACAGCCAGTTGATAGCACTTCCCATCGTTCCAAAGCTCGTCAAAGAGGAGTTGACCTCTTCAAGAAACTACTACGACATGAAGGAACGGTGTATTTTCTGTGACATTATAAATCAGGAACTACAGGATGGAAAAAGGGTGGTCTGTGAAAACGAAAACTATGTTGCCATAGCACCCTATGCACCGAGGGCTCCCTTTGAGACATGGATACTGCCTAAAAGGCATGAATCCCATTATAAGCCCCTTGAAAATGGTGGTTTCTCTTCTCTTGCAGAGGTTCTCCAGAGGGTGCTTAAACAGATAGATAAACTCCTTGATGTTCCACCTTATAATTACATGATTCACACATCTCCCTTCAACGACGAGGAAAACGAGTATTACCACTGGCATATCGAACTTATGCCGAAACTTACCAAGATTGCAGGTTTTGAATGGGGCTCGGGTTTTTACATAAATCCAACTCCACCAGAAGAGGCTGCAAGGTATATGAGAGAGGTGGAGATATAGGGGGTAGCGTGTAGGGTGTAGGTGTAGGGAGTAGGGTCGTTTGTAGAGATTACAGATAATATTTTGGTTTATAAAATCAATAAGGCTGGATAAATAATCTCAAAACATGAAAATTGTGCTTCTGGCTTCTGAATGTGTACCCTACTGTAAGACAGGGGGGCTTGCCGATGTTACGAGGGCCCTTTACGATGAGTTGAAGGCGCAGGGCATTGATGTTATGTTGATGCTTCCTTACTACAAGGGTGTTCCTGCAAAGGGTATAACCTCCACCGATATTGAGTTTGAGGTTTTGATGTCTGGGGAGCCCTATCATGCAAAGGTATTCAGAGGTGAGGACGGTTTTTTCATCTATAACGAGACCCTCTTTTACAGAGACGGGATATACGGCTACAATGGTGACTATGAGGATAACGACCTCAGGTTTGCATTCTTTTCAAAGGCATCTCTGATTGCCCTTAAAAGGCTGGGGATAAAGCCTGACATAATCCATCTTCATGACTGGCAGGCTGCGCCCGTAGCAGTGTATCTGAAAAACAGCCTGAGAGGGATAGAGTTTTATCAAGGGATAAAGACCATTCTTACGATTCATAACCTTGGTTACCAGGGTATATTTGATAAAAGGGCGCTTAGGTATCTTGATGTTGACGAAACCCTTTTTACACCTGAGTATCTGGAATTCTTTGGAAAGGTAAACTATCTAAAGGGTGGTATCCTCTTCTGTGACGCAATAACCACTGTAAGCCGCCGTTATGCAGAGGAGATACTTACGAAGGAATACGGTTTTGGTCTGCACGGTGTATTACTTAAGAGAAAGGATGTCATATACGGTATTGTAAACGGCATAGACTACAATGTGTGGTCACCTGAAACTGACCCCCATATTTACTGCAGGTATTCTGAGAGCAATCTAAGGGGAAAGGGGCTTTGTAAGCTTGACCTGCTCAGGGAGCTTGGGCTTGAGCCAAAAAGGAATACCCCTGTGGTATCTTTCATTGGAAGGCTTACGGGGCAGAAGGGAATAGAGCTTCTTGAAGAGAATATCCAGTTCCTGCTTGATGCAGGATGCAGGGTCGTGGTGCTTGGTGAGGGAGAGAGTTCCATTAAGGAGATACTTGAAAAAAGGCATAAACACAGAGAGGGGCTTTTTGCCCTTAAGATTGGTTTTAACGAACCCCTTGCCCACAAGGTTTATGCTGGCTCAGACATAACCCTGATGCCCTCTCTTTACGAGCCCTGTGGGCTTGTGCAGCTTATCTCCTTAAGCTATGGGAGCATACCTGTTGCAAGGAATACAGGAGGGCTTTCGGATACCATAGACGATTACGACCCCTTCAGAGATGATGGGACAGGCTTTTTGTTTGACGACTATAACGCATCGGCCTTCAGAGAGGCCATAAAGAGGGCACTGGTGGTTTTTTACATAAAGAAGAGGTGGATAAGCATCGTAAAAAGGGCAATGAGAAAGCGCTTTAGCTGGAGGGATTCGGCCCTTCAATACATAGATATCTATGAGAGGTTATTAAAGGGGTAGCTATGGGCTTGAGGACAAAATTGATGTTATTTTTCCTGCTCTTTCTGCTTCTGATCGGGCTATTCACAGCAGGCACCACCTTTGTGTTTTACGAGATAGACAAAAGCCTGATGATGATAAGGAAGGCCTCTGACATTCATCACTCCATAGAGATGATAAAAAGGGATATCATAGCCTTTTCAAAGGAAGTGAAAAACTGGGCATTTACAGGTAAGAAAAAATATAGAATGAGTTATAATGCAAAGATTAATGCCCTTACCAAGAGCCTTAATGAAGTGAAAAGGTACAATCCTCCTGAAGATGTAATAAGGACGGTGGAAAATGACCTTGGAGAGCTAAGGCGAATTGCAGATGACATAATGAGCGTAAAGGAGCCAACCAGAAGCAGAGCCATATTCTTTGATGTTAGAGATTTTGACGACAGGGAGATTACCCTGCTTAACGACATCGAAGAGCTTGAGATATTTTCAATCCATAACATCAACAGTGTTTTAAAGAAGTCAGAAAACATAAAAGGTAAGGTCAGTTTTTATGCCTACCTGATAATCGCCTTTTCCTTTCTTTCATTGCTTGTGTTGCTTCTGATAATAAAGAAGTCCATACACGAGCCCTTTATGGAGATTTTAAAAATCACAGAGATGCCCGAAGAGGAGGATATAAAAGAACTCAAGGCATTAAACAGGCAGGATGAATTTGGCCAGATTGCAAAGCGGTTTGCAGGGGTGTTTAACAGGCTTATAGAGTCTGAAAAGAACCTGAAGGCAAGGCT
>WFMM01000002.1 GCA_015484595.1 Nitrospirota bacterium | reverse complement strand
GTAATTGCAAATGTGCTTCTTTCTTCCTGCTTTGTCACCTTTTCAAGTATCCTTTTACTACTTTCTTACAGGGAGCTAAGGATAAATGAAAACAGGGATAATGCTTCTTAACCTTGGGGGGCCTGATAACCTTTCATCGGTCAGGCCCTTTTTGTATAACCTCTTTTCAGACCGACAGATAATACCACTTGGTCCAGCACCTCTTCAAAAACCCATAGCCCTTTTGATATCCCTCTTCAGGGCACCAAAAACAAGGTCCGCCTATAAACTGATAGGGGGTGGTTCACCTATATACGAGATTACCCTGAAACAGGCAGAACTCCTGAGTAAATCCCTTGATGGCATGCCGGTTTATGTGGGAATGCGTTACTGGAGACCCTTTATAGAGGATGAAGTAAAAAGGGCAAAGGATGATGGGATTGAAAAGCTCATCGGATTGAGCCTTTATCCTCACTACAGCAGGGCAACCACAGGCTCAACCAGAGATGTCTTTTTAAGGGCAACAAAAGAGCAGGGGATTGAGGCCGATTTTATTGAGCACTGGTATGACCATCCCCTTTACATAAGGGCACTGGTGGATTTAATAAGCAAAAACCTGAACTGGGCTGATGTGCTCCTTTTCAGTGCCCATAGCCTACCTGAGAGTTTTATAAAAGAGGGTGACCCCTATCTTGACCACATACTCGGCACCATCAAGGCTGTAATGAGGCTTTTAAAGTCAGAAAGAAAGGCACCACCTTACATGCTCAGTTTTCAGAGTCGCTCAGGGCCTGTTAAGTGGCTTGAGCCCTCAACGGATGAGGCAATTAAGGAGCTTGCTAAAAAGGGCGTAAAAAACATCCTGGTGGTTCCAGTGAGCTTCGTATCGGACCACATTGAGACCCTTTACGAGATAGACATTCTCTATAAGGAGATGGCAGAAAAAGAGGGAGTAAACCTCCACAGGGTTGACTCCCTCAATACCCATCCTGTCTTTATAGAGGCATTAAAGGACCTCGTTAAAAGGAGACTCCAACCTCAATAAAGGGGCCTTTAAAGGTCACGGCATGACCACATAAATTCATTCAAGTGAAGCTTACTTGTATATTACAACATTTATCTCTCCCTCTTTCTTTAATACCTTTACCACCACATCGTCCTTATACCGTTCAAGGAGGAGGTTAACCCTGCCCTCTTTAAAGCCAAGCCCATCTATCTCAATCCAGTTGATATACTCGGGGAGCCTTGGTGATTTAAATATTATGGAATGGCTCTGGTGTTCAAACTCCACCCCTGTGGCAGCCTGAAGAAGTAAAAACACCGCACCAGAGGCCCATGCCTGGGGCTGACAGGCAACAGGATAAAGGGTTGGCCCTTCGTCAGGCCTTCTGTCAAAGCCACAAAAGAGCTCGGGCAGTCTCCTTAACTCCACGAACAGACTTGCATCAAAGAGCCCTGAGAGTATTCGGAGCACCTCTTCTTTCAGGTCATATCTCTGCAGTCCCCATCCGATAAGTGAGTTGTCATGGGGCCAGACAGAGCCGTTGTGATAGCTCATGGGATTGTAGAGAACCTCGTCTTTTGAAACAGTCCTTATACCCCAGCCTGAAAAGAAATTTTTCTCCATCAGTTTTCTTGCCACCTGACGGGCGTATCTCGGAGAGGCTATCCCACTTAAAAGCACCTGTCCTGCATTTGAGGTCTTTACCTCGCAGAGCCTCTTTTCACCGTCAAGGGCTATCCCGTACATGCCAATCCGTTTTGACCAGAAGGCCCTGTGAAACTTCCTCTTAAGCTCCTTTGCCCTCTTTGTTGCCTCAATCTGGATCTGCCTGTCTCCAAGCAGTCGGGCCATGTGCACTATGTGATTAAAGGCAAGGTATGCATAGCCCTGCACCTCCACAAGTGCAATTGGCCCTTTTGCAAGGGTTCCATCAGCATGAAAAACAGAGTCAAAGGAGTCTTTCCAGCCTTGGTTTTCAAGTCCGTCGGGCCTGTGACGGTAATACTCAATAAAGCCGTCACCATCAATGTCACCATAATCGATCATCCATCTCATTGCTGCCTTAATGTTCGGCCACAGGGCCTCAATGCTCTGTATGTCTCCTGTCCTTTTAAGGTACTCCCCTGCAAGGACAATAAACAAAGGCGTGGCATCCACCGTGCCATAGTACCGTCTGAAGGGCACCTCCTCTGTCCTTGCCATCTCGCCTGAACGCATCTCGTGAGGGATCTTTCCTGGCTCTGCATCATTTCGTGGGTCTTCCTCCTTTGCCTGATTGGCTGCAAGGAAGTTTAGCACTCCACGGGCATTCTGAGGTGCTATCCACAGGCACTGAAGTGCAGTGATAATCCCGTCACGGCCAAAGGTGGTGCAGTACCAGGGAATTCCAGCATAGTAGTAGTTTCCGTAAGGGGTCTCGGTTAGCATGGTGCAGATGTCTGCCCTTGAACGGTGTAAAAGCTCGTTAAAATGCTCATTGGAGGTGGTTATATTTACTGTTTCGCTTTCCTGTCTCTGTCTTTCAGCTAATGCCCTGTTGTAAGCCCTGTCTGCCGTAAGGTGGTTTTTATTTTCTTCGTAATCGGCTGTTACGGAAAAAAGTATCTCCAGGTGCTCCCGGGGTTTGAGGTTTATATGGTATCCAGCCTGATGCTCCGATATAATGTCTGGCCTGTTGAGAAAGGTAACCTTGGTGTATCGTGTTAATCCATCAATACCTTTGTATCTGAATGTAACCGAAGATGAATCAACCCTGGGGCTTTCCCTCGTGCCTCTTTGCTTTCTTTTTACACCACGAAGTTCAAATATATCGTAAAAGTCTGCATCAAAGCAGAGCTCAAGCGTAAGAGAGACCTCAGACTGGTCGTAGTTAATCAGTCTTATCTTTCCGTAAAGACTGTTATGATATAAAAAGACCGATCTGAATATGTGAACCTTGTCTTTCCTTAAAAGCCTTTTTCCATCCTGAATAACAGGATTGGTAAGGTCAGCCGTAAAGAGGAGATTATTTGACTTTACGGTGGAGCTAAGCAGATGGGGCACATCACCGTTTATCCTCAGCTCCCACCTGCTTAGAAACCGCGTATCATCCCTGTAAAGCCCCTCGTGGGGAGAGATGGACGAGGGGTTGATGTCTCCAAAGGGATTGAGTATGACAAATAGGTCTCCATCTTTGAGTCCAAAGGTCTTGATGTCCATAGCCTTATGCGACCTTCTTCAGTGCCTCAAGCTGCATGTTGTAAAGCTCAACATAGTCCTCTGCCATTCTGCTTGCCGTAAACCTCTCCTCAAAATACCTCCTTACTGACCTTCGGTCTATCCTGTCAATCCTTTCAAGAAGTTTCACCGCTTCATCCACCTCATCGAATACATATCCTGATACCCCATCCTTCATTACCTCTGGCACTGAGCCGCACCTTCTTGCCAGAACAGGTGTTCCACAGGCCATTGACTCAATCATGACAAGCCCGAAGGGCTCTGGCCAGTCAATGGGGAAAAGCATGGCCAGGGCATTACCCAGGAATTCATTTTTCTCTGCCTCTCCAATCTCACCGATAAACTCCACAAGCTCTGTGTCAAGAAGTGGTTTTACCACACTTTCAAAGTACTCCCTGTTTGCATCGTCCACCTTGGCAGCCATCTTTAATGGTATGCCTGCCTTTTTGGCTATCTCTATGGCAAGGTCAGGTCGCTTTTCAGGTGACATCCTTCCTATGAAGGCAAGGTATTTGCCCTTTTTGTAAACCGGTCTGTAGAGGTCTTCGGGGATACCATGATAGACAGTGCCCACCCAGTTCAGGAATGGAAGTGGTCTTCTCTGTTCGTTCGAGATGGACACAACCGGTATCTCCCTGTATTCCCGATAAAGGGGAAAAATGTCCCCAATGTCAAGCCTGCCGTGAAGGGTCGTAAGGGAACGAATCCTTTTTGACCTGATAAGTGGGAAGTGGATGTAATCAATATGAAAGTGGATGATGTCAAACTCCCTAAGATGTTTCATTACCTTCTCAAGCATAAGCACATGATGCGCAAGGGGGTCTATAACATTTTTACTTAACCTCAGGGCAGAGGGACACACACCAATAAGTCTTGCTGAGGTCTCAGAGTCAGCACTGGCAAAGAGTGTAACATCATGCCCCATCTTTACGAGTTCCTCTGTAAGATAGGAAACCACCCTTTCAGTCCCACCGTAAAGCTTTGGTGGGACACTCTCATAAAGCGGTGATACCTGAGCTATTCTCACTGGTTCCACCTCCTTATTTTAGGGTGTAGGGGAGTTTTTAGTTGTGAGTGCATAGTGTTGAGTGTTTAGTAAAAAAACAAAGCAACTCAACACTCAACACTAACTATACCCTAACGCAATAAACGCTATGAACGCAAAGAACGCGATAAACGCAATAAACGCTATCAACGCTATCAACGCAATTAACGCAATACTTTTCCCCTCAGTTACAAGGAAGAGAAACACCGATTTGTTAGCACTCTATTAAAGAGAGTGCTAATTTTATTTAATAACTCCTTTGGTTGACATTTCAAGGGGTTTTATCCCCTCTTTTGGGCAGAAATGTCCTTTTGTGAGATGTTATGGCTAAATGTTTTCGATTATCTGAGTCTGTGGTTTATTTTTCCCTTTTCAGTGCCCTTTCAACCGTTTTTATGGCACAAAACTCACCACACATGCTACAGACTTGCGATTCTGATGGAGGGAGAGACTCTCTGTAACGCCTGACCTTTTCAGGGTCAAAGCTCTGGCTAATCTGCCCTTCCCAGTCAAGGGCCTTACGGTAACGGGCCATCTTCTGGTCTCTTTCCATGGCACCCCTGAGCCCCTTTGCAATGTCTGCAGCGTGGGCAGCAATCTTTGAGGCCACGACGCCTTCTCTTACATCTTCAATAGAGGGCAGTCTTATGTGCTCTGCAGGTGTTACATAGCAGAGGAAGTCTGCACCTGCCCAGGCAGCCAGAGCACCACCAATTGCTGCTGCTATGTGGTCGTAGCCCATTGCCACATCGGTCACCAGTGGGCCAAGCACATAAAAGGGTGCACCTTTGCAAAGTTCCTTTTGAACCCTGATGTTAAGTTCCACCTGATTAAGCGGGACATGGCCGGGTCCTTCTATCATGCTCTGTACACCAGCCTCAAGTGCCCTTTGATGAAGCTCACCAAGGGTTATCAACTCCTCAATCTGTGCCCTGTCTGTTGCATCCTCAAGGCAGCCGGGCCTGAGCCCGTCACCAAGGCTGAGGGTCATATCGTATCGGCGAGCAATATCAAGGAGACGGTCGTACTCTTCGTAAAGGGGATTTTCTTTTTCATTGTATAACATCCACTCGACCAGGAATGCACCACCCCGGCTTACAACATCAAGCACCCTTCCTTCCTGTTTCAGGTGCTCAATTGCCCTCAGGGTAAGTCCAGAATGCACTGTAATAAAGTCCACGCCCTCTTTGCCATGTTCTTCGATTACCTCAAAGAGGTCATCAACGGTCATCCTCACTATAGAGCCCCTGTCTTCTGCAGCCCTCAGTGCTGCCTCATAAATCGGCACAGTTCCCACTGGAATGGGTGATTTTCTGAGCATGAGTTTTCTTATGTCTCTTACCGGGCCACCTGTTGAAAGATCCATAACCGCATCAGCACCAAGCTCCACCAGGAGGTCAAGCTTCTTTAGCTCTTCTTCAAGTGAGATGTGGTCCTTTGAAGTGCCTATGTTTGCATTAATCTTGGTATAAAGCCCTCTTCCCACAGCAACAGGCTCTATGTCATGGGTGTTGTTCCGTAATATCACGGTTACGCCTGAAGCAATGTCCTCGGAAAGCTGCTCTGCTGATACAGGCTCCTTTGAGGCAGCCTGCTTTACCTCTTCGGTAATCTCTCCCTTTTTTGCTCTTTCAATCCTTGTCATAATAACCTCACAATCCTTTTTGTTTTATCTTCAATATCTTCAGCCGCCAGGATGGCTGAAATCATCGAGACACCATAAACACCGGTTTTTAAGACCTCAGGTATGTTGTGCTCTTTTATGCCTCCAAGGGCAAAAACCGGAATCTCTGTTCTTTCAACCACCTCTTTCAGTTTTTTAAGACCCTGTGGAGGGCCGTACCTCCTCTTTGAGGGTGTATCATAGACAGGTCCAAAGGTTATAAAGTCGGCACCCTCTGTCTGTGCTAAAAGGGCTTCCTTAAGAGAATGGGTGGAAGCACCTATAAGCATCCTGTCATCAACAAGCCCTCTTACTACCCTTAAAGGTATGCTTCCTCCACCAAGGTGCACACCATCAGCCTCAACAGCCATAGCCACATCTACCCTGTCGTTTATAAAGAGCCTGGCATCATACCTTCGGGTTAACTCTCTCATCGTCTCACTTAGCCTGTATAACTCTTTAATCGGGAGGTCCTTCTCCCTTAACTGTACAGCCCTGACTCCTCCCTTCAGGGCGCTTTCAATTGCCTCAGGTAGAGGAATGCCCGTTATCTTTCTGTCAGTTATCAGATAAACCCTGAAATCTACATCCATATAAAAACTATAAAATGGAAATCCTGAGGTCCTTTCTCAGGGTGTCTTCTTTTTGTTCATAGCATTCCCTCGATTGGGCTGCTTGCTGTGGCGTAGAGTTTCTTAGGGATTCTGCCAGCCCTGTAAGCAGCCCTCCCTGCAAGCACGGCGTTCTTCATTGCCTCAGCCATCAATATCGGGTCCTTTGCTCCAGCAATCCCTGTGTTTATAAGGACCGCATCACAGCCAAGCTCCATTGCTATCGTGGCATCCGATGCTGTGCCAACCCCTGCATCCACTATTACCGGAACATCAACCGTCTCCAGTATTATCTTTATGTTATAGGGATTCCTTATACCAAGCCCAGAGCCTATGGGTGCACCAAGGGGCATAACTGCTGCTGCTCCTGCATCAACCAGTCTCTTTGCAGTGATAGGGTCATCACTTGTGTAGGGGAAAACGATAAAACCTTCCTTTGCAAGTATCTCGGTTGCCTCAAGCAATCCACAGACATCGGGAAACAGGGTCTTTTCATCTCCAATAACCTCCAGTTTTATCATGTCTGAAACACCTGCCTCCCTTGCCAGTCGGGCGTAACGAAGTGCGTCCTCAACCGTGTAACAGCCAGCTGTGTTTGGAAGTATCTTGTACTTTTTCGGGTCAATGTAATCAAGCAGATTTGGGCTTTTACGGTCAAAGATATTTACCCTTCGCACTGCTACCGTTACCACATCTGTGCCTGATGCCTCCACAGCCCTTGCAGTCTCCTCAAAATCTTTGTACTTTCCTGTTCCTACCCACAGGCGTGACTTAAATTCTATTCCTCTGATCACCAGTCTGTCTTCCATGCTGTCTCCTTTCAAAAGCGTTATTTGCGTTAATCGCGTTAATTGCGTTCGTTGCGTTAATCGCGTTAATAGCGTTAATTGCGTTCATTGTGTTTATTGCGTTAGAGTGTAGTTAGTGTTGAGTGTTTAATTTTGAGTGTTGAGTTGCTTTGTTTTTTTACTAAACACTCAACACTATGCACTCACAACTAAAAACTCCCCTACACCCTACACGCTACACCCTATTTTATCCTCCTCCAACAAAGCTAACCACTTCGACCTGGTCACCCTCTTTTATTATATAATTTTCGTAATCTGCCTTTTTTACGATATTGAGGTTTACCTCTACAGCCACTGTCTGGGGCTTTATTTGGAGTCTCTCAAGGAGCTCCTTTACCGAAAGCTCACGGTCAAGCTCGTATTCTTTTCCATTTAGCCTTATCTTCATAACAACCTATATAAAATAAACAAAAAAGCCGTATCCCTTAAAGGAGATACGGCCTGCCTGTCTTTCCCTTTCCCTACGCCGGCATTACCCGGATCAGGTTCAAGGGGTCCCCCGCGATTAGTTTGATGAAGTCTCATCAAACTTACTGCGGGGTTCTCAGGCTCAAGCCTCCCCCAAGGGACAACCGCACTTTTACTAAAATATACTATTTTCCGGTCTTTAAATAATTGATTATTGCATCAATGTCCTTGTCAGACAGATAACTGAAGCTTGGCATCTTTGAGTTAGTAAAGTTCTTGGATGGATCACGGAGTTGCTGTCTTATAAACTGATCACTCCTTCTCTTTGTCACATCCGTAAGGTCAGGACAGATGTCTGCTCCATAACCCTTATACCTGTGACAGCTAAAACAGCCCTCCTTTTCCATTATCTGTCTGCCATTTTTAGCACAGGCTGAAAAGCTTAGCAATAAGGCTGAAATTAATAAAAAATTAAATAATCCCTTCATCGCAACACACTCCTTAAAACTGGTAGCAAATTATTATTAATAACTAATATTGTATGGCTTGTTATAATTCAGTTTGTTAATATATTATATCACAAAGGCATCTATACTTAACCACAAAAATGGAAAAAAACAAAGACACAGCAAACAGGGAAAACTATCTCTACCTCTCACTTTATGTTATTGTGGGCATACTTATCTTTATTACCTTTTCATCCTTTGTAAAAAACACATTTCTGAGCCTTGAAACCCTGCGTTACCGCTCACCAAAAGCCACCGTGCATAGCTCAACAGATGCCCTTTTTTCACTGAAAGACAAAAACACAAACGAAATAGCAGATGAATTCAGGATAATCAGGAACCGTCTCATAAGGGAGCGTCTCAAACCAGATGATGAAAAGACCGAGGAACTTTTTAATACCATAGAGGTATTTGACGAAAGAAGGGAAAATCTCACAAAGAGGAGGCAACTGCTGATTAAGAGACTAAAGGGGCTTAAGGCTCGGGACATTAAGAGGCAGACCCTTGAGGCCCTGGTCACCGAGATAGCAAGCCTTGGTGCAGAGATATCAAGGCTTGATGCAGAAGAGATTAGAGCCCTCGGAAGGCTCCTGACACCTGAACAGGAACTCAAGTACCTTCAGATAAAAAGAGATGCCCTCAGGCTGACAGAAGCTGATAAATCCTCTTCGAAATAGCCGCCTGTTTCTGCCAGTCACCAAATATCACCCCCTTTGGCAAAAGCCTGTTAATCAGCATGGTATATCTACGGTCAATCTCATGGGGTCTGCATCTTTTAAAGGGGGTCTGTGGAAGTGGCATGAAGGTATGAGCATGAACCCTTGCGCCAAGTGAAACAAGCTCTACTATAAACTCCTCTGTCTCCTTTATGTCCTTTTCTGTCTCACCTGGCAGAGAGAATATAAAATCCACATTCATCTTAAACCCTGCCTTTATGCCAAGTCTCACTGCCCTGAGGACATCTTCAACCGTGTGTCCTCTGTGACAGAGTTTAAGCACCCTGTCACTGCCTGACTGTGCACCAACGACAAGGTTGTCGTTGTCAACATACCTCTTAAGCACCTCGAGCACCTCTTCGGTTATCTGCTCAGGTCTTACCTCTGAAGGAAAGGAACCAAAGAATATCCGTCCCCTTTTACCAAGAATGGCCCTTATTCTCTTTAATAACTCCTCAATTGCCTCTAAGTTTACAGTTTTACCATCTTTAGAACCATAAGACAGGGCATTGGGCGTTATGAAACGGATATCGCCAAGCCCCCTTTTCATTCTCTCCTTTACTGCCTCTTCAATCATCTCAACACTTCTGTGCCTTATTCCTCCCCTGAAAATCCTCGGGGTCTGGCAGTAATGACAGCCAAAGGGACATCCCCTGGTTATCTCAACAGGGCCAAACCTCTTGAATCTTACTGACCATGGCCTGTATCTGTTAAGGTCAACAGGCTCTGCCAGCCCGGTGTCTATGACCTCACCTCCTTGACCTTTATAGCAAAGCCCTCTTATCTCCGGTGGTTCCTGAGCATTTATCAGAGACTGTAAAAGCCTACTAAGCACATACTCACCCTCACCCCTGACAACATAATCCACTCCCATTTTAAGCACTGACCGGGGCATGCCTGTTGGATGCGGCCCCCCTGCAATTATTCTGACCTCACCGGCTTTTTTAACCCCTTTTACAAGACCTTCCATATCCCAGAACTGTGTGGTAAAAAAGGAAATCACCACCACCTTTAATGCCCTATGAGGTAAGGCATAGAGCATCTCTAAAAGTTCATCCTCTTTATAGCATACCTTTACATCTATCTTCTGCTCTATCAAAAACTCCTCAAGTGCACCGATTAAGGCATTAATGGAGTAGCGGTTTTCTCTGGGGCTAAAAAACATAAGATACATGGCTTAAGTGCCGACTAACGGTGGGATTTTCCTTTCAGTATGGCAGCACCAAAGAGCAAGGCAATCCCCACTGTCAGTGCTGAATCAGCCACATTAAAGGCAGGCCAGTGATGTGAACCGATGTAGAAGTCAAGAAAATCCACCACATAACCCCTTAACAACCTGTCTGTAAGGTTACCAAGGGCACCACCAAGTATTAATGAAAAGGCTATACGGTCCTCTTTACTGGTTAAAAGAAGGGCCGTTACGACCAAAACGGCAAGCACAGATATGCCAATAAACACGCCATTTCCAAGACCTCTGAAGATACCAAAGGCAGCACCTGTGTTTCTTACATGAACGATCTGAAAAAATGGAAGCACCTCGATGCTTTCGTAGGTCTTCAAATAGGTGTTGATTATAGACTTTGTTAACTGGTCAAGACCGAACACCAGGGCTGATATTAAAAAGGGCTGAAACCTTCTTTGAGACAACTGACCTCCTTCAGCCTGCCTTCAGTACCTGGTAGCATCTGCTGCACACCTCTGGCTCATCATCAAAGGAGCCCACTGTTTCAGACCAGTTCCAGCACCGCTGACACTTCTTACCCTCTGCTCGCTGAACAACCACGGCCAGATCGGATATCTCTTCAGAGGTTAATGCATCCTCGGGCCTTTCAGAGTACTGAGAAAGCTCCACACTGGATACGATAAAAAGGGCAGGCAGAAAGTCTCTGTATTGGTTAAGCAATTGAGCTCGTTCCCCCTGAGCATAAAGGACCACCTTTGCCTCAAGGGAGTTACCTATCACCTTCTGCGCTCTTTTTTCTTCAAGTGCCTTGTTAACCAGGTCTCTTACATCTATCAGGCCCTGCCATCTCTTTTCAAGCTCTAAATCAACGAACTCCTCTCTGACCACAGGGAAGTTGCTAAGAAAGACGCTTTCTTCATCTGTAAAGCTCATAAACTGCCATATCTCTTCTGAGGTAAAGGAAAGCACAGGTGCCATCAGTTTTGTAAGGGTAATCAGTATCTCCTTTATGGTCCACTGCGCAGCCCTTCTTTCAGGTGAGTCTGCCCTGAATGTGTAAAGCCTGTCTTTAAGTATGTCAAGGTAAAAGGAACTCATATCCACTATACAGAAGTTGTAAATCCTGTGAAAGACCTCGTGAAAGTCATAATTTTCGTAAGCCCTGGTAACCTTCCTGATGAGGTCCTGAAGCCTGCTCATTGCCCATCGGTCTATCTCAAGTAAACTCTCTGAGTAGTCTCTGTGGTCAAAGTCGTGTATGTTTCCCAGAAGAAACCTGCAGGTATTCCTTATCTTTCTGTATGCCTCAATCAGACGGCTGAGTATCTCCTTCGAAAGCCTTATGTCGTCTCTGTAGTCCTCTGCTGATGCCCAGAGCCTCAGTATCTCGGCACCATTTTGCTTGATAATGTCTTCAGGGGATATTACATTGCCAAGACTCTTTGACATCTTTTTCCCCTTACCATCTACCACAAAACCGTGGGTAAGCACTGTATCGTAGGGTGCCCTCTGCATAAGGGCAACCGATGTTATCAGGGAACTCTGAAACCAGCCACGGTGCTGGTCGCTTCCTTCAAGGTACATCTCAGCAGGCCACTTAAGCCGTTTGTCTTCCTTGCATACTGCTATGTGACTTACCCCTGAGTCAAACCACACATCCAGTATGTCCTGTTCCTTTTTAAACTCCCCTGAGCCACAGCTCTTACAGGTATAACCCTCGCCAAGGTACTCCTCAAGGGGCACCTCAAACCAGGCATCAGCACCTCTGCTCTTAAAGGAATCCACTATCCTCTGAAAAACACCGTCATCAACAACAGGCTCTCCACAGCTCTCACAGGAGATAATGGTTATGGGCACTCCCCAGGCCCTCTGTCTTGATATACACCAGTCGGGCCTTCCAGTCATCATCGAGTATATCCGCTCTCTACCCCATCTTGGCACCCACTGAACCCTGTCTATCTCATCAAGGCACTTCTTTCGCAGGTCATCCTTTTCAACAGATATGAACCACTGCTCAGTTGCCCTGAAGATAACGGGTCTTTTGCACCTCCAGCAGTGAGGGTAGGAATGCTTTATCTCAGAAGCACCAAGAAGGGCACCAAGTTCCCTTAGTTTTTCTATTATCAGCTCGTTTGCCTTAAACACAAATTCACCTTTTAATCCAAGGGCATCTGTGGTAAATCTGCCCCTGTCGTCAACAGGTGCGTATATCTCAAGGTCGTGCTCAAGGCCAATCAGGTAGTCGTCCTCACCATGCCCTGGTGCAATGTGGACAACACCTGTTCCGTCCTCTGTAGTGACAAAATCACCTGTAACGACAACCGACTCCCTGTCCACAAAGGGATGTGCTGCCCTTATACCCCTAAGCTCAGCTCCCTTAAACTCCCTGATGACCTCTCCATTTAAGCTAATCTCCTCAGAAAGCCTCTGTCTGAGGGGGTCAGCTACAATGTAAACACCATCTTCCTTTTTCACTGCCACATACTTAACATCAGGATGCACTGCAAGGGCAAGGTTGGCAGGCAGGGTCCAGGGTGTGGTTGTCCAGATAACGAAATACACATCATCACCACTTGATATCCCTTCAGCGTACTCCCTTAGCACCCTGAACCTTACATAAATGGAGGGGGATACCTTTTCTGCGTATTCCACCTCTGCCTCGGCAAGTGCTGTAACACAGGTTGGACACCAGTGGACAGGTTTTTTACCCTTATAGACATATCCCCTTTTCAGTATATCCAGAAAGGCCCTGGCAATAGAGGCCTCGTATTCATAGCTCATGGTAATGTAAGGGTTCTGCCAGTCTCCAAGCACACCGAGTCTTTTAAACTCCTCTCTCTGGATATCTATAAACCTTGAGGCATAATCCCTGCATAGCTTTCTTTTTTCAATCAGTGGGGTGGAGTGTTTCTTGCTCCCAAGCTTCTTGTCAACCTGATGCTCTATTGGAAGCCCATGGCAGTCCCAACCTGGCACATAGGGTGTGTAGTAGCCCTTCATAGACCTGTACTTTACAATGATGTCCTTTAGCACCTTGTTCAGGGCATGCCCCATGTGGATGTGGCCATTTGCATAGGGTGGGCCGTCGTGAAGGATAAAGGGTTCTGCATCTCTGTTTTTTTCCTGAATCTTCTGATAAATGCCCCTTTCCTCCCAGAAGGCAAGAAGTTCAGGCTCTCGCTTAGCAAGGTTTGCCTTCATGGGGAAATCGGTCTTTGGTAGATTAAGCGTATTCTTGTAGTCCTTTGACATGGTCTTTAAAAATACCTTTAATCTGACTAAAAAGTCAAGAAAGCCTTATTTTTCAGGCACTACAGGCTTACATCCTCAACAGGACCAAGCACTGTAAGGGCAAACCTGTCTTTTTCTGAAAACAACCTTTCAGCTAAATAGCGTGCCTCTTTCAGAGTTACAGAGTCGATTGCCCTGAGTATCTCCTCTGCAGAGTAGTATCTGCCGTAGTAAATCTCCTGTCGTGCAATGTTGTTCATCCTTCCTGTGGTTGACTCCATTGCAAGAAGCAGATTCCCTCTTAACTGCCTTTTTGCCTTACTTAGTTCATCTTCTGTAAGTGTATCTACAAGTCTGGTAAGCTCTTCAACGATAAGTTCAACTGCCTCCTGATACCGCTCAGGTGATGTGCCAACATAAACACCAAACACCCCTGTGTCGTAATAGGAGGAGACAAAGGAGTAAACATTGTAGGCAAGACCTCGCTCTTCCCTTATCTTCTGAAACAGACGGGAACTAACGCCTGAGCCAACAATGGAGTTAAGAAGAAGTATGCAGTATCTATGCTCACTTGCCTGCTCAATGCCCTCTGTGCCAAGGCAGAGGTGAACCTCAGCGTGGTCCTTTCGGTGAATGTCTATACCGCTTCTGAAGGCCGGCTTTTTGATTTCCAGGGTTTTACTGTCCTTTCTTATCTCACCTATGGTTTCATTGAGCATTGCCTGAAGCCTGTCATGGCTTATGTTTCCAGATGAAGATACCACTATGTTTTCGGCATGATAGTGTCTGTTGATGTAAGAAAGCAGGTCGTCCCTTTTAAAGGACATAACCGTTTCGTGGCTTCCGAGTATCTTTCTTCCAAGGGCATCTCCTTGCCAGATGTACTCAGAGAACAGGTCATGCACATGGTCATCCGGCGTGTCCTCAACCATCCTTATCTCTTCAAGAACTATCAGTTTTTCTCTTTCCAACTCATCTTCAGGGAAAACAGAGTTCAAGAAAATGTCGGTAATCAATGACATGGCCCTTTCTATGTATTCGTCGAGAACCTTGATGTAAAAAGTTGTGGTCTCCTTGGAGGTAAAGGCATTCAGGTCACCGCCGAGGGAATCTATCTCAAAGGCAATGTCCCTCTGGGTCCTGTCTTTTGTGCCTTTAAAAAACATGTGCTCAAGGAAATGGGAGATGCCACTTTGTCGGGGGCTTTCAAAACGAGAGCCTGTCTTTACCCACACTCCTATACAGGCAGAATGGGTATGCTCAAGCCTTTCAGACACGAGGGGTATGCCGTTTTTGAGAAAGGTCTTTTTAAACATTAAAGCACTTCAGTGGCGGGAGGAACTCTCAGCCCTGATAGCCTCTTTTCTGCTAAGACGGACCCTTCCAAGTTCGTCAATCTGTATGACCTTTACCATCACCTCATCACCTACATGAAGCACATCGCTGACCTTATTTATCCGCCTGTCTGAAATCTGAGAGATGTGTAGCAGGCCCTCCACACCAGGTGTTATCTCAACAAAGGCACCAAAATCAACCACCCGCTTTACCTTTCCAAGGTAAATCTCTCCTACCTCCACCTCTTTTACTATTCCCTCTATAATCTCCTTTGCCTTATTGGCTGATGCCTCATCGTTTGATATGATGTTTACCGTTCCGTCATCCTCTATGTCTATCTTTACGCCGGTCTGGTCAATGATGTTTCTTATTACCTTTCCACCCACGCCTATGATGTCTCTGATCTTTTCAGGCTTTACATGCATGGTGTAAATCCTTGGGGCATAGGGAGAGAGCCTCTTTCTTGGTGCAGATATGGCCTCTTTCATCTTCTGCAGGATGTAAAGTCTTCCCTGTCTTGCCTGCTCAAGGGCGCGCTCCATAATATCCCTGGTTATGCCGGCAATCTTAACATCCATCTGGAAGGCGGTCACCCCCTTTGAGGTGCCGGTTACCTTGAAGTCCATGTCACCAAGGTGGTCCTCCATGCCCATTATGTCTGAAAGCACCACTGTCCTGTCACCCTCTTTTACCAGTCCCATGGCAATGCCTGCCACAGGCACATCTATTGGTACTCCGGCATCCATCAATGCAAGGGAAGCACCGCAAACGGTTGCCATGGAAGAGGAGCCGTTTGATTCAAGGATGTCTGAAACCACCCTGATTGTATAGGGGAATCTCTCCTTTGGGGGGATAAGGGGTTTTAGTGCCCTCTCGGCAAGTGCACCGTGTCCTATCTCCCTTCTGCCTGGTGAGCCAAGCCTCTTGACCTCTCCAACGCTGAAGGGTGGAAAGTTATAGTGAAGCATAAAGGACTTGTAGGATTCACCCTCAAGGGCGTCTATCTTCTGCTCATCTTCCTGAGTGCCAAGGGTCACTGCAACAAGTGCCTGGGTCTCACCACGAACGAATAGTGCTGACCCATGAACCCGGGGAAGGAATCCCACTTTACAGGTTATGGGTCTTATCTCTTCAGGCTTCCTTCCGTCTGCCCTTATACCCTCCTGCAAGATCATATTACGGACGATATGCTTTTCGATTTCGTGGAATATCTCTTTTATCTCGGCACTGCGGTCCTGTTCCTCAGAGTTGAACCTTTCAAGCACCTGCTCCTGAAGCGCCTTTACTGCATCCTGTCTTCTGAGTTTTTCAGGTATCCTGATGGCCTCTTTAAGTGGTTCCTTAATGAAACTTTCTATTTCAGCCTTAAGCCCTTCATCAATACTCAGGGTATTGAACTCCCTCTTTGGCTTTCCACACCTTGATACCATCTCTTTCTGAAGGGCGTTTATCTTTTTGATTTCCTGATGAGCAAAGTCTATTGCCTTTAGGACAAACTCTTCGGAGACCTCCTTTGCCCCACCTTCAACCATTACCACTGCCTCGTCTGTGCCTGCTACAACAAAATTAAGCTCAAGCTCCTCTGCCTCCGAAAGATCAGGCATTGAGACAAGCTCTCCATCCTTTATACCCACTCTGACTGCAGAAACTGGCCCATTAAAGGGGATGTCTGAAATCATCAGTGCAGTGGACATACCAATGATACCAAGCACATCTGATGCATTTTCTTCTCCATAGGAAAGCACTGACACTATCCCCTGGGTCTCACACTTATAACCATCCGGGAAAAGTGGCCGTACCGGACGGTCTATAAGGCGGGATACCAGGACCTCCTTCTCAGAGGGCTTTCCCTCTCTCTTGAAAAATCCACCCGGTATCTTTCCTGCTGCGTAGGCCTTTTCCTGATAGTCTATGGTAAGGGGGAAAAAGTCGAGGTCTTCCTTTTCCTTTTTCTCAGACACACAGGTTGCAAGTACAACCGTGTCACCGTAAATAAGCAGGGCTGAACCATCAGCCTGCTTTGCTAACTCCCCTGTTTCTATTGTTAATTTCTTTCCTCTTATTTCTGTTTCAACTGTGGTTTTGCTGATACCTAAAGCCGACCGTTCGGTCTCAACATCTGACATTTATCACTCTCCTTACTTTCTTAATCCAAGTCGCTCTATGAGCCTTTCGTAACGCTGCTGGTCTTTCCTTTTAAGGTAGTTAAGCAGCTTTTTTCTCTGGGCCACCATCTTCAAGAGCCCCCTTCTTGAGTGGTGGTCCTTTTTGTGAATCCTGAAGTGCTCGGTCAGGTAGTTAATCCTTTCTGTCAGTATAGCAACCTGCACCTCTGGTGACCCTGTGTCACCTTCATGGGTCTTGAACTGCTCAATAATCTCCTGTTTCCTCTCCTTACTAAGTCCCACCTTCCTCACTCCTTTCTCTTTAGAGCCTGTTCAACAGGCTCTAACTTATTGATTTGTAATTTAAAATTCATTTTTCAAAAATCTCTCACCAGGGCTTTGAGGGGGCAAAGCCCCCTCAAACTCCCCAAATAAATTTATTTTATTCCTTATTTCGGGGGTTTTCAAAGGGGGTCCCCCCCTTTGAGGCCCCCCTCAAACTCCCCAATATGGTTAAATTATTATTCCTTATTGGGGTTCCAAAGGGGCAGAGCCCCTTTGAAATATCTACTTTTTTGGGCTCTGGGGACGAAACCCCGATGTAAAGCCCTTTATTTTCTTTAACAGCATCTTCTAAATGTCTTTAAGAATAACATAGTGACGACTTTTCTGTAAAGCTATGTGCTGATAATTGTTGCAAAGCAGCCTGTTTTCTGATATTCTGAAAGTAAGAAAAGGGGGTCTTTGTTAAAGGGGGATGCGATGGGGACAGAGAATTCCTGCAATCAGAACTTAATAAAGATGGCAATATCAAACCTCTTAAAGAAGCGGGAATACCATGTTGCATCACCAGTGAAAAAGAAGCTGATGCTAAAGAAAGAGATTCAGAGGCTTTCTAAAAAACTCTTAAAAGGAGGCGATAGAGATGATCAAAACAGAGGACATAATGCACAGGCGTCAGGCAATTGAGCCTGATGCAACACTAAGGAAGGTCGCATACAAGCTTATGTCCACTGGATATCCTGGATTGCCTGTGGTGAATGAAGGGCTTGAAATAATTGGTGTGATAACCGAGCACGACCTTATCAAGGCTTTAAGAGAAGGGGCTGATATTGATAAAACAAAGGCATCAGACATTATGAATAAAAATCCCGTAACAGCAGAAGTCAGCACACCTGTTGAGGAGGTTATAGACATGATGATTCAGAACAGATTCACCATGATACCCATCACAAGAAACAACCGTCTTGCAGGGATTGCATCAAGGGATTCGGTTATAGAGGTCTACACAGAGCCTGGTATATGGAGTTATTACTCTGAAAGATAAATATTGGCCTTTTATGTAGACACAAAAATTGAAAGGAGGAAGGAGATGCCGGTTTTAGAATATGGCAAGACCAAAGTAAATGTGGATGATGAAGGATATCTGGTAAACTTTGATGACTGGAATGAAGATGTTGCCCGTGCACTTGCTGAAAAAGAGGGAATCGAGGAGCTAACGGAAGAAAAGATGGAAATCCTTAGGTTTATTAGAGAATACTACAGAAAGTTCAATTACTTCCCCATACTCAATGCTATCTGTCATCATGTAAATCAGCCAAACAACTGTGTAACAACTCAGTTTGTAAGTCCAGTGGTGGCCTGGAAGCTGGCTGGTCTTCCAAAACCGGACGACATGATCATAAACATCCTCCAGGGAGAAACCCCTGACTAACTACAAGGAAGGGCTTTGCCCTGAAAATCTTATTTAACAGGAGGGGGATTATGGCAAAGAAAAGGGAGAAATCAACTGAGGTGGCAAGGGTGGAACCAAAGGTCCTACCTTCACCCTTTGAAGAAATGGAAAGGTGGTTTGACGAGCTCATTAGGCG
>WFMM01000001.1 GCA_015484595.1 Nitrospirota bacterium | reverse complement strand
GTGCCAGTCACAAAGGAGTCCTTCCATTCCTTTGCAATCGATAGGGCAATGCAGCCTGAGCCAGTGCAGAGGTCAAGCACCCTTGGGTTGACAGTTGTTTTTAGACTTAGTGCCTCGGAAACCACTATCTCAGTCTCAGGTCTTGGAATAAGCACCCCCTCGCCAACGAATATCTTTAAACCGTAAAACTCCACATAGCCTGTGATGTACTGAAGGGGTCTTCCAGCAGTCCTCTCTTCAAGGGCCTTAAAGATTAACCTCTGTTTTTCGTCGTCAATAAGGGGGTCATTAGCAAAAAGCTCTTCTCTTTTTATGTTAAGCAGTGAGCACAGAAGTATCTCTGCCTCTTTTTCTGGCTCCTCTATACCATTTTTTCTGAGTACACCGGAGGCTTCCCTGAAGAGCCCCAGAGCGGTCATCTCACCAGTTATCATGCCACCTTTTTTAACTCTTCTGTCTGGAAGTAGGTGATAAGGGCGTCAATCAGTTCGTCAAGCTCACCTTCCAGTATCTGAGCAAGCTTTTGTAAGGTGAGGTTAATTCGATGGTCGGTAACCCTGTTTTGCGGGAAGTTGTAAGTTCTTATACGCTCACTCCTGTCGCCTGAGCCAACCTGAGAGCGTCTGGTCTCGGTAATCTCCTTTTCCTGCTCCATCATCTTTATCTCATAGAGCCTTGCCCTTAAGACCCTCATGGCCTTTTCTCTGTTTTTGTGCTGGGAACGCTCGTCCTGACACTGGACCACGATTCCAGTAGGGATGTGGGTTATCCTAACTGCAGAGGATGTCTTGTTGACATGCTGGCCTCCAGCGCCAGATGCCCTGTAGGTGTCTATCTTGAGGTCCTTTTCGTCTATCTTTACATCTATGTCCTCTGCTTCAGGTAAAACCGCAACCGTGGCTGCAGAGGTGTGTATCCTGCCTGAGGTCTCAGTGACAGGCACCCGCTGAACACGGTGAACCCCGCTTTCGTATTTCAGTCTGCTGTATGCACCTCTTCCCTGAACAGAGGCAACTATCTCTTTGAAGCCACCAAGTCCTGTGGGGTTTGAGTCGATTACCTCTATCTTCCAGCCCTTCCGTTCAGCATACTTTGAATACATCCTGAACAGGTCTGCAGCAAAAAGGGCTGCCTCCTCTCCACCTGTGCCTGCCCTTATCTCCAGTATGACATTTCTTTCGTCTCTTGGGTCCTTTGGAAGCAGGAGAATCTTGAGTTCCTGCTCTATAAGGGGTTTCTTCTTCTTTAGCCCCTCCAGTTCCTCCTCTGCCAGTGCCCTTAACTCAGGGTCTCCTGCCTCAAGTAGCTCTTCAGCCTCTTTTATCCCTTCTACCACCTTTTTGTACTCCCTGTATTTCTGCACCACTGGCTCAAGCTCTGCCTGCTCCTTAACAAGCCGCATGTAGAGCTCCCTGTTACTGATGGTCTCTGGGTTTGAAAGCTCCTTCTGAAGGGCCTCAAACCTCTCTTCTATATCTGATAGCCTTTCAAACATCTCCCTCTGTTACTGCCTCCTTCAAAGCCCTCAGTGCAACCTCAACCTGGTCCTCTGTGGGCTCCCTTGTTGTAAGAGCCTGAAGGGCAAGCCCGGGCCACATAAAGGCCTTCATTAAGTAAGCCCCTCTGTGTCGGGCCGAAAGCTTTAAAAGTTCATAAGAGATGCCAGCCACAAGAGGTATCAGTGCAAGCCTTGCTAAAAACTTATAGAGTATGGGCCACTTCCCAGGTATAAAGGAAAAAACCACTATGCTTATTATCATCACGATTAATAGAAAACTGGTTCCACACCTGGGGTGTGCTGAGCTGTATTTTTTCAGAATCTCACCTGGCACGAGGTGGTCACCCTTTTCGTAGGCGTGTATTACCTTGTGCTCAGCACCGTGGTATTGAAAGACCCTTTTCATCTCAGACCAGAGCCCGACGCCAAAGATGTAAAGAAGAAAGATAATCACCCTGAATACACCGTCAGTCAGGTTAAAAACCAGATTGCTTTCCTTTACAATGGGTAAAAGGCCCTGAAGTGCCTTTGTCAGATAAAGTGGCAAAAATACAAAGGCAGCAATGCCTATTGCAAAGGAAAGCATGATAGTAAGTATCATACCAAGAGCACTTATCCCTTCCTCTTCGTTATCAAGCACACAGGATGCTGAAAACTCAATTGCCTTTATGCCAAGCACGATGGACTGAATCAGTGTAACCGTGCCCCTTATAAGGGGTAATCTCAAAAACCAGAAGCCCCTCTTCAAAGGCTCCTTTTTTACATGAATCTGACGGTCCGTGCCCCTTACCGCAACAGCCCACCTCTCAGGTGCCCTCATCATGACACCTTCAATTACTGCCTGACCACCTACTGCCCTGTTTTTGCTGGTCAGAAAAAGACGGAGCACAAAAAAAAGAAGCTCAGTAGAAAGATGGAAAAACCTCTTCATGGGAGAATTACTTGCCGTGCTTTGCGTACTTCTTCCTGAACTTCTCCACCCTTCCTTCAGTGTCAACTATCTTTTGCTTGCCAGTAAAGAAGGGGTGGCACTTTGAGCAGATGTCAACCTGGATCTTTGGCTTTGTTGACCTTGTGATGAATCTCTCACCACAGGCACAGATTACCTCTGCCTCAACATACTCTGGATGGATACCCTGTTTCACTTTAACATACCTCCGTTGTGTTTTTAAATTTCAAGGACAGAACTTCCCTGACCTAATATTATAACAGAAAATATAACAATATTTTTCCATACGAACCAGAAATCTGTTATAATGTTTTGTTATTTCTATCACCACTACAGAGAAGGAGGAGCAATTGGAACGGGTATTAAGTGGCATGCAACCAAGCGGTTATCTTCACATTGGAAACCTTGTGGGTGCACTCAGTAACTGGGTGAGGCTTCAGGACAGGTACGACTGTTATTACTTTGTTGCAGACTGGCATGCCCTTACCACGAACTACACAAACCCATCGATAATAAAGGAATACACAAAGGACCTACTGCTTAACTTTCTTGCAGCAGGGCTTGACCCGGAAAAGTGCACCATTTTTGTGCAGTCCCAGATACTTGAGCATGCAGAGCTTCACATACTGCTAAGCATGATAACGCCCCTTGGCTGGCTTGAGCGGGTGCCAACCTATAAAGAGAAAAAGGAGGAGATAAAGGAGCTTGATATAGGAAGTTATGGGTTTCTTGGATATCCCGTGCTTCAGTCGGCTGACATCCTCATTTACAGGGCGAAGTATGTGCCTGTGGGTATTGACCAGGTGCCCCATCTTGAGATAACACGGGAGATTGCAAGGCGGTTTAACTACCTCTACAAGACGGATGTGCTTCCAGAGCCCGAGCCATTGTTGACCGAGTTTCCAAAGGTAACAGGCCTTGACGGAAGAAAGATGTCAAAGAGTTACGACAATGCCATTTATCTGAACGACCCCCCTGAGGTGGTGGAAAGGAAGGTCCTCACCATGATGACCGACACCCAGAGGGCACGCCGCACCGACCCTGGAGACCCTGAAAGGTCACCGGTTTATCAGCTTCACAGGATTTTTTCATCCAAAGAAGAGTTAGAGGAGGTGGCCCAGGGCTGTAGAACCGCCTCCATTGGTTGCATAGACTGTAAAAGGATACTCCTTAAAAACCTTTTCAGGGTGCTTGAACCCCTCTGGCAGAGACGGAAGGAGCTCTCGGACAACCCAGAAAAACTAAGAGAAATAGTAAACGCTGGAATTGAAAAGGCAAGAAGGGTTGCTCAGGAGACCATGGAGCTCGTAAGAGGGGTTATGTCTATTTATTGATCTCCTTTTCCGGAGTATCTCTTCCAGTAACACTCTTTTGGGCAGTTTTCACTATGGTGGCTACAGGGCTCAGGATGTATGATGACCTTCAGATTGGGTAGCCTGTTCTTAAGCTCTCTTTCAATTTCGTCCATTGTCTCGTGGGTGGTTGATATCTTTTCGTTCTGACAGACCGTTATGTGTAGGTCGATGTGCCGTTCACTTCCTGCCTTTCTCGTTCTGAGGCTATGAAAGTCCTTTATCCTGTGAGAGTGTTTTTCGATGGTCTTTCTTATCACCTCAAGTTCCTCTTCTGGTAAAGAGCGGTCAAGAAGCCCCTGAACAGACCTTTTGGTAATCCCGTAACCTTCGTAGAGAATGACTGTAGAGATCAGTGCTGCCACAAAGGAGTCGATAACATGAAGCCCACTTATCTTGATGATAAAAAGCCCTGCAAACACCCCTGCTGAGCTATAGACATCCACCCTCAGGTGCTTTGCATCTGCCTCAAGGGCAAGGGAGTCGGTGCGTTTAGCTACCCTTATCAGGTAGGTGGAAACGAAGAGGTTTACCAGAGCAGACAGGGCCATCACATACAGTGCCACCTCCGGGCTTTTTAGGACAGCACCAAGCAGGGCCCTTTTTATGGCCTCATAAAGGATTAACAGGGCAGCAAGCAGGATAAGGGCACCCTCGATAAAGCCGCTCAGGTTTTCAAACTTTCCATGACCAAAGGGGTGCTCCCTGTCAGCAGGGCGTTCGGCCTTTTTTAAACTGAGAAAGGCTATCAATGCTGCAATAAGGTCCATCCCGCTGTGGAGTGCCTCGGACAGTACACTTACGCTTCCGGTTACAAGGAAGGCAAGACCCTTAAGAAATATAAGAAGCACATTTGAAAAGACCGAAAGCAGGGCAACATTAGACTTTTTCATCTATCAGGCTATTTAACGAGGCTTTTTAGTGAGTTTAAAAAGAGGTCGTTTTCTTCCTTTGTTCCTATGGTTACCCGGAGGGAGTCCTTTACCTGAGAGGTCATGTCCCGCAGGAGGATACCCCGCCTAAGCAGCGACCTGTGAAGCCTTGAAGCGTCCCTGACCTTAAAGAGTATGAAGTTTGCCTCCGATGGATAAGGGGTGACGGACTCAAGGTTTTTTAACTCCCTGTAAAGCCTGTCTCTTTCCTTTACGATTTCCTTTATCCTTGACATAACCACCTTGTAGTTTTTAAACACCTCTTTAGCAACAGCCTGTGACAGGGAGTTAAGATTAAAAGGCAGTCTTACCCTGTTTACTGCTTCGATGACGCTACTTTGAGAAAGCAAAAACCCCACCCGTAAGGAGGCAAACCCAATCTTGCTCAGTGTCCGCATAATAACAAGGTTTTCCATGCTTTCAAGAAAGGGGACGAAGCCGTTTTTGCTGGCAAAGGGTTGATAGGCTTCGTCAACCACCACAAGCCCGCTTGTTGCCTTTGAGATGGCAAATATCCTGTCAGAAGAAAAGCAGTTGCCTGTGGGGTTGTTTGGTGTGCTTAGAAATATGAGCTTTGGTTTGTGTTTTTTTATCGCACTTATAAACCTCTCTGTGTTGAGGTCGAAGTCTCTGTCAAGCCTTACGCCTACTGCCTTCTGTCCAGTTGCCTTTGCAATGATTTCGTACATGGAGAAGGTCGGTGTGGGATACATGACAGGCCCGCCAAAGGTAAGTATCAGGTAGTATATGAGCTCGTCTGAGCCATTACCTAAAAGGATGTTTTCCGTTTTTAACTTCCATCTTCTTGCAGCCAGTTTTTTAAGCTCCGTGCCCTGTGGGTCAGGGTATCTGTTGGTCTTTACATCAAGGGAGGCACTGAGCAGTTCAGGAAACTCAAAGGGGCTTTCATTGGCATCAAGCTTTGCCCTGCACTTAAGCTCCCTGGCCTCATAGGGTCTGAGCTTACGGATGTTTTTTCTGATAAGCCTCTCTATGTTCATCTAAGTGCTCTTTGTTTTTTCTTCCCTAAAGGATAAAAATACGATAGATTCTTTGTCAAGAAAACAAAGGGCACTTTAGCATCTTTTGGCTATGAGAAATGAAGAATTGGCATAACGCATCACATTTCTTGAGACACTTCCGAGAAAACCCTTTATTCCTTTTAGTCCCCTGCAACCTGTAACTATAATGTCAATGCCCATCTTTTCTGCAAAGGACAGTATCTCTGTGGACGGGTCCCCGACCTTGGTTACCGTCTTTATGTCTTTGTATCTTCCAGAAAGTATCGCCTGGGCCTTCTCGATTATGCTTTCAGCCTCGGAAAACTCCCTCTGTCTTATCTCAGCTACACGCTGCTTCATACGGTCTTCAACCTCAACATAAAACCTCTCTGGTATGTCGTGAATGGCTGATTGAATTACATGGATAATGGTGACTTCAGAGTCTTCAGGAAAGGGCACCCCTCTTAGGACCTCTGAGGCTGAATCAGCGTATTCCGAGCCATCGGTGGCAAAGAGTATCTTTAACTTACCCTTTTTTTCCCATTGAGTCTCTCTTATAACCAGAACAGGCAGACTGGCCTTTACAACCACATTTCTTGCCACGCTTCCAAGAAGAATTGACTTAAGCCCCTTAAGCCCCTTTGAGCCAAGCACAATCAGGTCAGCCTCCCATTGTGTTGCAGCCTCAAGAATCTTTTCTACCGTATCTCCTTCAAGAACCGAGGTTGAAAGCACGCCCCCTGTGTCCTTTACAGCTTCCATTGCCTCATCGAGTATCTTTGGTGCTACCTCCTGTTTCAGGTTAAATATAACCTCGCTGTAGTCTTCCACATCATGAAGAAGGGGAACGAAGTTTATCACATGAAGCAGTCTGATCTCATCGTTTCCGCCAATGTCAAGCCTTGAAAGGAACCGGGCAGCCTCAAGGGAATGTCTCTGACCATCACAGGCAACCAAAAATTTCATAACCATCCCTCCCTTCTTTTATGATGTAGTTTTTAGTTTTGAGTGAATAGTTTTGAGTGTCTGCTAAAGAGACTAACTCACCACCCCAGCCATTATCAACGCTACTAACTTTATTAACACGATAATACTAACCAAATCCTAATCTCTAAGTCCTAAATTCTAAACAAATTCCAAACTCTAAATTCCAAATTACAAACTCGCTAACGCAATCAACGCTATTAACTCGATAAACGCAATTAACGCAAAGAACGCAACCTTTTTTTCATCTTATCACATCTCAGCACAAAGGACAAATCCAGAGGCTTGCTAAGTTATTCTCTGAAAAACCATCGGGCATTCTTTCCTCTACCACTACAGAGGATAATGCCTTCCTGTCTGAGGTCGTTAAGTATCCGCCTAAGCGTTGACTCTGGCACATCAGGGTATAGTTCCTTTAGGAAAGAAAAGGTAAAGCCCTCCCTTAAATCCGTCAATATCCTGTTTTTAATAGTGAAGTAGCTTCCACCCTTTAGGTCTTTCTTTGAACCGTACTGGGCTACAATCTCTGAAACCTTTTCAGGGGGACTGTCCTCTTCGTGGGATAAAATGGCATGAAAGTAACATAGTGCCCATTGCATTGCCAGTTTTCGGTTTCCTGCAAAGACAACCGATAAAGAGGGGTGAAAGGCGTGTATCTCTGCAATGGCCTTCTGGGTAAAGGAGGGGCTGTAGTACTTCACCTTGTCAGGGTTCAGGAAGTCTGAGTAGTTTGCCTCTATAACAAGGGCAGAGTATCTGTAGGCCTCAAGCTCGGTCAGTTTGTTGTGAAAGGCCGTCATCCTGCCAAACTCTGCAAGCATGTTGTCAAAGGTCTTTCTTTCTATCACAGCCAGAATGCCTTCATCATCAAGCAGGGCGTAATCCCCGATGGGCAGCCTCTTTCTTTCAACCCTGTTTGAGCCAAAGCTCCAGGGGTATTTTTCGTCTGCAGCGATTAAGATGTGAAGAGGGGTGGTTCTTTTGTAGGTTGCAAGCTTTACCCTTGGTCTGTGCTGTTTAAGGCCCTTTTCGGTCTGCCAGAATATCTGCTCATACTCGCCCTCCCTGGTCTTGTATCTCTTTTTTATAAAGAGAAAGTCGCACCTTTTATTGATAGCCCTGTCAAGCACAACAGAGAGCTTTCTGCCATACCGTCTTATAGAGACGACAGGCACCCTCTCTATCTCCTCAAACTCACCGCTTTCATCTTCTGCCCTGAGACAGAATATGTTTCCCCTCTGGCCAGGCCATCTGTCCTGCACCAGGAGCCTTAAAAGAGGGGTCTGTCCCTTTTGGATGGTTACCCTGTAGGGGAACCTTTCACTTTCAGTCTTTTCAAGAATCCAGATGGTGTCAGCCATGGTGCTTCCCAAAAGGTTAATGTATAAGGATGATGGTGGTCTTTTTATGCTTTGGGTTTTATTTTAAAATACTGTGGTCAGGTCTTTCCAATAAACTTCTCTGGAGTTTAACCTCTTTTGTCTTCAAAGTATTAAGGCTATCTACTTGACTTATCTTCCATCGAAAGAGTAATTTATAATTAATAGTGTGGGGCTGTAGCTCAGTTGGGAGAGCGCGTGAATGGCATTCACGAGGTCGGCGGTTCGATCCCGCTCAGCTCCACCATTAAAATTCCTCTAAAATCAATCACCAATACCTTCTCTGAGCAGTTCAGATTGTATGCTTTTTGTATACCTTAAGGGGATAGTCTTTTCAGTTCATCATAGAATCCAGGAAAGGAGATGTCCACTGCCTCGGTACCAAGTATTGTGGTCTCTCCCTCTGCAAGGAGTGCTGCCACGGAAAGTGCCATAGCCACGCGATGGTCATGGTGGCTCTGAAGGGTAGCACCTCTTAGCTTAACAGGTCCCTTTATGCTCATTCCGTCAGGGTACTCCTCGACCTCAACACCCATCTTTGAAAGCTCTGTTGCCATGGTTTTTATACGATCAGATTCTTTAACCCTCAGTTCTTCAGCTCCCCCTATTGTGGTAACACCATCTGCCTGTGTGGCAAGAACGGAAAATATGGGAAATTCATCTATCATGGATGGCACAAGCTCCTCGGGTACATCCACTGCTTTTAACTGATCGGTGTATCTGCAAAGGATGTCTGCCACCGGCTCACCCGATACATCCCTTTCATTCATTATCTCCATACTACCACCCATCAGCCTTATTACCTCAATAAGACCTGTCCTTGTAGGATTAATGCAGACATTTCTTATCATCACCTCAGAGCCCTTTACTATAAGGGCTGCCACAAGAAAAAAGGCTGCAGAGGAAAAATCCCCTGGCACGGTAATGTCCTGTGGGTGTAGCTCATCTACGGGTGTAACAGAAACTCTGAGTCCATCCACTTTAAGGTTTGCTCCAAAGGCAGGAAGCATCCTTTCTGTATGGTCACGCGATTTTCTTGGCTCCACCACGGTGGTTGTGCCTTCGGCATACAGTCCTGCAAGAAGCACTGCTGACTTGACCTGAGCAGAGGCCACCGGAGATGAATACTCGATACCCTTTAGCCTGTTTCCCCTGATTGCAAGCGGAGCAAGGCTGTTTTGCTCTCTTCCGTATATGTTTGCACCCATCATGGAAAGCGGGGTGATGACCCTTTTCATTGGACGACTCCTCAGGGAACTGTCTCCTGTAAGTACAGAGAAAAAAGGCTGGGCAGAAAGAAGCCCTGTAAGAAGCCGCATGGTGGTTCCTGAATTTCCGCAGTTTATAACATCCTCTGGCTCCCTGAGACCATGAAGACCAGTGCCTGTGATGACTATCTCATTGTCATACTGCCTTATGTCTGCACCAAGTGCCCTCATGGCATTCATTGTGCTGACAGGGTCTTCAGCCAGAAGAAGGTTTTTCACCCTTGAGCGTCCCTTTGAAAGCGAGCAAAAGATAAGCGACCGGTGAGAGATGGATTTATCAGGTGGTGGGGTAAGCTCTCCTTTGAGGGGGCCTGTCTTTCTCAGAGTGATGCTTTTAACCATTGGAAAGCCTCCTGCGGGACTCTTTAGCCTTTAAGAATATGTTAATGAGGGTATTACGGTTTTCATCTTGAAGGGCAGCCTTTACCTCTTTGAGCTCTCGTTCAAAGGCCTCCATAGCGTTAAGCAGCGCCTCGCGGTTGTATAGACAGATGTCTGCCCAGAGTTCTTCTGAACTGAGGGCAATCCTGGTGGTGTCCCTGAATCCACCGCCAGCATGGAGGATGAACTCCCTGTCAAAGGAGTCTGCTGTGTTGACAAGTGAGTAGGAGACCACATGGGGCAGATGACTTATAAGGGCAAGCATGAGGTCGTGCTCCTCAGGAGACATAATCAGGACCCTTGAGCCAAGGGCCTTCCATAAAGACGCTATCCTTTCTAATGCCTCGGTGTCAGTGCGCTCTGTTTGAGTTATGACAGTGGTGGCATCTTTAAAGAGGTCTTCTCTTGCGTATTCAATGCCTGAACGG